>JALOQC010000190.1 GCA_025453555.1 Myxococcota bacterium | reverse complement strand
CCAACTCGCCAACTCGCCAACTCGCCAACTCGCCAACTCGCCAACTCGCTTACCCCCCTACGCCTCGTCCACTGCGTCTTCGGTCGACTCGTCTGGCGCACGCTCCGCGTCCCGCGCCCGGTCGGCAGCTCCCGCGGCTTCGACCGGGTGGTAACCTCGCGTCGTGCGACCCACGGTCCTGCTCACGTTCGTCTGCCTCGCCTCGGGCGCGGCGTGCGGTCGTGGGACGTTGCCGAGCGTCCCGCTGCGCTTCGACGACCGCACCGATCCGCTCGTGGCCGAAGGCTTCGGCGCCTGCGCGGACGAACAGCCCGAGTCCATCGCGCTCGATCCATCGAAGCCGCTCGTCGTCATCGTGCACGGCTGCGCGTCGTCCGGGGAAGAGTTCAAGAAGCTCTCCGAGGTCTTCGCGTTCCACGGTCAACAGAGCGTCTGCTTCAATTACGACCACCGCCGCACCCTGCGCGGCACCGCGATCCGCTTGCGGCGCGGCCTCGACGAGCTTCGACAGCGCGTGCCGGAGCACGAGATCACGCTCCTCGGCCACAGCCAAGGGGGCCTCGTCGCGCGCATCGCGCTCGCGGAGCTCGACGAGGTCGACACCCAACCGCGCGACCTCCGCCTCGTCACCGTGTCCTCGCCCTTCTCGGGCATCCGCTCCGCGCGGCACTGCGGCCTCCCCTGGCTGCACGTGCTCTCCATCGGCATCACGGTCGCGGTCTGCCAAGGCATCGCGGGCGCCAACTGGGTCGAGATCCACCCGCGCTCACGCTACTGGACCGAGCCCCACGCCCTCGACCCCGGCGTCCACGAGCACGTCCAGATCGTCACCGACGAAGCCGACACCTGCCGCCGCTTCGAAGACGACGGAACCTGTGCGGAGGACGACCTCGTCTTCTCGGTGAGCGAACAAGAGAACCCCGCGATCGAAGCCGACCCGCGCGTCCAGACCACCCGCATCGAAGCCGGCCACGCCCAGGTCGTGGGAGCGGGAGGCGTCGAGCCCGAAGCCCTCATCGAGGTCCTCCAATCGCACGAGGTCCTCGCCCCGACCCCTCCCGAACGCCGAGCCGAGCTCGCGAGGTTGGTCCGCGCGCTGTTTCCCCGCGCGCGGCGCCCGAACGTCGATCTGGCGACGCGGTGATCCACATCTCATCGGTCAAACCACACAACCACGCTCGAGCAACGCCGCGCGGAAGAGCTCTTTGGCGCCCTGCTCCACCACCGATCCGTGGGCGGGCGCGAGGGCGTCGAAGTCGTGCTCGAAGACGCGCGCGAGCGAGCGCTCGAACGCGGGCCGATCCTTCACTTCGCGCAGGAACAAGCGGCTCACGCCGAAGCGCCGGTAGGTGCCGAACAGTCCGAAGATCATCCGCGCGCCGAGGCCGCTCGCGTCGAGCACGTTGAAGGCGAGATCCGCCACGACGAGCGTGCGGGTGTCGCGGTGCACGAAGACCGACTCCGCGAACGACGGCATGCCGCCGAGCGTCACCAGCGAGAGCTCGTCCTCGTGCGGCCACGGATCGACGCCGAGCGTCCCGTGGAAGCGCACGTCGAGCTTCTTCTTCTCGATGCCCGCGGGCGCCCAGAGGCGCGCGTTCGGAAACGCCTTCGCCGCCGGGATCACGCCCTCGGTGTGGAAGAGGTTTGGCACCACGACGTCGGTGATCTCGCCCTCGATCACGCCATCCGCGGCGAGCTCCCGAAAATGCTCCGCGGACAGCGTCGACGCCGGCGCGAAGAGCACGCGGCCCCGCGAGACCGGGAGCACGCTCGTGCGGAGAGGCAGCCGCACCAGCGGCATCGAACGCGACGACTCGAGGTAGGTGATCGCCATGGCGCGGAGCATATCGCCCACGACCCCATCGCGCGGAGTCCTCGCGGGTGGGCTCGGCTCCGTGGCGGGCTCGGCTCCATCGACGCTTTCATCGACGCTTTCATCGACGCTTCCATCGACGCTTTCATCGACGCTTCCATCGACGCTTCCATCGACGCTTCCATCGACGCTTCCATCGACGCTGCCATCGACGCCTTCCTCGAGCCTCCTCGAAGCCTCCTCGAAGACGACGGCTCGCGCGCAGACAGGTGATGCGCGTCGCTCGATCGCCGAGCGGAGCGCGCTCTCGGAGGTGTCCGATCCATCGCGTCCTCACGCCCATCGCGCGAGCGCCGTTCGCATCACACGTGACGTGTCTCGTTTCCATCCCTCGGCACGGACACTCGTTTGATTCGGCGGAACGAATCCGCTCCGACTGCGGGAAAAACATCGCTTCTCGTACGTTCGTCACCGGCACGCTCCCCCAGTTGGGCTAGGCCCAAGGGATGGCCGTCGTTCGGTCCGTCTCCACTCGTCCGCCCGGCCCCTCCGAGCCGCGGCGCTTCGTTCACCTCCGCGTCGACCACGAGCAGGCGCGCGTCTCGGTCGTCGTCTCCTCGCGCCCGCAGCTCGAAGCCGAAGGTCCCCTTTGCGAGCTCGCGCTGCTCGGCGCGTTCCGACGCGGTCACGACTCCGACGACGAACGCGCCGCCACCCGCTTCGCCGACGCCCTCGAGCGCGCGCTCTGCGCCCCCGACGACGGCCCCATCGCGGAGATCACGGCACGCCTCGGCCTCACGAACGCCGCGCTCGTGATGCGCGCGCGCCGCATCGCGCGCCTCGGCGAGCTCGAGACCAGCCCGCGTCGCTGATCGCGCGCCGTCGATGTGCGACGTCCGACCGCTGACCGTGGCGGCGAACCGTCGGCGATCCAAGAGCGTCGACGCTCTCGACGATCGTCGACGGTTGGCGATCCGAGAGCGTCGATGCTCCTCAGGACACCAACCGTTGGCGATCCAAGAGCGTCGACGCTCTTCAGGACACCGAGGCACGAACCTCGATGAACCTCTCGCAGGCTCCGAAAGCGAGCCAAGCTCACATCCGGAAGGTCGCGCGCCTCGAGAAGCCCGAGAGAGGTACTTTCGGAGCACCCCGAGGGGTTCCAGGGGCCCGAGGCAGGTACTTTCCGAACCCCCGAGGGGTTCCGGAAACATCTCCGAGGTACTTCCCGAACCACCGAGGGGTGTGGGAAACATCTCCGAGGTACTTTCCGAACCACCGAGGGGTCCCCGAAGCCCGAGGCAGATACTTTTTGCAGCCATCGGGGGTGCAAAAAGTATCTGCTTCGAGCTTTTCAGACCTCGGACAGTCTTGAGAAGACCGCCTCGCGCGGACCTACACCAGCGCGACTCACCGGGGTCGATTCCGGTCCAGATTCGAGATGCGACGACTGGGCGCTTTCCGACCAGAGCGCCACGAGAGTCGCTTCACGAGCGGCGACTGTCGACCTCAGTTCGATGTCACACCCGCATGCGATCGTCCCCGCATGTTCGACGTCGAAGACCACGCGCTGAACGAGCACGAAGACTCCGCCGCTCGCGAGGAAGAGTCCTTCGATCCCGTGGCTGCCGAAGAAGAGCTCGCGACGCTGTCGTCCCACCTCGACGCCGCGACCTACCGACAGCTCGTCTTGATCCGCCAGATCGACGAGAGCGGCCACTGGGCCGACGCGGGAGCCACCACCTGCGCCGCATGGCTCTCGTGGCGCATCGGCATGAACGAGAACGCCGCGCGCGAACGACTCCGCATCGCCCACGCACTGCGTGATCTGCCGAAGGTCGCCGACGCCATGCGCACCGGCACCCTCTCCTACTCGAAGGTCCGCGCCATCGTCCGCGTAGCGACCCCGACGATGGAAGACCGTCTCCTCGAGTACGCCCGCTACACCACCGCGTCCCAGCTCGAGCGCATCTGCCGCGGCGTCCGCCAACAGCAGCTCCTCGATGCGGAAGACGGCGAGCCCCTCGACGAAGCGGAGCAGCTCCGCCGAGCGTTCGACTCCCGCGACCTCTTCTTGCGCGCCCGCGGCGACGGCACCGTCCAGGTCGTCGTCACGCTGATGCCCGACGAGGCCCAGCGTGTCTTCATCGCCGTCGAGACGATGCGCGAAGCGATGCGCGAAGAGTGCCCGTCCCTGCCGCCGACCTATGCCGACGCCTTCGTGCGACTCGTCGACGTCGGCTTCGAGGAAGCGACCGTCGAGGTCGTGAACGACTCCGCAGACCTCGAAGCCGAGAACCACTCTGCGGAGTCGAACCTCGACGCCACGAACCACTCCGCGGAGTCGAACCTCGACGCCACGAACCACTCCGCGGAGTCGAATCGCGAGACCACAAACCACTCCGCGGAGTCGAACCTCGACGCCACGAACCACTCTGCGGCGTCGAACCTCGCGGCTGACGAAGACGCAGCCGACCACTCCGCGGAGTCGTACCCCAGCGCCCGGAGAAACGAGGTCTCCGGCGGCGACACCCGACGCGCGGAGTCGCACTCCACCGGCCGAAGAAGGAAGAAGGTCCCCGGCGGCGACACCCAACGCGTGCTCATCCAGCTCGCGCCACATCTCCTGTCCGACGGACTCGTCGCCAACCTCGACGACGGAACCTGGATCGCCCCCGAGACCTGGCGCCGCGTCGCCTGCGACTGCGCGCTCGACCTCGTGAAAGTCGACGAAGCCGGCGCCGTGCTCGACGTCGGCCGCCGCACCCGAACGATTCCTCCTGCGCTTTCTCGCGCGCTCGACGTCCGAGACGCCGGCCGCTGCCGCTTCCCCGGCTGCAACCACCGTCGCTTCCTCGATCGACACCACCTCGAGCACTGGTCCCGCAACGGAGAGACGAAGCTCGACAACCTGCTCACCCTCTGCGACGCGCATCACCGGCTGGTGCACGAGGGCGGCTGGACGGTCGAGCTCGAGGACGACGAAGCGCGCTTCTTCCGGCCCGACGGAACGCCGCTCGTGTGGCCCGCACCGCCGCGCGTGAAGGACGCGGTGGGCGAGCTCCAGGAGGCGCACGTGCAGCTGGGGATCGCGGCGACGACGGGGCTGACGTCGTGGAATGGGAAGACACCGGAGTACTCGTGGTGCGTGGAGGTGGTGTGTGGGTAGGCGCCGGCTTCTCCGGCACACGCGCCGGGATGCTGCAATACTCGTCGGCTCCAGCACGCGCTTGTTCGGTCGACTCGACGTGCGGTTCGACTCCGACGTGCGTTCGACTCCGACGTGCGTTCGACTCCGACGTGCGTTCGACTCCGACGTGCGGGTCGACTCGACGTGCGGTGCGACTCCGACGTGCGGGTCGACTTCCACGAAAGCGCTGCCGGCGGTGCGGGTGCTCTTCGCGTCCGCCACCGGAACTGCATGCGGGAACCACGCGCACCTACACGCGCAACCACACGCAGACGACGACACGGAGACTACGCGACCGCAGCGGCAAACGACGCGAACAGGTCCCCCGGCAACGGATGGCGCAACTTCCACGTCACGGCCATCGGCAGCTCACCCACGTGCGAGACGTAGGTCGCTGGGCCGAGGAAGTGGAACGCGCGGTCGTCGGCGCGGTGCCTCGCGAAGAGCATGACTCGTGAGCCGCCCGCGACGTGGGTGCGGTAGCGGCGGCCCGTGTCGCTCTCCGCGCGGACCACCGATTGGCTCTCCCAGTGCACGAGCTCGGGGCTGATCGCGTAGTCGCGGTAGCGCGTGGTGGGGGAGAACTGTCCGCTGGTTTTGTCGAGCGTGAACGCGAGGAGATCGGCGCGCGCGTCCTCGGCCCAGTAGACGCCGGTCTGCCAGGGCGCGACCTTGGCCCCGTCTCCGACCCCGAACGCCGCGAGGATCTCGACGCGTGTGTAGCGGCCGTGCACGACGAGCGGCACCTCGGGCAGCTCGGAGAGGGCGGTCGGCAAGTGCGCGATGGAGCCGGCGAGCACGTCGAGGATCTGAACGAGCTCGCGGAGCACCTGAGGATGTCGCCAAAGAAGTCGGGCTCCTTCCGCGAGTGAGTGCGCCTTGGTGACGGCCTTCTGCAGGAGTGAGCCGACGAGCATGCGGAGGAGTCGCGCTTCCCGAACGTCGAGTCGGTCGAGGTTCGGCGGAACTTCCTGCGTGGCGAGCTTGCGGTACGTGTCGATGCGCACGCGATCGTCGACGTGGACCAAGCGACCGAGCGCTCGACGCAGCGTCTTCTCGCTCGGCCCAGCCGGCGCCGTGTGTAGACCTGCCGCTTCCAGCAGGTCCGAGAAGCAGCGGGTGCCGCCGTACACGTCGTCGAGGCCGAGGCCGCTCTCTTCGAGGAAGCCTCGGAGCGTGACCTCCTCGCGAGCCTGCGCGTAGCGGCGCAGCTCGTCGGCCTTCTCGCTCCAGCGCGAAGGGAGCGCCGAACGGAGGCTCTCGAGCACGATCTCCGACGCGACGGGATCGAGCTCCATGTGGCATCCCGCCGGGAGCAGCGGGAAGCCCTGCGCGACTTGATTCACGAGCTCGCGTCGCGTGCCGGGAAAGAGCGCGCCGAGGCGGCGGTCGAAGCGAAACTCCGCGCGGTGCCGGCCTACGAAGTCGAGGACGGTGCACGCGATCTTGCCCTGCGCCCTGCGCAAGCCACGGCCGAGCTGCTGCAGAAACAGGGTCGGGCTGTCGGTGGGCCGCAAGAGGAGCAGCGTGTCGACGGCGGGCACGTCGACGCCCTCGTTGAAGAGGTCGACCGAGAAGACGACCTTCACCTTGCCGTCGCGCAGATCGCGCAGCGCCTGGAGCCTCTCCGCGTCGGGCGTCTCGGACCAAACCGCGATCGAAGGAAGGCCCTGCTCCGTGAAGACACGCGCCATGAAGCGCGCGTGCGCGACGCTCACGCAGAAGCCGAGCGCACGAATCTCGGCGACGTCGTCCACGCGCCGCTCGAGCTCCGCGAGAACGCGCCGCGCCCACACGTCGTTCGCCGTGAGCACGTTCGTCAAGCCCTCGGCGTCGTAGCCGCGTCCGCGACGCCACGGGACGTCGCGCAGGTCTGTGCCGTCGTGAATCCCGTAGTAGACGAAGGGCGAGAGGAACTGGCGATCGATCGCGTCCCAGACGCGCAGCTCGGCGGCGATGCGCCCGTCGAACCAGTCGAGCACCGGCTTTCCGTCGCTACGCTCCGGGGTCGCCGTGAGACCGAGAAGCTCGCGCGGACGCAGGTGCGCGAGCAACTTCACGTACGAGTCCGCAGCGGCGTGGTGGAACTCGTCGACGATCACCACGTCGAAGCATTCCGGATCGAGCGCATCGAGCCCCGCGGCGTTCAAGCTCTGAATCGACGCGAACACGTGTTGGAAGTGGTCAGGACGCAAGCCCCGCGCCCACATCTCCCCGAACGCGCCATCGCGCAGGCCATGTCGGAAGAGGTTCCGCGCCTGCGAGAGAATCTCCTCTCGGTGCGCCACGAAGAGCAGCCGCGCGCGCGGCAACGACGTCCGCAGGCGCGCGTAGTCGAGCACCGCCATCACGGTCTTGCCCGTGCCCGTCGCGGCGACGAGGAGGTTCTGGTGTCGTCCTTCGAGTCGTGCGAGCGCGAGCTGCTCGAGCATGCGCGCCTGGAAGGGCTCGGGGCGGAGCTCGATGGGGCTCAGGAGCGAGTCGCGGCGCGCGCGTCGTGACGTGTGCACGTGATCGAGGAACGCCTCTCGCTCGTAGGGCACGAAGTCGCCCGAGTGGAAGTAGGTCTCGAACACGGCCGCGACCTTGTCGACCACGGCGGCGCTGCGCGCGCGCGACGCACGGACGTTCCACTCGAGGCCCGTCGCCTGCGCGGAGTGGGTGAGGTTCGAGGAGCCGATGTACGCGGTCGAGAAGCCCGAGTTGCGGTGAAAGAGCCACGCCTTGGCGTGGAGGCGCGTCGTGCTCTCGTCGTACGAAACCCGAATGTCCGCGCCGATGGCGGCGAGCTCGTCGAGCGCGCTCGCCTCGGTGGAGCCGGTGTAGACCGTGGTCAGCACGCGCAGCGGGCGTCCGGCCTCGCAGTGGCGGCGCAACGCCTCGAGGAGTGGTCGAATGCCCGTGCGGCGGATGAACGCCATCACGAGGTCGATGCGATCGGCGGAGTGGATCTCCGCTTCGATCTGTCGACCCACCCGAGGCTCGCCGGGCGCGTTGGTGAGCAACGTCGTGTCGAGCAGCGGAATCAACGGAGTCGGGATCTCTTCGGCACGTCCATCCGGCAGCGTGGCGCGGAGGCTACGCAGCACCGCGGCGGGCTCGACCAGCGCTTCTCGTTCGAGCGCGCTCGCCGCGGTGGCGCGGACCACCACGTCGAGCACGCCGCGCGCGAGCGAGGTGGCCACCTGAATACGCTCTTTGTCGGGCACCGCCGCCAACGCGCGCTCGATCGCTCGACCGAGATGCAGCGCCACCCGATCGGCCGCTTCGGCGCGGTGCAGCGGCCCGCGCTCGGGGCTGAGCGCCGACCCGTCGAGCGTGCGCAGCTCCGCCTCGAGCGCCTCGGTGATCAGAGCCTCGTAGAGGCCGCGGGAGGAGACCGTCATCTGCGCCGGAGCGTACTACCACGGTCGTACGATTGGTTTGGTTCGGTCGCCTGACGGCGACGCTCACGTGACGTCGGGTCGCTCGGCCTGGCGGCCGGCTCCAGAAACGTCAATTCTCCATCGCAGCTCCTCGCCGTGAATCGAAGAATCCGGCTCTGGCGTGAGCGGGGATCTCCGCGAGAAAGCCCCCAACCTCATCCGAGATCAGCGATCAACTCGCGGGACTCCCCAGCCACATCGCGCCCGCCCACCACGTCTCACGCCACGCTGAGGATCTTCGTCATCCGCAGCACCAGCGGGAGCGAGCTCCACATGCCGTGCATCTGGATCTCGCCGCGCTTGGAGGCTTCGAGGACTTCCTTGGTCACCGCGCCGCGCGGATCTGGCAGGCCGAGACGTGGCTCGAGCTCGACGAGGCTCATCTTCGTGTGCCACTCCGCGGGCGCGCGGACCGTGACGTCCGGGATGCCCGCGAAGCCGTCGTGCACGACGACGCGGCCGCCCTCGAAGACCATCGTCACCGTGAGCCCGAGATCCGTCACGACCAGCGTGACGCGGCCGTGCATCTTCGCGAGCGTGCTCTTCTTGGCCGGTCGCTCGTCGAGGCCCTGGCGCAGGAGCTGCGCGACCATCACCGCGTAGCCGTTCTCTTCCGCGCGAGGCGCGAGGTGAATCGAGGGCTCCATGTGCGTGCTCCGTTTCTCGCTCGCAGACTCTCGCTCGCAGACTCTCGCTCGCAGACTCTCGCTCGCAGACTCTCGGTCGCTGACTCTCGCTCGCAGACTCTCGGTCGCTGACTCTCGCTCGCAGACTTTCGCTCGCAGACTTTCGCTCGCAGACGCTCGCGCGCAGATTCTCTGCTCGCCGATTCGCTCGCAGCGCGCCGCTCACTCGTCGAGGAAGGTCGTCGGCACCGCGGTCGCGCTGGTGACGAGCGCGCGCGAGGACTCGACGAAGCGCAGCATCGTCGGCAGATGACCCTTCGTCATCTTGAGCTTGCCCTCCATCATCGCCTTGATGGGGTCGATCTCGCCGCGGATGACCTGCTTCCAACGCGCGTAGGGCGCGACGATGACGAAGGGCGTGTCCATCACCGCGTCCATGCCCTTCACGAGCTTGGCGCCGCGGCACTCGCCGCGCTCGACGTCGAGGATCATGCCGACGTCCTCCGTGAGCCCGAGCGAGGGATCCGCGCTGCAGACCATGGCGACCGCGCCGTACGTCCACGGCGCGCCGTGCTTGCGGTAGACCTCGTTGGCGTTGACGGCGTCCGCGAAGGCCGCGGTCCAGGGCTCGGAGGGGAACGAGTGCGACATCGCGCGCCCCCGTATCGCGCGGCCGGTCGCCTCGCAAGCCGCGCTCGCTCCCGAGGCGCCGCTCGATCCGTGAGCCGACGTGCCCGACCTGCCCGACCTGCCCGACCTGCCCGACCTGCCCGACCTGCCCGACCTGCCCGACCTGCCCAACCTGCCCGACCTGCCCAACCTGCCCGACCTGCCCGATGCGTCCGTCCGACCCGTCCGACCTGCTGGGCTTGCTCGTGGGGTTCTCCGGGCGCCACGCTGTGGCGTGCTCGCGCCCGCTTGGCTCGTGTTCGTCGGACTCGCGCTCGTCGCCCCGCTGGCGGCGAAGTGGCTCGACGAGCTCGATCGCCGCAACCGTCGCTGAGCGTAGCCGCGTGCTCACGTGCCGGCTTCCGCGCGATGCCCGCGCGACGCATCGACGTCGGCGTCACGCGGCACGTCGCGCGGCACGTCGCATGGGCATGGTCGCCGCGTGGTTCCACGCCGCGCGGTTGCCCACACCCGCTCCGGTGCGCATCATCCGCCGCCCATGCTTCGACTCCACGACACGCTGTCCGGCGACAAGAAACCCTTCGCGCCCCAAGAGCCCGGCAAGGCGAAGGTCTACGTCTGCGGCCCGACCGTCTACGACTACGCGCACCTCGGGCACATCCGCTGCTACGTGGTCTACGACGTGCTCGTGCGGCACCTCCGGCACAGCGGCCTCGCGGTCAAGTACGTCCGCAACGTCACCGACATCGACGACAAGATCCTCAAGCGCGCGGCGGAGAACGGCGAGACGCCGCGTCAGCTCGCGGAGCGCTTCACCGCGCTCTTCCACGAGGACATGGCGCGCGTCGGCAACCTGCCGCCCGACGTCGAGCCGAAGGTCAGCGATCATCTCCCGCAGATCTTCGCGATGATCCAGACCCTGATCGACAAGGGCCACGCCTACGAGGTCGACGGCGACGTGTACTTCGGCGTCGAGTCGTTTCCGACGTACGGCAAGCTCAGTCACCGCGATCTGTCGCAGATGAAGGCGGGCGCGAGCGAGCGGCTCGACGCCGAGCAGAGCGCGAAGAAGAAGCACGCGGCGGACTTCGCGCTCTGGAAGAAGGCGAGCGACGGCGAAGGCTGGGACTCGCCGTGGGGCCGTGGTCGTCCGGGCTGGCACATCGAGTGCTCGGCCATGAGCACGGAGCACCTCGGCGACACCCTCGATCTGCACGGCGGCGGGCTCGACCTCGTCTTCCCGCACCACGAGAACGAGATCGCGCAGAGCGAAGCCGCGACCGGCCACACGTTCTGCGATCATTGGGTCCACAACGGCTTCGTCGAGGTCGACAAGACCAAGATGAGCAAGAGCCTCGGCAACTTCTTCACCGCGCGCGATCTCTTCGAGCGCGTGGAGCCGGAGGCCGTCCGCTACTTCACGATGACCGTCCACTACCGCGCCCCGCTCGCGCTCGACTGGACGCTCGACGAGGCGGGTCACGTGACGGGCTTCCCGCAGTTCGAAGAGGCCGAGCGCCGCGTCGCGTACGTCTACGGCACCAAACACCGTCTCGCGTCGATCCCCGAGGGGCGCGTCGTGCCGCGCGAAGAGAAGCCCGCGCCCGAGATCGCGGGCTTCGAGAAGGCGCTCGCGCGCGCGCTCGACGACGACCTCAACATGCCGGTCGCGCTCGCGGCGACGAGCGAGCTGCTCAAGGCGATCAACGAGCTCTGCGACGCCGCGGCGGCGAAGAAGGGTCAGGTCGCGCGCAGCTCCGTCGAAGCGGCCCACGCCGCCCTCGGAGTGCTCGACGCCCGGCTCGGGCTCGGCGGGCAAGACGCCGTCCGCGTGCTCGGGCGCATCCGCGATCGTCGCGCCGAGAAGGCCGGCGTCGACGGCGCGTGGGTCGAGGCGCAGATCCAAGCGCGCGTCGAGGCCCGCGCGGCGAAGGACTTCGCGCGCGCCGACGCGATCCGCGCGGAGCTCACCGCCAAGGGCGTGGAGCTGCACGACGGAGCCTCGGGCACGACGTGGACGATGCTCGGATGAGCGTGGAGGGCGGCAACGCGAGGGCGGCAACGCGAGGGCGGCAACGCGAGGGCGGCAACGCGAGGGCGGCAACGCGAGGGCGGCGCGACGTGAACGCGAGGGCGTGAGCGTGAGCGTGCACGCGGAGCTCCGAGTGCTCACCTCCTTCGTGTTCGCGACGCTCGGACCCACCGAATGCGCTTTCTGGCGGGCCTTCCGAAGTGTCACGATCGGGTTTCCCCCTGGCCCGGCGCTGAGGCATGCTCGACCTCGGCGCGATGACCGAAGCACCCAAACCGCTCGCGCAAGGCGACCTCGCGCAGACCCCGCTCGCGCACGTCTTGCTCTCGTTGCTCGAACGGGGCCTCGACGGGACGCTCGCGATCTGGCCGGAGACCGAGCGCGCTGGGCAAGACCGCGTGCTCTTCGCGCAGGGCGTCCCCGTCGACGCGCGTCTGCTGGAGCCCGCCGCCACGCTCGAGCGTGGGCTCTTGCCGCTCTTCCATCGTGTCCGCGGGCCCTACGCGTTCTACGACTCGGATCTCGTCGGCCAGACCAAGCTCCGTGACACCGTCGATCCTTATCACCTGCTCGCGGCCGCGCTGCGTGGTGGGGTGCGCCAAGACGTCGTCGACGCGGTGCTCGCACGCTACGGCGATCGCCCGGTGCGCGTGAACGCCTCGACCGCGCTGGGGCGTTTCGAGCTGGTGCCGAAGGAGCGCGCGGTGCTCGACGTGCTGCGCGCGCAGCCGCAGTCGGCGCGCGCGCTCGCGGAGACGACGGGCGAGCCGAAGATCGCGATGCGCCTGCTCTACCTGCTCGCGATCACGCAGCAGCTCGAGATCTTCAGCGGCGAGATCGGACGAAAGAGCCTGGTCGAGAGCGTGACCTCGGGCGCCACCTCGGGCAGTGCGACGGGACCACACGCGGCCGCGACGGCGTCCCCCCCGGCGACGTCGAGCGCGTCGCCCGCGGCACGCAAGCCCGACGCGTTCGAAGAGTCGTTCTTCGTCCCCCCGAGCGCGGAGACGTCGACCGCGAAACCGACCGCACCGACCGCACCGACCGCACCGAGCGCCACGACCGCCACGACCGCCACGACCGCCACGGCGAGTTCCGCGAGCGTTTCGAGCGCCTCGTCCGCCAGCGCGCGAGGTCCGAGCTCCAACTCGACCCGCCGCCCCGGCGAGCCCGAGCCTCCGCCCGCGATGCCCACGAACCTCGCGGCCGAGCACGCGGCACGCTGGCGCGAGATCGTCGCGTACGCCGAGAAGATCGACGGTCAGACCTTCTTCGAGATGCTCGGCGTCCCGCAGACCGTGAGCCCGGACGAAGCCCGCACCGCGTACTTCGCGCTCGTGAAGAAGTGGCATCCCGATCGGCTCGTCCCGGAGCTGCTGCCGCTCAAGCCGACCGCCGAACGCATCTTCCGTCACCTCACCGAAGCACACGAGACGCTCGTCGACGTCGACAAGCGCGGCCCGTACTTGAAGGCCGTGCAAGGCGGCGGCGGCACCCCGAAGGCCGAGCGTGAGCTCCAGGCGGTGCTCGAAGCCGCGATGCAGTTCCAGAAGATCGACGTGCTCGTCCGCAAGCGCGACTTCGGCACCGCGCTGCGTCTGCTCGACGAGATCCTGCTGCTCGCCCCCGACGAAGCCGACTACCACGCGGCGCGTGGCCAAGTGATCTTCAAGCAGCACGGCACGCAGGATCCTCGTCAGATCGAGGCCGCTCTGCGCGCGCTCGACGCGGCGCTCATGCGCGACGATCGCTGCGAGCGCGCGCTGGTGACGAAGGCGGAGATCCTCCATCGGACCGGCAAAGAGAACGAGAGCTTCGCGATCTGGAAGCGGGTGCACGAGCTCTACCCGAGGAACGTGGAAGCGCAGCGCATGAAGCGGATCGCCGACATGCGAGGGCACTCCTCGAAGCCCTCGAAGCCGCCCCCCGGCGGATCGAAGGCGCCCCCGCCGCGAAGCTCGAAGTCCCCGCCTCCGAAGGACGACGGCCTGCTCTCGAAGCTCTTCGGTTCGAAGAAGAAGTAGGGGCGAAGCGCGCGGCGTCGCCCGCGTCCTCGACGCTCAGGGCGCGCGGATCGCGTAGAGCTTCGAGTCGTCGCTGCCGATGTAGAGCGTGCCGTCCGGCGCGATCACCGGGCTCGAGTCGACGTCGGCATCGGTCTGGAATGCCCACCGAAGATCGCCGCTCGGCGAGAGCGAGTAGACGTAGTCGTCGTGCGCGCCGAAGTAGACGTTGCCGTCGCGATCGACGAGCGGTCCCGACGCGACGCCGATCTCGGTGGTGTCCGCGATGGTCACCGCGAAGTGCCAACGCTCCGAGCCGTCGCGCGCGTCGAGGCAGACCACGCGTGGGCGCGGGCCGAAGACACCGACGTAGATCGCCCCCGCCGGACCGAGCCCCACCGGCGCGCGCACCATGCCTTCGAGCGCGGTCGCCCACTTCAGGCTCCCGTCGCGCGCGAGCGCGTACACGCGGCGATCGTCGCTGCCGAAGTAGATGGTGCCGTCGTCTCCGATCGCCGGCGGCGAGTCGTTGTCGCCCTCGGTGCGGTACGACCACACGAGCTCGCCCTCGGGCGAAACCGCGTAGAGGTGATCGTCTTGCGAGCCGACGTAGATCGTTCCGTCGTCCGCGATCGCCGGCGTCGCGAAGAGCTTCCCGCCCGCGCGGAACTTCCAGCGCACGTTTCCGTCGCGCTCGATCGCGAAGAGGTCGTTCCCCGCCGCGACGTGCAGCCGCCCGTTCGGTCCGAGCGTGAGCCCGGTGTCCGCGTCGCCTTCGGTCGGGAAGCGCCAGCGCAGCTCGCCCTCC
>JALOQC010000609.1 GCA_025453555.1 Myxococcota bacterium | reverse complement strand
GTGCAGCGCCCGAGCTCGTCGTAGGTCGGCCCGCCCGTGTCCTATTGAGGTTTCAAAGACGCTTGTGGCTCTGGCTTACGGCGACAAGTGCTTGAGCGCCTCTGGTACAGCAGAGTCGAGGTACCAACTCCAGAACGCACGGCTCTTGTCTGGAGAGAACCACTGCTTCTGCTCGGTCCACGGAAAGTCCCCCGCAGCCGCCGCGGCAGCCCATGCTGCGCAGTCGAAGAAGTCCGGGTCTTCCGGCTCATCCAACATCTCTTGTCCCCAGCCCTCTTCTTCGTCCGGAGCGAGCAACTCGTCCCACACCACCACGTTCGCTGCGAACGCCGACGCGTAGCCTGCGTACAAGAACCCGAATCCGTCGGGCCCTGGTTCTGCACCGCCATCCAGTGCCGCGGACTTGAAGTTCATCGCGTCTTTGCGAAGCGCCATTCGGTCGAACGCACCACGCATCAACTGCTCCGACTCATCGACGAGCCGATGGGGGTGCGTCTTTCCGAACTTTGCCTCCCAGACCGGTAGAACCCTCTTGGCGCAGAGGATCGCAAGGTGGGCACGAACGAGGTGCGCATGACTGGGCTGGTAGCTCTCCGAGAGCACGTCGTCCAGCGTCTGCTCGACCTCGGACCACGTCGAACCGATGGCACGCAGCATCGCGCGCCGAGTGCGAAACGTGAGAAATCCGTCCGCGCGAGCAGCAATCTCGCGTCGACAATCCTCGATGCTAGCCACCAGCGTCATGACGCCGTGTCCATCAGTCTAGAGCCTGACTGTGAAGGCTCACACGCGCGGTGTAGTCCAACTCGCATCACGCGACCGCGATGACCGCGGGAAGCCACGGGGAACCTCCGTCGAGCAGGGTCGCCCGATCCATCCAAGTGCCTTGGAGCGTTTGCCTGATCGCGGTTAGCCGCCAGCGCTCTTCGTGGGCGGTCACGCTCGGCGGCGCGACTGCGTCCGACAACATCCCATCGCACTCCTCCGCAATCTCGGCATTGGTCTCCAGTGCACGGGCCACGTGAAGCGCCACGGTTTCAGGCTTGCGCGCTACGTACGCATCGAGCGCCTCGAGAACGGTCGTGACGACGTGCCCGAGTAGATCGTCTCCCTCGTCGTAGTGTGCGTCAGCGTACTCTTCGACCAGCTCCCGACGGGAATCGACGTCCTGAAGCTCCTCTCGTCCGTCGACCCAAGCCCAGAGGTCCTCGACCAACTGCATCAGCACGCCCGCATCGCCACTTCCGAGCTCCGCATACAGTCTGAGCGTTCTCTCAGCGCATGCCGCTGCAAGCGCGACGGCCGAACGATGGTCGGCGATCTGCAACTGCTCCTGATTGTCCTCAAACGAATCCATGGTTCGCCTCAGTCGAGCTTCACGCGACGAACGGGGTTTGGATGCGCCACGAGGTCGGACCACCACTCGGGGAGTCCGGCCCCCGTCTCGAGATCGACCCCAGACGGTTCGAGAGGCGCTCCTGCTGCGAGGCGCTCGAACGCACTCTCAATCCAAGCGCGGGCTTCGTCCGCAGCTCGAGGCGCCGACCCTAGAACCGTGTCGACCTCGTCCGCAGCCGAGCGAACACTCAATATCGCCCTCGCCACGGTCGTTGCGGAGTACTCTTCGCCTGCGTCCTTGATGGCACGAAGCAGACTGGTCGCCGAGGATACACCGAACAACACAAGCGGCATTCCTTCGAAGTAATAGAAGGAAGTGAGTTCCCCCGCTCTATCCCAAAGTGAACGCGGCAACGACACTTTGCCCTTAGCGACATACTTCCATCCGGCGGCGACGACCGGCTCAACAACCTTCCAGTCCTCTCCCTGCCGAAACTGCTTGTAGAGAGGCAAGAGTCGCTCGCAGCACCAGCATCCCATCGCAACTCGTTGCGTTCCGGAAAACGCCATGAGTCTCGCCTTGTCTTGCTCGTCAAATGCGTTCAGGTCCAACGTCATTCCGTTCCTCGAAGGCTTTCCGGGACGCGCGATAGTCCCTCCGGGCCCAAAGCTGTTTGACATCCACTACAGCACCGTCGTGTCGGCGCCTGTGCCAGAAGCGTTTCGCCGTTTGCGGCGGCCCCAGCTTCCATACGCTGCTCAGCGTGGTGTCGAGTGCCAGAGACCGGCACCCCTCGCTCAGCGCGAGTGTACGGCTGCGTAGTGGTGGCAGGCGGCGGCGTAGGATTATCGACGACCTCCACGGTGCGTGAACGAGTCCTCGGATTGTCGATAGGGTGTGCCGGGCGACTCTCGTCGAAGTTTGGGTTCCGTTCGCGTCGTCGACGCAGCCTCGGAGAGGTGGCTCGAACCGACTCACCAGGCCCCAATGCTCGACGAACCGCACGCGGCACGCGCTGACCATCCGCGCTCGTCGTTACCACGACCCGCCTTCTACCGCGAGAGTCCTGCACCACACCCACCGACAGCGTCACGGCGCGCGCTTGTCGGGGATGCGCAGCGTCGTAGGCGGCCTGCAGCTCGCGCGCTCGCGTCTCACAATGGTCGCGCAACTCCGCATCGGACATCTCCTCGAGGCGTCGCGGTGGCCGAGTCGGACCAGGCGTCGGCGTCCCCTCCGCTTCTGCCGGCGGTGTGGCGCTGGACCCCGACTCCGCATGCGGACACCCCAGCCCCAACGGATCCGTCACCACCAGCGGGCACCCCGGCCACGCGTACACGTTGAGCCCGCCCTGGAGCCCAATCGGGTCGCTCTCCAGAAACCGCCCGAGCTCGGGCGAGTACATGCGGTACCGATGCGCGCAGAGCCCCGTCTCGGCGTCGTAGTACTGCCCGACCAGACGGAACGGCTGATGGAAGTCCGCGCCCAGCAGCACGTTCGCTTCGCCGTAGGGCCCGAGCTCGGCTTCCCAGACGACGTTCCCGGCCGCGTCCTCGACGCGCTCGACCGCGCCGCGGTGGTCGGTGTGGAAGCTGTAGACGCGGCCTCGTCGCGGGTCGCTCGTGGTGCTCGCGTACTCGACCGCGAGCATGGGCACGAGCGCGACGGCGTCGGGGTAGACGTAGAGACGAAGCCGTCCGTCCGGGAGCACTTCGGCCGCGAGGCGGTCGCGGTCCCAGACGAAGCGCCACTCGTCGCGCACCGGTGCGCCGTTCGCGTCGGCGCGGTGGACGACCTTCTTGGTGCGGCGTCCGAGCGCGTCGTACTCCGCTTCCCAGGTGGTCGCGGTGCGCGAGGCGTCTGGGCCCGCGGCGGTGGACCCC
>JALOQC010000189.1 GCA_025453555.1 Myxococcota bacterium | reverse complement strand
GGCGCGCAGCGAGCGTAGCGAGCGAAGGCTCGTGGGAGGGGGCCCCATCGGGGCTTCACGCCCCGTGGGGGAGGGTCTGGCGACAGACCCTCGGAGAAGCTGACTAGAAGCTCGGCCGATCGCACGGATGGCAATCGGTACACGGGGCGGTTGCTCTCAGCTTCCGTTGCCGAGCGTGCGGTGCACCAGCGCGACCAGCTCCGCCTGCCGTCCCGCGCCGGTCTTGCGGAAGATGTTGCGCAGGTGGGTGCGCACGGTCGCCTCGGCCATGCCGAGCTCCTGCGCGATGTTGGCGACGGGGCGGCCGTCGGCGAGGCGCGCGGCGACTCGCGCTTCGGTGCGCGTGAGCGCGAGACGCTCCTGGAGCAGCAGGGTGCTGGAGCGTCGCTCGGGCTCGTCGAGCAAGTCGAGGATTTGCGCGAGGATCGCCCCGCGGGTCACGCGGTCGAAGGTGCTGAGCGCTTCGAGCAGGCTCGTCGCCGCCTCGC
Source organism: Myxococcota bacterium (assembly GCA_025453555.1). Lineage (GTDB taxonomy): Bacteria > Myxococcota_A > Polyangia > Polyangiales > Houyiibacteriaceae > JACKEH01. The sequence goes on along the minus strand of JALOQC010000189.1, from coordinate 11,384 downwards.
GGGTGGGGGAGGCACGACGCGCGTCGTAGTCGCCCATGTCGGCTTCGTAGAAGCCGCGCTGCCCGTCGATCTCTGCGCGCATGTTGGCCTCCGAGCGTCCGTAGAGTGTGGGGAGCGCGCGGACGAGCGCGCCCAAGGCCTCGAACACCGCGACGGACGGGGTCGCGTGGGCGAGGAGTCGAACTTCGGTCGTCAACGTGGTGCCCACGAAGTCGACCCGCGTGAGCTCCAGCGGAGACACCACGGTCAGCACGGAGAGGACGACGCGGTAGGTCGTCGAAGGACGCGACAGGGTGTTCGCGAGCGTGTTGTAGAGCGGGAAGGTCTCGACGTGTCGACCGACGACGTGCGCGACGCCGTCCTCGCCGAGACGATCCCGCATGCGCTCGGTGACGGTGACCGCGTCCCGCCACGCCACTCGGTACCCAGGTCGGGCGAGATCGTCGAGATCGAAGGGCAGGTTCGCGAGCAACGACCCCAGCGGCTCGCCATCGTCGTACAGGATCCGGAGCGGGTGGTGGAGGAACGACCCCCACACGTAGGGAGTGCCGTTCATCGCGGCACCTCGACCGTGCTCGAGGTGGCGAGGAGGGCGCCGGAGGATGGCGCGAGGCACAGTCGCGCGAAGCATGGTGCGGGTCGTGCGAGGCGACGCGCGTGGGAGCACCGCCTCGGAGCTACTTGCTCCGAGGTAGGTCCGCAGCGAGTTGCGGTGGGTCTGGAGAGGATTTCTACCTCGTTTGAGGTAGATCGGGCGGAATGTGCGAGGATCGAGGGTCGGGCTGGAGGGGCTTGGCGGCTCGATCGGATGCGGCTCACTCGGCTCGGGACGTCTTGGGGGCGGTCGACCTGACGTGACGTTGCGGGTGCTCGCGCGTGGAGCACATCCACGCGACCACCGAGACCCATCGCCTGTCGGAGTTGAACGCTATCCGAGAGCCGCGGGCGTTGCCAGAATCTTTCGCGATCTCGGACATTTGCGGCCTGGGCGATTTATGACCATCACCCAAATGGGTGATCCGAAACGTCGCAGGTTCCCCCGCGCCGTCGATGACGCATCACCCAAATGGGTGACGTCGAGGGAGGCGAGACGTCGGGGCTCGCCCGGCAAGTGAGCTCCCCGCTGCTTGGTGAGTCGCATTTACACTCGTCGGCTTCTCCCAGGGTCTCGCCAGACCTCCCCTCGCCGTCACGCGCGGTCGGGCTTGGGTAGGGCCCGAATCCGGGCGCGGAACCGCCGGACGTCGAGGGGAACCTCGCCCCAGCGGCTCGCGAGGTAGGCCTCCGTGACCTCGTCGACCACGCCCGATCCCAGGTATCCCTCGGCCCGGAGCGCGTCGGCGTGCTCCCGAGGGGTGCGGCCAGGGGGACGCGGGCGCCCGAGCTTGGTCAGCTTTCGATCGAGCACGCGGTAGAGCTTCGCGGCGGGGTGCGCCTCCGCGACCGGTCGGCGACGCCGCCACGCCGCGCGCACCATCCACGCGACGCCGAGGGCGAGCACGACGACGATCGTGCCGCCGATCCAAGGGACACGACGGCCAGGCGCGCCCTCCGGCTCCGATGCGCCGCGGCGCTCGTCGTCGTCGGCGCTCCCGCGCAGACGGCGGAACCATCGGAACGCGTCTCGGAGCCCCTCGACCTGGCGGCGCAGGTCGTAGCCCACCACGTCGTCGTCCCAGCTCGTGCGGAGCGCGTCGACGAGGGCGTCGACGCTCGCGAAGAAGCCAGTGTCGGCGGGCGCGACCTCGCCGCGCGCAGGCGGCGTGGGATCGAACGTCTCCCAACGATCGCCGACGTGGACCTCGACCCAACTGTGCGCGTCGCCTTGGCGGATCGCGTAGTAGTCGCCGTAGGGGTTGAAGGTCCCGCCGACGAAGCCGGTGACGTTTCGGGCGGGGATGTCGATCGAACGCAGGAGAACGGCGAGCGCAGTGGAGAAGTACTCGCAATGACCACGGCGTGCTTCGAAGAGAAACACGTCGAGAGGATCGCGGCCGGAAGTGTCCGGTTGTTCGAGTGAGTACGCGAGCTCGCCGGAGTCGCGCAGCCACGCCTCCACGCGCCGGGCCCGTGTGGAGTCGTCGCCGTCGCCCGCGACGCGCACGGCCAACGCGCGCACCCGCGGGGAGAGATCGCGCGGGAGCTGGACGTAGAGCGCACGCTCTTCGGGGGTGAGCTCCTCGACGTCGAACGGTCGATCGGGCTCGTAGATCGCGGTGTAGCGCTGCTGCAGACCGTCGCCGTCGAGGTAGCGCACGTCGAGCCCGCGGCCGCGCACGAGCTGACGCTGCACGTCGATGCCGCCTTCGACGCGCGGAGGGAGCTCCAGGCCGACGGTGCCGATCGGGAAGAAGAGGACGGGCGGCTCGATCGCGTCGAGCACGATCTGCAAGCGCGCTTCGCGGCCGCGCGATTGGCGTTGGAGCGAGAAGGTGCCGAGCTGGGGCGTGACGCGGCGCGGGCGCTCGGGGCTGCGCGACCAGCGCGCGTCCTCGTAGCGATCGAAGCTCGTGCCACGCAGACGGAAGCTGCGGTTCGTGTCGGCGCGCTCGTTCGGATCGGCCTCGTTCGGATCGGCCTCGTTCGGATCGGCCTCGTTCGGATCGGGAAGCACGCGGAGCACCACCGTCGGATCGGTGCGGATCACGCCGAAGCCGCCGAGCTCGACCTCGCCCGAGAAGCCCGCCATCTGGCGACCCGCCCCGTCGCCGAAGGAGAGGAAGCCCATTCCGACACGCGGAAAGAGGAGGAAGAAGGCCGCGGTCGCGAGGAAGAGCGGGATCGCGAGCGACGCGGTGGCGAAGAGGAAGCGCCAACCGGCGATGCGACGCGAGGCGAGGACCTTGTCGACCGCGCGGCGGCCTTCGTCGCCTTCGGCTTCCGTCGCGTAGTGCGCTTCGATCTCGGTGCGCAGGTGCGTGAGCGCGAACATCCATGGGACGAGGAGCACGTAGGCGAAGAAGACGAGCGCGTACTCGAGGCCGGTGCTGAGGATCGTGGCGGCGATGAGGTGGAGGAACGCGAGGACCTGGATCTGCTGGTGGTCTTTCGCGAAGCGGCGCTGGAAGAGCTTGATGACTTGCAGCACCCCCGCGAGCTCGAGCCCGAGCGCGAGCATGCCCTCGCCGAGGAAGAGGACGCGGAGCAGCGCGGTCGCGAGGTACGCGAGGAGGAGGAAGTTCCACGCCGCTTGGTAGCGAGGTCGCAACCGACGCTCGTCCGACACGGCGAGGCTCGCGAGCCAGCCCACCCCGAAGACGACCCGGCTCCCGAGCCCCAGCTCGTCGCCGAGCGAGAGGGCGAGAAATCCGACCCCCGCGAGCAGGTACGAGACCAGCGCGTGCAGCGAAGCGAACTTCACTCGGCCTCCGAGGAGGAGCTCGCGGACGAGGACGTGGACGTGGACGTGGACGTGGACGTGGACGGCGACGTGGACGGCGACGTGGACGGCGACGTGGACGGCGACGTGGACGGCGACGCGGACGCGGACGTGGACGGCGACGGCGACTTCGACGTGGACGTCGACTGCGCCGACCCGAACGACACCGCGATCCGATGCACCACCGATCCGCGCGGCGCGGTGAGCGGCGGCGCGTCGTGGCTCGGGATCGTCTCGAGCAGCGCGAGGAACCGAAAGATCGGATCGGCGGGTGAGCCCGGCAGCACCAGCGCGGACGCGCCGCGTCGCGTGCGCACCTCGACCGCGGCGCCCGCCTCGAGCGCGGCGTGCGCGAGCGACGCGGCCTCGGAGACGGCGACCTCGAAGGCTTCGTCCCACGCGGCGGCGTCGGCTTCGTCGGCGGCTGACCCCGCCGACCGAACGGCTTCGTCGGCGGCTGACCCCGCCGACCGAACGGCTTCGTCGGCGGCTGACCCCGCCGACTCAGCGAAACCGTCGAAGCTCGGGCGTGCTTCGTCGAGCAAGAGCGTGAGACGTGCGCGGGCCTCGGCGGTGTGCTCGCGCACCACGAGGCGGTCGAGGGCCGCGCTGCGGCGCCAGTGGATGCTGCGCGCTTCGTCGCCCTCGCGGTGCTCGCGCAGGCCGTCGATCTCTGCGCCTCGCCCGAGGCGGCGGTCGGGCGTGCCGAGGCCCTCCGCGCCCCCGAGGATGCGGCGCACGTCGACCGGCACCACGGCGGGGTAGACGAGCAGCTCGCCGGGCACGCGCTGCGGCCACCCCTTCTCGATGAGCCCGAAGGGATAACGCGTGCGGAGCATCATCCGCTCGAAGCGCAGCCAGCCGCGGCGGGTCGGGACGCGTCGGTAGGTGGCCGTCTGCTCCCCGCGGGCCGCGACCTTGAGGAAGAAGCACCGTCGATCGGCGTGGTCCTCGTCGAGCGCGAGATCCTCGATCTCGACCGCGTAGGCCGGCACGGGCTTGTCGTTGGTGAGCCGCAGCGAGATCACGCTCGGGCGACCGACCTGCGCGCGCTTCGGGAGCACCCGCTCGACCTTCGCGCGCCAGAGGGCGACGTCGGAGAGCGTGCCACTCACGAGGAGCAGACTCAGCATCAGGCCGAGCACGAGGTAGAGCAGGTTGTTGCCGGTGTTCACCGCCGCGAGGCCGACGCCGAAGGTGACGGCGAGAAACATCTTGCCTTCGCGTGTGAATCGGAACGCGCGACGACGACGTTTCTTCGAGGTATTCTTTCGTGTTTTCGAGGTTTTCTTCTTCGGATTCGACGCGCTCTTCTTTTCTTTTTTTGCGGTCTTCTCGCGTCGCGCTCGGCCTTCGTTCGCTTCGCCTGGCGCGTCTTCGTCGACGGCGGCGCTGGAGTCAGGGTCCCGCTCGGGCGAGCGTGGACCGGTCCGGTCGCCGCGGGCCGTCTCGGGGCTCGCGGCGGAGGCAGGGAACACGCGCGGTTCGGGCTCGGCCATCGGGGGAGGGTCGCGACGAGCGGACGAACGCTACGCGCGCGCTCCCTCGATCTCCGCGCTCGCACGGCGCTTCGTCGTACGGAGGACGCCCGAATCGCGCTCCACGAACACCATCGACGGCCGAATGCCCGGCGCGAACGCGCTCGGGGTCACCTCGCTGGAGGGGAACATCTGGACGAACGCGGGATCCTGCTCGGAGCGGTCGACGACGTTCTTCTCGAGCACCATCGAGTTGTACTGCTCCGCCGCGAGCTCGGGCGTGTTGCTGTTGAGGACTACCTCGAGGTCGTAGGCGCGCGCCTTCTTCGCGACTCCCGGGATGCGCGACTCGCGCGGCGACCAACTGTCGGCGCTGCAGCCGTTCTCGCTGGACCCGAAGACGCCGCGCGCGCCGTGCACGAAGATCGTTTGATTTCCCGTGGTGTGACCTGCGGTCTGGAGCAACATCGCGCCCGGACCGAGCGAGAGATCGCCGTCGAAGAGCACCACGCGCTCGGAGGGAACACCGCGCTTGCCGTCCGCGACGAACCAGCTCCGCTGCAACGGGTGCAGGTCGTCCCAGTCGACCCATTCGCGCCGCGGCGCGAGCAGGAGCGCGTTGGGGAAGCGCGCGCGCAGGTACGAGCCGTCGGGCGCGGGCACGTCGCTGCCGAGGATCGGTCGCAGGTCCTGGGTGTGGAAGTGATCGAACGCGACGACGTCGATGTCCTCCGCGCGCAGGCCGAGCGCAGCGAGCTGCGCGTCGACCTGGCCGTATTGGGTCGAGAGCAGCTTCTGCAGATCGGGGTGCGGGAGCGCGTCGATCAAATCGGCGAAGAAGGGCGTTGCCTTCGACGCGAGGTAATCGGTCGGGTTGAAGAGCACGTTGCGCGTGGTGCCTTCGACCTCGACCTGCACGAGCAGACACCGATGGAACATCTGCACGTAGGGCCACGGCAGCGGCACCGCGCGATCGAACGCGAAGGTCGTCGGGTAGAGCAGCGTCGCGAGCGGGATCGTCTTCACCGTCGCGCGTGGGCCCGAGCGGAGCGCGTCGCCGAGCCGGCGTCCGATGCGGCGGTACTCGCGCAGCCGCGGTCCCGACGCGGGCAGGCTGCGCGCCTCGTCGAGATCGTGGATGCGGCGGACCCAAGGCAGACGGGGATCGACGGGCTCTCCGAGACGCATGTGGCGGTACTCCTCGCGAGGGTCGTGGGGTCGCGCCCCGCGGCCGGCGATGGGAAGGGTAGCGCGACCGACGCGTCGAGATCGCGTGGAGTCGAATCGGCTGCGCCTCGACTTCGACCGCCCAGGTCATCGTGGTCGGCGACGACGTGAACTGCGGCGCTCGAGCGCGCGTCTTCGTGCGTCGACGTGAACCGCGCCTGAGCCCGAACCTGGCCCGATCGCCGATCGTCTCCCGGCGAGCGACACTGCGCACGCGAGCGGGGTCCTCCGTCCTCGGCGTCCGATCGTCGACCCGAGGGCCCGCGGCGCAAGCGTAAGGGCTAGGTTTTGCGGGAATCCCTTAGCCTGAGGGGGCAACGGCACGGGTGTCGCACAGGGCCTCTCCCGGCGAGCTCGCGTCCCCCCGAAGCGGGGCTCGCCGTCCCCACGAGGTCTCATGCGTCGCGCGAATCTCTTCTGGCTTCTCTTCCTCGCGGCTTGCGACTGCGGCGGGTCTGGCTCCTCGGGCACACCGTGCGAGACCGCCGCGGAGTGTCCGACGGGCGAGGTCTGCCTCGACGGGCGCTGCCAGCTGCCGGGGCGCCGCGACGGCGGCACGGAGCCGGGCTGCGTCGACCTCGACGGCGACGGGCGCGGCGAAGGCTGCGAGGACGGCCCGGACTGCGACGACGCCGATCCCACGCAGACGGGCACCGAGCGCTGCGACGGGGTCGACAACGACTGCGACGGCACCGCGGACGAGGGTGTGCTCAGCCCCTGCGGTGACTGCAATCCGCTCTGCATGTCGAGCGGCTTCGGCCCCGGCGGGCGGCCTTTCGAGCCGACCCCAGAGAACAGTGACGGCGTCAACGTCGACGAAGAGGGCGCGCTCGTCCTCGACTCCGAGCGCATCAACACGAACTTCATCTGGATCGCGAACACGACCGAAGGCTCGGTCTCGCGTTTCTCCACCACCGCGCCCTACGCCGAGGTCGGCCGCTACTTCACGGGACCCGACGTCTTCGCCAACGCGCACTTCGCCGGCAACGATCCTTCGCGCACCAGCGTCAACACGCTCGGCGACGCGTTCGTCGGCAACCGAAACGGCAACCGCATCACGCGCATCTCGGTGCTCGGCGAGAGCTGCCCCGACACCAACGGCGACGGAGTCGTCACCACCTCGCGCGATCTGAACGGCGACGGGGTGATCTCGTTCGACCTCGCGGCGGGCGAGCTGCTCCCGTGGGGCGAGGACGACTGCGTGCTCTGGAGCCGCTTCCTCGACGACGTGCTGCCGGGCGAGCGCTTCGTGCGTGCGGTCGCGGCGCAAGACGTCGAAGGTCCGGACGGTGAGCTGCGCGAGTACGTGTGGGTCGGTGGTTACGCGACCAACCGCGTGGTGAAGGTCGACGGGCGGACCGGCGAGCCGATCCTCTTCGCCGAGGCGCCCATCAACCCCTACGGCTTCGCGATCGACGCGGGCGGCCAGCTCTGGGTGAGCGGCAACGCGGGCGCGGGCTTCCTCGGTCGCGTCGACACCACGCGCTGTCTGGACGCCGCGAGCTGCGCGGAGGCGGTGTGCCAAGCCTCCGGTCCCGACGGCACCGAGTGCGACGGCGCGATCAAGGCGCGCATCCCGACGCCCGGCATCCTCCCGTACGGCATCACGGTCGACTTCGATCAGCGCGTGTGGCTCGGCGCGTACCGCACGGGCATCCCCGGCCGCACCTACTACCCGCACATCGCGCGTTTCGATCCCGACGCCGCGCCTGGCGCGCGCTGGATCAACGTGGACCTCCCGTCGCGCGGCTTCGACTTCGACTTCGTGGTCAACGGCATCGCGGCCGACGCCCGCGGCTTCGTCTACGGCGCCGCCTGGAGCAACGGCGGCATCCTGCGCATCGACGCGGAGAACCCGCTCGACATCGTGCAGATCCCGGGAACGCTCGGCACGACGAACAAGGGCATGGCGATCGACGCCGAAGGCAAGGTCTGGTCGATCACCATGGACAACCAAGCGGTGGTGGTGCAGCCCGGCGCGACGATCGGTGAGAACACCGTCACGACCGGCGTCGCGACCAACATCCGAGGCTCGTACACCTACTCGGACATGACGGGTCTGCAGCTCCGGCTCGCGACCAACCCGCGCGGCTACTACCGACACCTCGTCGAAGGCTGCGGCGAGGACGGCGACATCCGCACCGTGTGGGGCGAGCTCCGCTTCGACGCGGAGCTGCCGACCGGCACGTCGATCACCTTCCGCGTGAAGAGCGCCGACACCCGCGCGGAGCTCGACGCGCTCGACTGGACCCCGCTCGCGGTCGCGCCGCCGGCCACCTCTCCGCTCGCGATCGACGCCGCGCTGGCGGCGGCGGGGCTGACGCCGGGCCGCCTGCTCTGGGTGGAGGTGGTGCTCCAGGCCGAGCGCTCGAGCAGCCGCGAGGTGATCACCCCGCGCCTGCGTTCCTTCGACCTCACGTTCACCTGCCCGCCGCGGATCGAGTGATCTTGACCACGTCGAGCTCACACCCAGGCAAACCCCCCAAAAATCCGAACCCACGGGAAAGAATGATTCTGACGAGGACTTGTGGCTAGATGAGCAGTCCTCGCTCGCGGGCGTCGATCGAAGTCGATGTACGAAAGTTGCGCAGTCGGCTCGATCCCACCCCCGTGCCCGTTGTAAGATTTTCTCCGGACAGCCCACGAGATTCCCCGCGGGGCTCCTGGGCTTCTTCCCCCGATGCTCCTTCCCCGACGTCGACGCCCTCGTGACCGTACGAGCCGCGCCGACGCTCGGGCACGTCCTGCCCCACCACGCTCCCACCACGTTCGCGAGGCGCTCCTCGGACGCCGCGTTCCGCTTCTTCTCGGAGGATTCCTCATGCCCACCCACCGCACGCCCACCCACCGCGGTTCCTACTGGGCGCTTTTGCTCGTCGGATCGATGACCGCTTGCGATTGCGGAGGGGGCGAGCTCACACCCACGCGACGCTGCGAGACGATGAGCGATTGTGCGGGCGGTGACGTCTGTCTGGACGGCGTTTGTCAGGCGCCGCCCAACCGCGATGCCGGACCGGACGTCGGACCCGAGAACCGGGATTGTGTCGACGAGGACGGCGACGGTTACGGCTCGATGTGCGTGCGGGGCGACGACTGCGACGACTCCGACTCGACGCAGACGGGCACCGAGGTCTGCGACGGGTTGGACAACGACTGCGACGGTGTCGCGGACAACGGCGTGCTCAACAGTTGCGGCAACTGCGAGCCCGGCTGCGTCGGCACCGGCATCGGCCCCGGCACCGACATGCCCTTCATGCCGGGCGACGACAACAGCGACGGCGTCAACGTGGATCCCGAGGGCGCGCTCGTCCTCGACTCGCGCCGAATCAATACGAACTTCATTTGGATCGCGAGCAGCGCGGGCGGGACGGTGTCGAAGGTCGACACCACCACCTACGTCGAGGTCGCGCGCTACGCGACGGGCACCGATCCTTCGCGGACGAGCGTGAACGCGATCGGCGACGTCTACGTGGGTAACCGCGCGGGTCAATCGATCACGAAGATCTCGGCGCTCGGCGCGGAGTGTCCCGACACCAACGGCGACGGCGCCGTGACGACCTCGAGCGGCGGCGACGTGTTGCCCTTCGGCTCCGACGATTGCGTGCTCTGGCGCACCGACTTGCCGGGGGCGGGCCTGGTGCGCGCGGTGGCCGCGCAGGACGTCGAAGGACCGGACGGGGAGCTGCGGCACTTCGTGTGGGCGGGCGGCTGGAACGGCCGCGTCTACAAGCTCGACGGCGCGACGGGCGCGATCCTGCTCGACATCACCGCGCCCGCGCAGCCCTACGGCTTCGCGCTCGACGGCAACGGCCGGCTCTGGATCGCGTCGCTGACGAACCCGTACATCGGCTTCATCGACACCAACCTCTGCGTCGATCAGGCGTCGTGCGAAGCGGCGACCCTCTGCGCGGCGTCGGGCCCCGAAGGTACGGAGTGCGACGCGGACACCGTGGTGAAGGGCCGCATCCCGATCACCGACGGCGGCACCTACGGCATCACGGTCGACTTCAACCAGCGCGTGTGGACGGGCGGTTGGAGCGGCGGCCTCATCAAGCGCTACGACCAGATGGCGCCGAGCGGGAGCCGCTGGGCGAGCGTCACGTCGGGTCCGGGCAACTGCAACGGCATCGGCGCCGACGCGGAAGGCTTCATCTGGGCGGCCTGCGAGAGCAGCAGCGTCATCACACGCGTGGACGCGAGCACGCTCGCGTCGACCAACATCTCGGTGCGTGGCTCGCGCGGCGTGGGCATCGACGCGGACGGGAAGATCTGGGCGATCGTGCGCGGCAACAACGCGGCGGCCGACGTGATCCGACCGGGCGCGACGCTCGCCGAGAACACCGTCGACTCGGCGGTCGGGCCGGTGCTCGCCGACAAGTACACGTACTCCGACATGACGGGTCTGCAGCTCCGGCTCGCGACCAACCCGCGCGGCTTCTACCGCCACCTCTTCGACGGCTGCGAGGCGGAGACCGACACCACGGTGTGGGGCGACATCGTCTTCGAGGCGGAGACGCCGGCGGGCACCGAGGTGGTCTTCCGCGTGAAGACGGCGGCGACGCGCGAGGAAGCGGAGGCGCTCGACTGGATCACGGTGGGCACGGTGCCGCCGGACACCTCGCCGCTCGACATCGGGGCGGCGCTCACGGCGGCGGGCGTGACGCCGGGCCGCGTGCTCCTGCTCGAGGTGCAGCTCCGCGCCGAGCGCACGAGCTCGACCGAGATCATCACGCCGCGCGTGCTCGGGGTGAACGTCACGCGGACGTGTGTGCCCGAGTTCGGTTGAGCTGATCCCGTTTGGCTGAGCCGTTCCGGCTGAGCCGTGGCAGCCAACGAAGAAGCAGCCAACGAAGTAGCCTCTCGTCGCAGGACGGGAGGCTTCTTCGTTGGGACGCTTCGCTCGGGAACCCAGCCCGACGAGAACCACGGACGCCGTGAGGGGAAGCACCGCGTCCGTGTCGGCGCGCTCTGTCGACGTCCGAGAAAGCTGCTAATACGGCGGGCTCGATGGGTCGGGAACCTCCGCCGAAGCGGAGCCGCGGGCCGAGACGCGCCCGCCCGACCCCGAGGCCACCCGTCGTCGAGTCGACTTCGCGCGAGCCTCCATCGAGCACGAGGAACCGATGGGACGCATTTTCGAGACCCGCAAGGCCACGATGTTCGCGCGGTGGGACCGCATGGCGAAGGCCTTCACCCGCTGTGGCCGCGAGATCGCGGTGGCGGTGCGCCAGGGCGGCGAGAACCCCGAGACCAACCCGGCGCTGCGCCGCGCGATCCAGAACGCGCGCGCGGTGAACATG
>JALOQC010000608.1 GCA_025453555.1 Myxococcota bacterium | reverse complement strand
CCTCTCCTCGCTCCAACGCGTCACGCATCCGCCGAACGTGCTCGGGGGAGGTGCCGCTGCCTTGGAGGAGGTCCGCGGGTCGACGGCCGAGCGCCTCGGCGACCTCGAAGCCCGTGAGGCGGATGAACGCCTCGTTGACCCACACGATGCGTCGCATCGAGTCGGTGACGACCAACGCGGAGGTGCTCCGTTTGGCAATCGCCGCGAACGCCCTGGCGCGCGCCGTCTCGCGCCGTGCGAGCGACGAGGTGGCCGAGAGCACCAGCACCGCCATGCACGAGAGGCCCGCGAAGACACCGACCTGCAGGAGCCACGCCTCCGCGTGTCGCGTGCTCGAGAAGCGCTCCGTGGAGAGGGACTCGGAGCGCGCGAGCGGGACGTCCACGTGCAGCCACGCCGCGACGAGCGCGACGACCAGCGAGGCCGCCAAGGTCGAGAGGGCCGCACGCACGCCGAAGAACCCCGCGACGAGGGGGACCGCGACGCTCAGGACGATCAGCGACTCTCGAAGGCCGACCACCACGAGGCCTCCCCAACCCGCCATCAGCCACGACGAGCAGACGAGCAACGCTCGGCGACGCTCGCTGCCGGTCGGCCAGAGCGCCAGGACGCCCACGAACGCCGTGAGCGACCAATAGAAGACCGTGATCTCGGTGGTCGCGAAGGCGCCGAGCCAGGTCTCGAGGACCACGAGGCAGAGCGCCAGCGTCGCCGTCACTCGCGCGGCGAGGGTGGCCGCGAGGTTCCCACCCGACGGGTCGTCGTCGATCGCGACTCGAGTCGTCATGCCACGGGGGTCCGTGTCACGACGAAGCGCGCGCCGACATCGCGCTCGTAGCGGACGCCCGCGCCGATCTGTGCGGCGAGCGCCCGCACCAGCCGAAGGCCCAGCGTGGACGTCTGTTCGAGGGTGGCGAGCGACGGGAGCCCCGGTCCACGATCGGCGACGGAAACCGCGAACCCCCCGGCATCGCTCTCCAGCTTCACCGAGACGTCCCAGGGGACGTCGAGCGCTGGTGGGTCGGGCAACCCGTACTTCAACGCGTTCGTCAACAACTCGTTCAGGATCAACCCGAGCGGGATCGCCACGTCGATCCCCACCTCCGTGCGATCGGTCTCCACGAGCACTCGCGCCCGAGGGGCGATGGTCGCACGCAGCGCGTCCACGAGGCGTCGCGCGTAGGCGCCGACGTCGACGCGGTCCAACACCTCCTCCTGATAGAGCGATTGATGGACCATCGCCATCGATTGAATGCGGCCCACGCTCTCCCGGAGGTGGTGCGCGACCGTGGGATCGCCCACCTTCGAGACCTGCATCTGAAGGAGGCTCGAGACGATCTGAAGGTTGTTCTTCACCCGGTGGTGGATCTCCTTGATCATCGTCTCTTTCTCCGAGACGGAGGCCCGCAACGCAGCCATCGCGGACCGAGCCTCCGTGACGTCGTTGATGCCGACGATCACGGAGGTGGCCTGATCACGAACGACCGGGACGAGCCGGATCTGCGCTTGAAACGTCGTGCCGTCGTGACGTCGAGCGGAGAACACCCGATCGCGACTCTTCGCCGACTCGAGGGTTGCGCTGGGTGCGCCGGTCCGCAGGAGCTGATGCGCTCCGCGAACGGTCTCGGGAACGAGCACCTCGATCGTTCGACCGACGAGCTCTGCGGCGCGATAGTCGAAGAGCTCCAACGCTGCGTGGTTGGCCGCATCGACGCGCCCGTCTCCGTCGACGAGCAGCATGGCTTGGGGGGCGAGCCGAAAGAGCCGCTCGAAGCGCTCTTCGCTCGCTCGTAGGTCGCGAGTGCGTTGCTCGACTCGTTCTTCGAGCGCGAGGTTCAGACGCTCGAGCGACTCGCGTCCGTGGATGACCGCGAGCTGCGCGGCGACGATCATGGCGACTTGGGAGAGCCACTCGACCTCTTCTGCAGTCGGCGGCTCCGTGCGGGAGAAGGCCGCGTCGAGCGTGCCCACGACCTCGCCGTCTCGGAAGAGCGGGATCACCACGAACTGGACGACGTCGTGTCGAGCGCGCAGAGAGGACCAGTCGTCGAAGGCACTCGGACATAGGTCGCGGGTCGTGATCGTCGCTCGGCTCGACATCGAGCGTCCGGCTGCTCGTGCGTCGAGGTCGTGGACCTCGAACTCGGGCGGTCCCTCCCGTTCGCTGCGTGCGGCAACGACGTGTACCCGGTATCGTCCCCCTGGGATCTTCTCCAGAACGGAGAGTGACTCCACCCTGACGATCGGTTCGATCGAGTTCCGCAAGGCCGCGAAGAGCTCCGGGCGGGAGCTCGTCCTGGAGAGTTCCGTCGACAGGGTGAGCAGCGCGGTCTGTCGGGACGTGTTTTCGACGAGTCGGAGGTTCAGCTCGCGGAGCGCGCGCTGCTCCTCGGAGCGCTCGAAACCGGTGGCGAGCGTATCGGCGAGATGCTGGAGCAGAGCAGCGAACTCCAAGGGCTCGAGCGGGGCGACACGGGGGTTGTCGATCCCCAGAAAGCCGAGGAGGGTTCCCGAGCGCAGCATGGGCACCGCAAGGAGGCGATCGATGCCCTGCGCGCGGAAGGACTCCCTCTCCACCGCGGCCTCCTCGGGGAGCTCGTCCACCGAGGGGATCCAGAGCGGTCTTCCCTCGCGGAAGGGTTTGGTGAAGAAAGCGAAGTCCTCCGCGGGCATCCGTTGGAGCAGGGTCTTCTGCGGAGAGATGCCGTCGCGGCACCACTCGTGGGTATTGTCCGCGAGTCGTCCGTCGATGCGGAAGACGTACGCGCGGTCGCCACGGGCGTGCTGGCCCAGCGCGGCGAGCGCTGCGTCGATCTTCTCCTCGTTCGTGCCGCCGTCGAGGAACCCGGCAGACACCCGCGAGATGATCTGTTGGATCGTCAAGAGCGACGCGTGGCGACTCTCGCCGAGCTTGCGTTCGGTCATGTCGAACGAAGCTCCGACGGCTCGCGTCCTTCCTCGCTCGTCCGAGAGCAGCCGCACCTCGTCGCGCAGCCAGCGGTACGAACCGTCCGCGTGCCGGCACCGGTACTCGTGGACGTGGGCTCCGGTCGAGACGAGGTGCGAGAGACCCGCGAGCACGCGCTCTCGATCGTCCGGATGCAGCGCGGCGACCCAGAAGCCCGGGGCGCGCGCTTCTTCCGGCTCGACCCCGAGCACCGCCCGGATCGAGTCGCTGACGAAGTCCACGCGGAAGTCCGGGAACGACGCCGAGTACAGAATCGCCGAGCT
>JALOQC010000607.1 GCA_025453555.1 Myxococcota bacterium | reverse complement strand
CGCGAGGACACGGGGTGACGCGAGGACACGGGGTGACGCGAGGACACGGGGTGACGCGAAGGACCGTGCCTCGGTCACTCGAGCGCTGCGCGACGTCACGCGTTTGCTCGCGCACGTTCGGTCGGGCAGCGTTCCGGTCGCTCATGCGACGTCTGCTCTTCCTCCTGCCTCTCTTGCTCGCGTGTCCTTCGAAGGACGACGGGCCGATCTGCGACGCCGTTCGGCTCGGCGAAGCGCTCGCGTCCGCGGAGGTCGGCGACGTGGTGCGCGTCGGCGCGTGTCGGCTCGAAGGGGACCTCGTGGTGCCCGCCGGGGTCACGCTCGTGGGCGAAGGGCCGACGTCGATCCTCGCGGGCGAGACGGTGGTCGAGCTCGGCGCGGACGCGACGCTGAGCGCGGTGCGGGTCGAGTCGCGCGAGCTCGGGGTGGTCGCGCGGGGAGCCGGGCGGCGCACGCTCGACTTCGTGCGCATCGACGTCGCGCGCGGCGCGGGGATCGCGCTGGCGGGCGCGGAGCTGGTGGCGAACGACGTGCAGGTGCGCGGGCCGGTGAACGATCCGAACGATGCTTCGTTCGTGCGCGTCGCGGGCTTCGTCGTGGAGACGCCGTGTCCCGACGACGGAGTGTGCGAGTGCACGCCGGGCGAGCGGCGCGGGGAGGACGAGATCTGCGACGCGGAGGGCGCGTGGGCGCGCTTCACCGGGGTCTACGGGATCTACGCGCGGGGCGCGACGCTGACGCTCTCGGACTTCCGCGTGGGCGGTGTGGAGAGTGGGTTCGCGAGCGCGGGGGTCGTGCTCGAGGGCTGCACGACGACGTGGAACGGCGGCGTCGTGATGGGACACCTCGGGCTCGGGGTGCTCGTGCGCGGCGGGAGCGCGGAGCTGACGCAAGTGTCGATCGAGCGCACGCGCGAAGGACTGCGAGGGCTCGCGAGCTACGCGCTGGTCGCGACGGATGCGGAGCTGCGGACGCAGGCGATGCGGCTGTCCGACAACGATCGCTACGGCGTGCTCGCGCAGGGCGGCGTGGGTCATCTGCGTGACTTCTTCTCGGACGCGTCCGGCGACGTCGCGCTCTGGATCGCGAACAGCGAGTCGTTCGTGGTCGAAGGCGAGTCGAGCATCTCACGCGCGGGCTTCGCGGGCGTGGTCGCGAGCGCGGCCGAAGGCGTGGTGCTCGACGGCTTGCGGGTGTCCGATACCGAGAGCGTCACGCGCACGCTCGGCTCGCTCTTCGGCGCGCAGACGCTCGGAGACGGAATCCACTTGAGCGCGACGAGCGACGCGACGTTGCGCGGGGTGGTGCTCGCGGGGCACGCGCGGGCAGGGCTCGTGGTCGATCTCGCGGGAGGCGCGCCGCGCTTCGAAGACGTGTCGGTCGACGCGCTCGCGGAGGGCTTCGGCGCGATCGGCGGTGCGCGCAGCGCGGGGGAGCTCGTGGGCGACGCGCTCGGGGCGTGGGACGAGGGCATCGTGCGCTCGGAGCTCGCGGGCACGCGGGACACGGAGGCGCTGGGCGAGCGCTTCGACGCGATCGGAGTGGACGTGCCGCCGACCACGAACGAGAGCGTGGGCATCGTGTTCCCGATGTTCTGAGGTCCTCTTCGTCGACGCGGCGCGACGACCGAGCGGCTCGACGTGCTCGACGTCGCCCACGTGCGCGGGTCGTGCGGCGTTTCGGCGCGGTGAGGTGGGAGGGGGCGAGGGGGCCCCGATCCGGCTTGGCCGGTCGGGGGAGGGGCGCGCTCGACCCCTCGGCGAAAAGAAGACGAAAAAAGAATGCGACGAAGCACGAGGGCTCGCGTCCTCGGTCCGAAGCCGCCCCGAGTGGGCCCATCGAACCGAGGAATCCCGTGCGCAACATACTTATTGGTTGGTTCGGTCGCCTGACGGCGACTCTCACGTGCAGCGAGTCGCTCGGCCTGGCGGCCGGCTTCAGAACTGCATCCCTTCTTCTCCTCACCTCGCTCGCGCTCGTCGCGTGCGGCGGTGGTCTCGTCGCGGTCGGTGGTCCGCGCGGCACGCTCGTCGCGCAGACCGACGACGCCCAGCAGGTCCGCGACGCCCTCGCGCGGGCGCTCGCCGCGCGCCGCTTCTCGATCGAAGCGGAAGAGCCGGGCGCGCTCGTCGCTCGCTACGACCGCGGCGCGATCATGGTCCGCATTCGCATCGACTACTCGGCCACCGAGTACCGCATCACGTACGTCGACAGCGCGGGGCTCGACTTCCAGGTCGACCCCGCGACCCAGCAGCCAGTGATCTCGCCGCACTACGCGCGCTACGTCACCGCGCTCGATCGGGTGGCCCAGCGCGAGCTGCAGCGGCCGGCGCGTGAGGCGCAGGAAGCCGCGGAGACGGAGCGCGAGCACCAGCTCGCGATGCAGCAGGCGGAGACGGAGCGGCAGGTCGCGGTGGAGCGCGAGCGTGCGGCGGCGGAGCGTCGGGAGGCGCGTGAGCGCGAGTCGAGCGAGCGCCGCGAGACGCGGGCGGAGCGTCGCGAGCGTCGGCGGCAGCGTTGGGCGGAGATGCACGCGCAGCAGCAGGAGACGGAGCGTGAGCGGCTGCGCGCGCAGGCGGCCCAAGCGGAGGCCGATCGCGCGCGTGCGGACGCGGAGGCCGAGCACTTGCGACGTCTGCCGCCGCCGGTGTTCTCCGGATACGCGCAGGAGCCGGTGGTGGTCGAGCGCTTCGCGTTCCAAGAGGCCGAGGTGCGCGCGAGCAGCGTGCTCGTGGAGCCGGGCTTTCGTGTGGATCCCTTCGTGATGCGGGGTGCCGCGAACGGGAACATCCCTTCGGCCTCGCTCGGGATGCCCGACGCGTGCCCGGGCTTCTGGACGCGCGACGCGCAGCACGTGATCACGCTGCCGCACGGGATGCGGTACCTCCGCGTGGAGGTGGCGAGCGACGACGACACCACGCTCGCGATCGTCACGCCGGACGGGCAGGTGTGGTGCGACGACGACGGCGCGGGGAACTACTCGCCGCGGCTCGCGGGGCAGTTCCCGGCCGGCACCTACGCGGTCTACGTCGGCACCTATCAGCGTGGTCGTCGTGCGCGTTATGCGCTGACGCTGAGCGAGCAGGCCCCGCAAGCGGTGGTCGCGGTCGCGGCTCCGCAGCCCACCGTTCGCACCGCCCAACCCGCGCCGGTGCGGCGCGCGCCCGACTGTCGGCAGGTGTTGCTCGAGGTCGGTCAGCACGCGAACTACTTGAGCCAGTGCGAAGGCGC
>JALOQC010000005.1 GCA_025453555.1 Myxococcota bacterium | reverse complement strand
CGAAGCCACCCGCATCGTTCGAAGCGCGCCGAGCTCGCGCGGTCGGAGCACGCGTGGTGCGCAGCGCGCGCATTCGCTGCGCCGCAGCGCGAGTCAGGGTGTGCCGCACACCGTGAGCGAGCCCACGCGTGAGCTCGCGTTTCGCGGGGATACGCCGCCATCCGTCGGCGGGCGCGGCCGATTCGCGCGGGCACGTGCGTTGCTGTGGAGCTTCGCATGAGGACTCGATCCGTTCGCTTCTGGGTCGCGGCGCTCTTGGCGTCGTTCGGTGCGTCGGGCTGCGGCGACTCGTCCGGACCTTCGTCCGGCGATTTCATCTCGGACGTCTACGGTCAGTCGACCGGGGATCGAGGAGGCGCGGACGGAGGAGCCGCCGCTCCAGAGGATCCGGGCCTCGACGGAGGCGAGGATCCCGAGCGCGCGATCGCGGAGGCCGACATCATCCAGCTCGACGGCGACCGCCTCTACGCGCTCTCGCGCTTCGCGGGGCTCACGGTGATCGATCTCTCGAACCCGCGCGACCTCCGCATCCTCGGCACGCACCGCTTCTCCGCGATCCCGTTCGAGATGTACCTCCGCGAGGGCGTCGCGTACGTGATGTACAACGGCTTCTGGTCGTACGAGGTCGACGCGGAGACCGGCGGCGGCTCGTGGAACACCACCGCGCGGATGCAGGCGCTCGACGTCGCGGATCCCACGAACATCGAGGTCCTCGCCGACCAAGAGCTCCACGGCGAGGTCAGCGACTCGCGCATGGTCGGTGACGTGATCTACGTCGTCACCTACGAGAACGGCTACTGCTGGCGCTGCGACACGCAGCCCAAGACGCGCGTCGCGTCGTTCTCCGTGAGCCCGAGCGGCTACGCGCTCATCGACCAAGTCGAGATGGCGGCCGGCGCCGATTGGGGACCGCAGAGCATCTCCGTCACCACCGAACGCATCTATGTCGCGAGCAACGACTGGAGCCGCGGCTGGGAGCCCGGCTCGAGCGACGACACGCGTGTCTTCACGATCGACATCTCCGATCCCTCGGGTGAGATGGAGATCGGCGCGACCGTGAACGTGCACGGCCGCATCCAGAGCCGCTGGCAGATGGACGAGCACGAGGGCGTGCTCCGCGTGATCAGCCAGGCCGGCGGTTGGGGCTCGGGTCAGGAGCCCGTGCTCGAGACCTTCACCGTCACGAGCTCGTCCGAGATCACGCCGCTCGCGAGCCTCACGATGCGCCTGCCGCGACCGGAGTCGCTCCAGTCCGCGCGCTTCGACGGCGACCGCGCCTACGCGATCACCTTCGAGCAGATCGATCCGCTCTTCACGTTCGATCTCTCCGACCCGGCGAATCCGCTGCAGGTCGGCGAGCTCGAGATCCCCGGCTGGGTCTACCACATGGAGCCGCGCGGCGATCGCGTGTACGGGCTCGGCTTCGACGAAGGCGCGATGACCGTCTCCATCTTCGACGTGTCGGACATGGCGGCGCCGACGATGCTCGACCGCGTGCACTTCGGCGGCGAGTGGTCGTGGGCGGTCGAAGATCAGGATCGCATCCACAAGGCGTTCAACCTGCTGCTCGACCGCGGCCTGATCCTCGTACCCTTCGCCGGCAGTGGTCGATCCGGCGACGACGGCTGCCGCTGGGAGTACGAGAGCGGCATCCAGATCGTCGACGTCGCGGGTGACGATCTGACGCTTCGCGGCGTGGCGCCGCAGATTGGCACCGCGCGACGCTCGATCCTTCGTGCGGACACGCTCTTCGGCGTCTCCGATCACGCGGTGCAGAGCTTCGACGTCACGAACCGCGACGCCCCCTCGGCGCTCGACACCCTCGAGCTCGCACGCCACGCGACGTCGGTGCACGCGATCTCGGACGACGAGGTGCTGCGCTTCGGCAACGACTGGTGGACCGGGCGCACCACGATCGACGTCGCCGACGCGGAGAACGCGTCGGTGGCGGAGCCGGTCGCGTCGCTCGATCTCACCGAGGTCGAGGCGGACGACGGCGCGTGCGAGAGCTACGCGACGTGGGGCGACACGGTCTATCCGCACGGCGACTACGTCTACGTGCCGCACCACCGCTACGACTACGCGTCGGGCCGCAACGAGACCACGCTGCGCTTCCACGTCGTCGACATGCGAAGGGAGCAGCCCACCGTCGTCGGGCACGTCGACACCGAGCCCACGACGAGCACGGACGACGGCTACGAGTACTTCGGCGAGGTCCTCAAGACCGAGCGCGCGCTCGTCGTGAGCCGCGTCCGCGGGAGCTACTCCTACGATCCCGAGGCAGGTTCGGTCGGTGAGCAGCGCGTCCGCTACGACGTCTTCAGCCTCGAAGATCCGGCGTCGCCGACGTTCACCACGCGCTTCGAGCTCCCGGCCGACATCGCGCGCGGTGGGTGGGGCTACTTCCCGTGGGGCTGCGCGATCGATTACGGGTACGGCTGGTGGTACGGCGGCAGCGGCAACGCGGGCCTCGTGAGCGGCGACGTGATCGCGAGCCAGCACGCGGAGCTCGTGCGCGACGGGAGCGGTCGGGTCCGCTACTACCTCGATCGCCTCGATCTTGGCGACCCCGCGTCCCCGCGCATGCTCACGCCGGTGAACATCCCCGGTCAGGTCGTGCACTACGACCACCGCCGCAACGTGGTGGTGACGCTGGAGGACGTGCTGCAGGACGAGCGAACGAGCGATTGGGAGACCTGCCGCGCCTCGAGCGGGCGCGTCTCCTTCGATTGGGAGGAGAACGTCTGCCGCACTTGGGATCGCCGCATCAACACGTTGCGGGTGGACGGAGGTGTGGCGCGCCTCGTGAGCCGCGAGAGCCTCGACCGCGACGGCTTCTTCGGGACCACGGTGGCGGTGAGCGCGTCGCGGGTGTTCGTGCGCAGCCAGTCCGGCAGCCTGTACGGGTGGGACTCGCCGACCGTTCCCGAGACGCGCGTGACGGTGTTCGCACTGCGCGACGACGCGACGCTGGACGCGCGCCCGAGCGTGCCCTTGGAGGTCGGCGCCGGCTACTACTGGTGGTGGGGCGGCGCCGGGCTCTCCGCGCGTGGAGATCACGCGTTCATCAGCGAGTCGAACCGCCTCACCGTCATCGACGCCAGCGGCCGCGGGCAGCCCACGGTTCGCGAGGTCGACATGCCCGGCTGGCACTGCCAGTCGCTCGAGGTCCGCAACCAACGCGCCTTCTGCGCGATGGGCCCGTACGGAGTGCTGACGGTCGACCTCTGATCGCGACCGTCACGTCGTGAGAACGCCCGAAACCCCGACCAGGTTTCGGGCGTGGTCTCTCATGGCATCATCGGGCAACGGTTGCGAAGAGGGGCCACTCGAAGGTTGGGTGGCCCGTCCTCGCCGGTCCGCGAGGGTTACTCGCCGAAGAGCGCCTCCACCGTGGTCGCCACGAACAAGCGATCCGCCCAGCCTTCGAGATCGACGTCTGCCGCATGCAGCACTCGCGCGCGCACCGACTCGTCGAGGGCACCGAACTTCTGCTCCATCAAGTGCAGCAGCATCGCGGCTCGCCCGCGTGAGAGACCCTGTTCGAGCCCCTGTTGAACGCCGCGCCGAAGGACGCTCTCCGCCAGGGTCGTTGCTCGTTCTCCCATCGGCTCCCCCATCGTCGTTCGTACCGCGTCGAGGAATGGTCCCGGGTCTTCGACCCGCGAGACCTCCCAAAGATAGCGGATCACGAGCCAGAGCACCTCGACGTCGGAGGTTGCCCGCCTCACCTGCTCGATGAGGTCTCGCACTCCGAGCATCCACGCAGCAGGGTCGTTCGTCGCGCGACCGTCGCGGAGCACGCGCAGGACGAGCTGAACGGCGGCGTGCTCGAGGCGTCGCGCCAGCGCCTCGTCGGGCATGCTCGAGACATCGTCGACGACGATCTCGAAGCCGGGAACGAAGTCTGCGAGATCTGGATCGTAGGGCGCGACGATCTCGGAGAAGCGTCGCGCCACGCGCCATCCCTTCGGGGAGTGATGCAGCACCACGGCGACGATGGGAGGCAGGCGCTCGCTCTCCGCGCGCTCCCAGATCCGCACCATGTACCGGAGCATTCGGAAGACCATGCGAGGATCCTCCGTCGACTGATGCTCGAACAAGACGTGCAGCCAAATCGAAGCGTCGTCGTCGGATGGCTCGTGCGCAAAGTCGAGGTTCGCGCGGAACGGCAGGTCACTCTGTCGCTCACGGAGCTCGTCGTCGACGAAGCTCCCCGGAACGACCTCGAGCGATGCCCACTCGATTCGAGCACTCAGCGCTCCGGGCAATGCGCTGCGCAGGACGTCGACGGCGTGAACGGGATCGGAGAAGAACGCCTTGAAGAGCGCGTCGTGCGGCGTCGGCATGCGCGCTCTCTTCGCGTCGCGGCGAACGCGTGTGCCTCGAACGTGTGGTCACGTTTCGGCACGTCACTGCGCACACGGGCCAGTCGCGCGACTCAGCTCGCGCGCTTGGCGGCGGCGATCGCGTCGGCTTCGAGCTCTTCTTTGAGGCGAATCGGGCCGAACTTCTCCGGGAACTTGCCGACTTTGTCGGCATAGAACGCCCGCACGCGATCCATGTCGGCGCGGATGTCGCCGGTCGGCTCGATGGGGCCGCCGAAGCCGCCGCGCTTGCGCGAGTAGTCGAGGTAGCCGAGGACGATGGGCACGTTGGCGCCGCGGGCGATGTGGTAGAAGCCGCTCTTCCAGTGGGGCATCAGCGAGCGCGTGCCCTCGGCGGGGACGACCAGGGCGAGGCGCTCGTGCTCGTCGAAGAGGTCGACCATCTGCTGGACCATCGAGCGACGCTCGTGGCGCACCACCGGTACGCCGCCCACCCGACGGAAGAACCAGCCCTTCGGCCCTTCGAAGAGGGTGTGCTTCCCCATCCAGCGCATCTCGATCCCGTATGCCCACGCGAACGCGAGCGTGAAGGGGAAGTCCCAGTTGCTGGTGTGGGGCGCGGCGATGAGGACGTAGCGGCCGTGCTCGGGAGGAGCGCCTTCGCCCTTCCATCCCAACGCCGCGAGGAACGCCTTGCCGACGGCCTTCTTCATACGCGTCGGGATCGTAGGCGGAGCCTCCGCGAGCGTCCGTCATCGTTCGGTCACGCTTCGTCCGTGTGGGGGGTCGGGCGTGGGGTGCGGACTGGGGTGGTGGGGGCTCGAGACCTCGACCAGCTTCCGTACGCGACCGGGCGCTCGCGCAATGGACTCCAGACCCCAATGGGGACTCGGGGCCCCAGACCACACTCACGAAAAAACGAGTGATCTCGCGCACGGGTGTGCGGGGGCGGTGAGCCCCGTTCGTGGCCCCGGCATTGCAGTGGGCCCTCGGCGATGGCCCGTCTTCTCACCGTCTCGCTCGTGGTCGCCCTCGCGGGCTGTCAGGGCAGCATCGGCGAACCCAGCGACCGCCCGCCCAGCACGGGGAACCCGAGCGCCGACTATTGCGCGCGCCTCGACCCCGAGCCCGGCTACGTGACGCTGCACCGCCTCAACCGGCTCGAGATGGACCGCTCGTTCGCGGCCCTCTTCGGGGACGACGTGGGAAGCCCGGCGTACGACGCGCTTCCGGGCGAGAACGAGAGCCGCGCGGGCTTCGTCAACGACGCCGACGTGCTCACGATCGGCCCCGTCGCGGTCGAGGCGCTCGACGGCGTCCTCGCGACGCTCGGCGAGACGTACGTGCCGCGCGAAGACTTCCGCTCGCGGTACCTCGGTGATTGCGATCCCGCGACCGACGGCGTCGAGGCGTGCGCGGGCACCTTCGCCGACTCCTTCCTCCCGCGCGCGTGGCGCCGCCCCGTCGCCACCACCGAACGAGACGCGTTCGTGGAGCTCGTCGTGGACGCCGCGGACGGCCGCTCTTTCGACGTCGCGCTGGCCCAGGGCATCCGCTCCGCGCTCCTCGCGCCGAGCTTCCTCTTTCGCCCGGAGACCCACGGCGTCGGCATTCGCGAGCTCGACGGCTACGAGCTCGCGTCGCGCCTCTCCTTCGCGCTCTGGGCCTCGATGCCGGACGACGAGCTCTTCGAGCTCGCGGAGGCCGGCACGCTCAACGACGACGACGTGATCCGCTCTCAGATGGATCGCATGATCGCCGACCCGCGCTTCGACGCGTTCCTCGACGAGTTCGCGACGCGCTGGCTCAAAGTCGTCAAGCTCGCGTACGCATCGCCCGATCCGTCGCTCTTCTCGTCGTACGACAGCGCTCTTCAATCCGCGATGGTCGACGAGACGCGGCTCTTCATTCGCCACGTGATCGAGGAGAACCTCCCGCTCTCCACGCTGGTGGTGGCGGACTTCACCTTCCTCAACGAGCGCCTCGCGACGCACTACGGGATCGAAGGCGTGGCCGGCGACGAGATGCGCCTCGTGCGTCTGCCCGAAGGCACGGCACGTGGTGGTCTGCTGACCCAGGGATCGATCCTCACCGTGACCTCGCAACCGACGCGAACCTCGCCCGTGAAGCGCGGCGAGTACCTGCTCGAACGCTTCCTCTGCGCGCCGCCGCCCGCCCCGCCCGACAACGTCGAGGCGCTCAACGACGACACGATGGATCCGGACGGCACGGTGGTGACGCTCCGCGAGCGGCTCGCGCAGCACCGCGAGGACCCGGCGTGCGCGACCTGCCACGACGTGATGGACCCGCTCGGCTTCGCGCTCGAAGCGTTCGACGCGGTCGGCGCCTGGCGTGAGGTGGACGAGACCGGCGCGCCCATCGATTCGCTCGGAGAGCTGCCGGACGGTCGCTCCTTCGAGGGTCCGCGCGAGCTCGGCGCCTTCCTCGCGGAGGACCCGCGCTTCAGCGCGTGCGTGGGCGAGCACCTGCTCGGGTACACGCTCGGTCGCAGCCTCTCCGGCTCCGACCTCTGCATCGTCGACCGCATCGTCCAGCGCGCGAACGCGCGGGACGGCTCGCTCCGCACGCTCCTCGAAGAGACGCTGCTCGACGAGGTCTTCCGTTCCGTGGGCACCAACGACTCGACCGAGGTGGGCCGATGAGCTTCCGACTTTCTCGCCGTGCGTTCTTGGGTGGCGCGGGCGCCGCGATCGCGCTCCCGTACCTCGAGGCGATGGCGCCGCGCACGATGCGCGAGCGCGCCAAGGCCGCCGAAGACCGCGGCGTGCGGCTCGTGTGGATGTGGGTCCCGCACGGGATCATCCGCCGGCACTTCACGCCGAGCACCGAAGGCACGGGGTACGCGCTCCCCTCGATGCTCCAGCCGCTCGAGGACGTGCGCGATCACTTCGACGTGATCAGCGGGCTCCACAACCGCCCCGGCCAAGGCCGCTACACCTATCCGGACGGCACCGTCTCCGACGACGGTCCGGGTGATCACGCGCGCGACACCGGCACCTTCCTGACGTGCGCGCGCCTTCGCAAGACCGACGGCTCGGACATCCGCAACGGGCAGTCGATCGACCAGCTCGCGGCGCAGCACCTGCGCGAGTTCACGCCGCAGATCCCGAACCTCTCGCTCTCGACCTTCGGTGGTTACGGCGGCGACTCGGGCTACGCGCCGGTCTACCAAGCGAACATCAGTTGGGTGAACGAGACCACCCCGGCGGAGCGCGAGCGTTCGCCGCGCGCGGTCTTCGATCGGCTCTTCGCGGGCTTCGACGCGGGCGAGACCGCGCTCGAGCGAGAGCGACGTCTGGCGCTCGAGCGGAGCGTGCTCGACGGAGCGCTCGACGACATCTCGCGCCTGCGGGGACGGCTCGGGACGCGCGACAACCAGAAGCTCGACGAGTACCTCGAAGGCATCCGCGCGCTCGAGGTGCGGCTCGAGACCTCGGAGGGTCGCGCGGCGTGCGAGCCGGGGACGCCGCCGCCGGACAGCGGCTACGACTTCCCGACGCACGTGCAGCTCTTCTTCGACGTGATGGCGCTCGCATTCCAGTGCGATCGCACCCGCGTGGTCACGCTCATGCTCCAGAAGCAGGGCTCCGTGCACGACCACCTCTCGGTCGACGGCAGCACGATCACCGCGAATCACCACGGCATGTCGCACCTCGAGAACGGCGACTCGGACATCCGCCGCATCGAGGCGATCAACCACTGGCAAGTGCGCCAGTTCGGCAACCTGCTTCGTCGCCTGCAGGCCTCGGAGGAGGGTGATGGATCGACGCTCCTCGAAAACACGCTCGTCTGCTTCGGCGGCGGGCTCGACGGCACGGGGCACTCGAGCGGCCGCGCGACCGGCGACCTCACGCCGCAACGTTCGGGTCCCGTGCATCGCCACACGAACTTGCCGATTCTGCTCGGCGGGCACGGACGCGGCACGGTTCGCGGTGGCCGCCACCTCGTCGTCGACGCACCGCTCGGTGACCTCTACACGTCGATGGCCCACGCCGCGGGCGTGACCGAGGTCGCACGCTTCGGGCTCGACGGAACGGGGCCGCTCTCGGGTCTCGGCTGACCTGCCTTCGGCTGTTCTCGAGCGCCTGACCGAGGGCGTGATCGTCCCCGTGACGGTCACGTCTTCGTCGATTGCGGGCTTCGAGAACCGCGTGACCAGTCCGTGATCACCCGGGTGGTGAGTCCGTGATCAAGCTCGCAGTCAGCAGCGCCGCGTACTCGATCACACGCGCGATGAGTCCGTGATCATCCTGGCATCTGGCTGATGCGCTGGGTGACCGCCGCGTGCAGCTCGCGCGAACGTTCGGGCGAGATGCCGAGCCGCTTCGCGAGCCCGGTGAGGAAGGCTTCCTCGCTCGCGGCCACGGTGCCGTCCGCGTGGGCGAGCTCCCACGAGAGCGCGAGGAGCAGCTCCTTGAGCACCGGATGACCGATGCGCGACTCGATGCCGTCGAGGCTCGGGGGCTCGTGCACCGCCGCCACGAGTTCGTCCTGCGTGTCTTCGTCGAGCTCGCTGCGCAGGATGATCTCCTTGAGCAGCTGGATCTCCTCGGGGTCGAGGTTCCGGTCGGCGTTCGCCATCCAGATGCAGATCTCGACCGCCGCCACGCGCTGGGCGGCGAGCACCTCGGGAGACTGCTTCGTCATCCACTCGCGCAGCTCCGACAAGCGCTCCTCGCCGACGACGTACGCGGCGACCGTCACGCCTGCTTCTTCGAGATCGCTCCGCAGCACCCCGCCGTGCGCGAGAGTGCCGATCCAGGTGGTCATCGCGGTCTGTGCGTCGCTCATGTGCCCTCCAGCGCGGAGCATACGTCGTTGCTGGTCGGCTTCGCCGACTTCCCGCCCCGGTCGGCGGGGTCAGCCGCCGACTTCGTCGGCTCCGCGCTCACGCGCGGCCCGACAGTTTCGCGGAGTCGTGCGGCTTCGCGGACTGGGTCCGCTTCGCCTTGCACGATTCCGCTTCAGTTCTGGGGAGTGACCTCCCCACCTCCCCAGCCCCCTCCCTCCTCGGAGGCCTCCCTGCGCTTCGCTCCGGTCGGTCTCCTTCGGGCCTCCAGCGGCGAGGCTTCGGCCCCTTCGAACCCCGCTTTTCGCGCACTGGTCGGCTTCGCCGACTTCTGGGTGGTGTCCGCAGTTCTTCGGCGCGCGCGTGCGCGGGGAGTACCCTCGGCGTCCGTGCGTCCGCTCGGTCTCCGGCTGCAGCTCGTGCTCGCGCTCACGATCGCGTTCGTGGTGGCGTTCTCGCTGCTCGGGATCGCGGCGGTGCAGCTCGGACAACGTGCGCGCACGAACGCGCGGCTCGAGGACGCAGAGGTCACGGCGTCGCTCGCCGCGACCAGCCTCGCTCGGGACGGTTCGCGCGAGGCCTTCGTCGCGCTCGCGGACGCCACGCTCGGACGCGGCGACGTTCGCGGCGTGGAGTGGACCCCGACGGGGCTGCGTACTCCGTGGCTTCGTGGCGTCACGGGCGTCGGAACCCCGGTGAGCGCGACCAGCGCGGCGGGGGAGCTCCGGTTGTGGCTTCGCACGGACGATGGACCGCGACCCGCGCAGTCGAGCTTGTTGCTCTTCTACGTCGCCATCACGGGCGGAGCGATCCTGCTGCTCACGTACGTGGTGCTGACCTTCGTGATCGTGCGACCGGTGGAGGCGGTGACGCTCGCCTCCGAGCGCGTGGCGCGCGGAAACCTCGAGGTCAGCGTGCCGGCGCGCGGCGCGGGGGAGGTGGCGCGGCTCGCGACCTCGTTCAACGCGATGGCCGCGCAGGTGCGGCGCGATCGCGACGCGCTCGAGCAACGCCTACGCGAGCTCGAACGCGCGAAGACGGAGCTGGAGTCGGCGCAGGAGCAGGTCGTCCGTGGCGCGCGGCTCGCGAGCGTGGGCCGGCTGGCGGCGGGGCTCGCGCACGAGATCGGCAACCCGCTCGCCGCGATCCTCGGGCTGGTCGAGCTCGCGCGGGACGAAGACGTCGACGAGGCGGACCGCGCGGAGATGCTGCGGCGCATTCAGCACGAGACGGAGCGCATCCACGGGATCCTGCGCGACTTGCTCGACTTCGCGCGCCAGGGGCGCGAGAGCGATCCGGTGGAGGCGAGCGCGGATCTCAGCGCCGTGATCGCGGACGCGACGGCGCTCGTCGCGCCGGAGGGTCGCGGCAAGCTGAAGATCGAGCGTTCGCTCGACGAGGTGCCGCGCGTGGTCGGCAGCAGCGGCCGCCTCGAGCAGGTGGTGTTGAACCTGCTGCTCAACGCGAAGGACGCGATGGGGGGGCAAGGGCGCGTCGACGTGCGGCTGCGACGCGACGGCGATCACGCGGTGCTCGTGGTGCACGACGACGGGCCGGGGATCGCGCCCGAGGTCCTCGATTCACTCTTCGAGCCCTTCGTGACCACGAAGCCGGTGGGACAGGGCACGGGGCTGGGGCTCGCGGTCTGTCATGCGTTGGTCGATCGGCTCGGCGGCACCATCGAGGCGGACAATCCTCCCGAGGGAGGCGCGCGCTTCGTGGTGCGGTTGCCGCTGGCGTGAGGCTCGCGTCGCCGCGGAACCGGGAGGGAACGTTCGACCCGCGTGGGCGTACGCTTCGAGGATGCGTCGCGCGCTGCCGCTCTTCCTCGCGCTCGCGCTGCTGGCTCCGGCCGCGGCGCAACGTCCACGCCTTCCGCAGCTCGAAGGTCGTCCGATCTGGCACGTGCCGCTGCGTGAGGCGCCCGCCGACGTACAGCGCGCAATCGAGCTCCACCGCGAGACGCGCGCGGCTCGGCTCCGCCCGACACGTGGCGCGACGGACGAGTGGTCGCGCGACGTGATGCAGCCGTGGCTGATGCGGACCCGCGAGGCGATCGCGGAGATCGAACGCTCGCTCGCGCGGGACGACACGCCGCCCGCGCCGAAGCTCCTCGGCGCGATCTTGGTCGCCGACCTCTACGAGCACTTCGGCAGCGAGCTCCTCGCGGTGCCACCGCCCGCCGCGCTCGCCGCGGACGCGGAGCTCGCGGCGACCTTCGTCCGCACGTTGCACGAGTCGGCGGACCCGATCTTGGAGCGCGCGGCGAGGGTATTCGAGCAGTGCGAGGCGATGGCGCTGTCCGCGCCTCCACCGATCGACGCGTGGGCGACGCGATGTCGCGAGCGTGGCGTCGCGCTCCTCGCGCGAGTGGCGTCGTCGCCCGCGAGCACGCCGAGAGAGCCGCCCGTGCCGCTGCGAGGTGCCGAGTCGTTGCCGAGCGTCTGTGCGCGCTCGGCGCCGCGCGTGGGCGACGAAGGCCCGGCTCCCGACCTCGCGTCGCCGCTCGAGATCGTGGTGCTCCCGCTCTCGAGCCGCTGGACGCCACGCGACGCCGAACGCATCGCACAGGAGGTCGAGCGAACCCTCGCGCGTCGTGGGCTGCCGATGGTGTCGAGCCGCGAGGCGCGGCGTGCGCGTACGCTCCAGACGGACCGACGAGCCCGCGCGGGCGGTCCAGTCTGCGCGGTCGCCTCCTCGCTCGCGTCGCTCTTGGCGGATGCCCATCCGAACCTCGCGTACGCGATCGTGTGGGACACCTGTGCGATTGGCGGTTGCTCGCTCGACGTCCGCTTCCAGCGCCCGTCTCGCACCGCGCCGATCCCGAACGACACGCAGGTGCCGCGCGAGACGTTCCACGCGCCCATCGCTCGGATGGATCCCCGCGCGTCGGATTGGGTCGCGGCGGCGCGTCGGCTGGAGCCGCAAGGCGAGCGCGTGCTCGGGATGCTCGGCGCGCTGAACGGCCCGGCGGTGGTCGACGTGTTCGGCGAGAGCGGCGGGCTCGGCGTTCTCGGCGGCGCCACGGGGCTCGGAGGCGGGCTCGGCGACGTCTTCGTGCCGCGCTTCCACGTCGCGATGCCGGAAGGCGATCCCACGTTCGTGCCCTCGGTGCGCGTGTACGAGCGCGAGCGTGCGCTGCGCGCCTGCTTTCGGGGGATGGGCACGGTCGGCTTTCGTTTCGCGCTCGACGTCGACGAGCGAGGCGCGGTCGCGGACGCGGAGATCGCGATCCTCGAAGGCGCGTTGAGCGGCTCGGACCGCGCTGTGGCGAACGTCCGCGCGTGCTTCGAGCGCGCGATGCGTGAGACGACGTTCCCCTGCCCACCCGCGGGCCCGACGCGGGTCGAAGGTCACGTCTGCCTCGAGCCCGAGCCGCGCGCGGTGGGTGTACGGGCGCGCTGAGCATCTGCGTGAAGACGACGAGGTCGTGCGAGCCTGCGGCCTTCGAGCGGACGGTCACTCCACGTACGGTTCGGCTGCACACGGTGTGTACGACGTCGGTGATCACTGCGACGCGGCACGGTCGTGGAAGGTGGGGACCTCGTCGCGCCAGCTCCAGCTCACGATCGACTCACCGTCGGTCTCGATCACAACGCCGCCCGACTCGCGCGTGCGCAAGAGCGGGATCCCGAGCGCGTCGTAGCGCGCGACCACGTCGGGATGCGGATGTCCGTAGCCGTTGCCACGACCTTGGCTCGCCACGGCGAGCGTCGGTCTAACGCGCGCGAGGAAGGCCTCGCTCGACGACGTGCGCGAGCCGTGATGCGGGACCTTCAAGACGTCCGCGCGCAGATCGACGTCGCTCGCGACGAGCGCCTCCTCCGCGTGGCGTTCGACGTCGCCGGTGAAGAGGATCGCGCGCCGCCCGTGGGTCACGCGCAGCACCAGCGAGTTGTCGTTGGCGTCGTAGCCCGCGTCGAAGCGAGGGCACGGCCACCGCACCTCCACGCGCGCGCCGCCGATCGTGTGCTCCCCGCACGGCGTTCGCACACGAACTCCGCGCCGACGAAACGCCCGCAGCAACGCAGCCGCCGGGCCGTGTGGCTCTTCCGCCTCCGCTTGTCCGCCGTCCCAGACCTCGCCGATTCGCAGTCGACCCGCGTCGAGCTCCGGCAAGAGCGCGTGCAGACCGGCGAAGTGATCCGGGTGGGGATGCGAGATGACCACCACCGCGAGCACGTCGCGTCGTCGCGCACGCAAGAGCGGCACGAGCGCGCGCTCTCCCGGATCGGGCCGACCTCCGCCGCCGTCGATCAGCATCGCGCTCCCGTCGGGCAGATCGAGGATCGCACCGTCGCCTTGGCCGACGTCGAGCTGTGTGAGCCGCAGGAGCCCCTCCGGCTTCGCGAGCGCGCGCAGGTGAACCTCCGCGAGGCCGAGCGCGCCGGCGGTCAGGAGCCCGACGAGCGCGAGGTGACGTGGTCGTCGCAGCGCGAGGAGCCCCATCGCACTCGCGACGAGGATCCACCCTTGGATCGTGCTCGGCGGAGGCAGCGCGGTGCCAGGGGTCACGCGCGCGAAGAGCTCCGCGGCGCCGACGAGCGCATCGAGCGACGCGACGAAGAGCGGCGCCGTGATCGACTCGAGGCCGATCGACGCGAGGAGCGCATGCGCGAACGCGAGCGGCACGAGCAGGAGCGTGCCGATGGGAAGCAGCAAGACGTTCGCGACGACGCCGAACACCGGCAGCTCGCCGAAGCACCAGATCACGAGCGGCGCGGTGGCGAGGGTGGTGCGTGCGCTCATCGCGAACGACTCACGAAGAATCCTCGCGTCGGCGGGAGCATCCGCCGCCGCCGTCGTCGCGGAAGCGCCTTCGATTCGCGTACCCGTCACGATCGCGAGCGTCGCTGCGGCGGACAGCAAGAACGCAGGCCGCAGGGCGTCGTCCGGGGACGCGACCGCGAAGAGCACGATCGCCAGCGAAGCCACCGCGAGCGGGCGCGGACGTCGCCGCAACGCACGAAGTCCCGCGACGATCACGGCCATGCTGGCCGCGCGCCACACCGAGGGCGCGCCGCCCGCGACGAGCGCGAAGCCGAGCACGACCGGGATCGTCGCGAGCGCGGCCGCGCGCGGAGGATCGAGCACGCGCCCGCGGAGCAGACGCTCGAACGCGAGGTACACGAACGCCGCGAGGAGCGCGACGTGCAGCCCCGAAACTGCGAGCAGATGCGCGAGCCCGGAGCCGCGCAGCGCGTCACGTTCGGGCCCTTCGACCGCGGGACCGTCGCCGAGCAGCAGCGCCCGCGCGACGGCGGCGGCATGCGGAGGCAACGTGCGCTCGAGCCGCGTACGCAGCGAGCCACGTGCCCGCTCGAGCCACGCGAGGCCGCCCTCGTCGATCACCTCGAGCGCGCCCACCAGTCTCCCCTCCGCGTGGGGCGCGTGCGCATCGGGCCAGCTCGGGTGCGGCGAAGGGTTCCAGTAGCGCGCGAGCGGACGCACCTGCACGAGCCCCCGCACGCGTGCACCTCGCGGCGGTGGATCGACGACGCCGCGCACACGCACCCGCCACTCGGGGAGCGCCGCGTCGTCCTCACGCTCCACGAAACGTCCCCGAAGCAGCACGAGATCGACCGTCGCGTCCGCACCGTGCCGCACGTCGACCACCGTCGCCTCCACGCGCGCGAGCCCTCGCTCCTCGGCGACGTTCGTGTCGATCGTCGGCGCAGCGGAGAGCCCGCCCAGCCATGCGAGCGGTGCGAGCGCGAAGCCCCACAGACGCGCGCGTGCGTGGCGCAGCGCGAGGAGCGCGCCGAGCCCGCCCGCGAACGCGAGGAGCGCGGGCGCGCGACCGGCGGGTGACGCGCTGAGCCCGAAGAGCCACGCGACGGCGAGGAGTGGAAGCCACAGGAGCTCGAGGCGCATGGGACGCGGAAAAGCACTGCGCGTGCCGAGCTGAGGGCAGCGCGCGATCGCAGGGAATTCGCGGGTCTCGTGAGCGTGAGCGGTGCGAAGCGACGTCGAGCGCCGCCACGTTCGCCGCCACTCGCCCGCCACCGCCATCGGTCACGCGGAGGACGGAGACGGAAACGGAGACCGAGACGGGGACCGAGACGGAGACGGAGACGACGTCGGAGCTCACGCCGACGCGGCGGGCTCCTTCGCGTCCACCGGCGTCTCGAGCCCACGCTTCGGTCGCCACTTGCCGGCCAGCTCGCAGCTCGTCAGCGCGTCGAGCAAGACCCGCGCGTCCTCGAAGCGCTCCTCCGGTCGCTTCGCGAGGCAGCTCATGACCACCTGCTCGACGTCTTCCGGCACGTCCGCGTAGCGCGACGGCGGCGACGGATCGTGCGTGAGATGCGCGAGGAAGAGCGCGGGCCCATCGGTCGCGTCGTACGGGAAGCGCCCCGTGAGCAGTTGGTAGAGCACCATGCCGAGCGCGTACACGTCGGCCGCCGCGCTGGCGTCGCGTCCTTCGATCACCTCGGGCGCGATGTACTGCGGCGTGCCCGCCACGAGGCCCGTCGCGGTGAGCGACTCGCCACCGGCGCGATCCCGCCGCGCGATCCCGAAGTCGAGCACCTTCAGGAAGTCGCCCTCGTCGCCCGCGCGCGTCACGAAGAGGTTCTCCGGCTTGATGTCGCGGTGCACGATCCCACGCGCGTGGGCCTCTGCGAGCGCGCGCGCCGCCTGCAGCCCGAAGTGCAGCGCGCGCGCCGCGGGCAGCGCCCCTTCGCGCGCCATCAACCGCGCGAGCGTCTCGCCTTCGAGCAGCTCCATCGCGTAGTACGTCAGCCCGTCCTCCGTGGTCCCGAAGTCGAGCACCCGCACCGTGTTCGGATGCGTCAGATCCGTCGTCGCGTGCACCTCGCGCTCGAAACGCGCGAGCGCTACGTCGTCCGCGTCGAGGCGCATGACCTTCAGCGCCACGCGGCGCCGCAGCGTGCCGTCGTAGGCGGACCACACCTCGCCCATGCCGCCGCGACCTATTCGTCGCTCCACCCGGTAGCGCCCGATGCTCCGCGCCTCGAAGACCTCGCGCCGCAGCGCCCAGAGCACGTGCGCGGCGCTGATCAACACCACCACGGTGCCCATCAGAATCGCGGTCTCGATCGCCAGATCGATCGCGAAGCGAGGCTCCGACAGCTCCGCATGTGCGCGCTCCCAGACCAGCGGCGCGAGCAGGAAGGTCGCCGGCAACGCGAGCACCGTGATCGCGCCGCTCACCACCGCGCGCGTGTAGCGCCGCGGCACGAACGCGTAGGCGGTCGCGGCGAGGTTCACCGCGTCGGTGTACGTGCTTCCCACCCCGTCGATGCAGAGCGCGAGCAGCGAGATCATCACGATGATCACCGGCGGCAGCGCGTTCACCCAGAAGTCGATCTCCCGTTCGCTCATCACCGCGCGTGAGCGAATGCGCAGCAGGGCTGCGCCCGTGGTCACCGTGCCGATCACCCGCAACACGAGCGCGATCGTCAGCTCGATCGAGCCCGGCCACACGTAGGCCTGCACCAGGTCGGTCACCGCGAAGAGCGGCGTCAGCACGGTCGCGATCGAGTACGCGGTCACGAGCCGCCGCCGGTTCGTGGCGAGCTCTTCCGTCGCCACGCGCGACGACGCGTCGACGAGCGGCCCCGGCGTCAGCGGCGTGGCGGTGCGATGCGACCCCGCCATCGACCCCGTGGTCGAGCCTGCGCGCGTCGAAGCGCCCGTCTTCGACGCCTGGGAGCTCGCGACCGACACGGAAGCGGCGACGGACTCGGAAGTCGAGACGGAATCAGAAGCCGAGACGGACTTGGAAGGCGACTTCGAGCTCGCGACCGACTCGGCAGCCGCATCCGGCTCCGTGCTTGCGACGGCGTCCGACGTCACCGCCGCTCGCGCCCGCGACGTTCCCACGCTCGTCGAGGACGCCGCCGATGCCGACACCCGCACGTCCGACGTCGTCGCCCCGCGCGGCTCGACCGCGGGACGGGCCACACGAGTCTCCGGTGCGTCCTCGTCGCCCATCAAGGTCGCGAGCATAGCGCGCACACCCCGACCGACACTTCGGGCCGACACCCGACGCACGCGAACCCTTGCGCCCCGCGAACGACTCGATTACCTAAGCGCCTCCCCAGGACCCTTAGCTCAGCTGGATAGAGCGTCGGCCTCCGGAGCCGAAGGTCAGTGGTTCGAATCCACTAGGGTCCGCCAGCACTTGCGCGATTCCGTGGGGGGCAATGGGGGGCAACTCCGCGGCCTCGATCCGGTAGACGATCGCCCCTTCCTCCCACCGCGCCTGCTCCTCGGCCTCCCGCCGCCGACGCTCCTCGACGCCCTCCGGGAGCACGACCGGCGCGGTGGCGCTCGCGGCCTTGCGGTCGAGGTGTGAGGCCGCGAAGTGGGCATACCGCTCCGTGACCTGCGTCGAGGTGTGGCACGCCATCTTCGACGCCTCGTCGAGCGAGTAGACGGTCCCGAACGTGCCCATCAGCAGGTGCGACACGAACGAGTGCCGCAGGTCGTGGAAGCGCCCCTTGCGCCCGTCGAGCCCCGCGCGCTCCAGCGCACCCGGCCAGACGTTGGTTCCGTCCTTCTTCGCCGCCCAGCCGAAGTCGTAGCCCGCCGCGTAGGGCGTCCGGGGAGCCGACTCGAAGAGGTATCGCTTTCCCGCATCCGGATGCGCGCGCCACGCGCGCAGCCACTCGGCGGCGACCGGAAGAATCGGGACGTGGTGGATGCGAGCGTTCTTGGTGTTGCGGAGCGTGATGCGGGGCCGCTCGGGATCGAGGTCAACGTCGCCCCACTCCAAGAGCCGGAGGTGGCTCTGGCGAAGGCCTGTGTAGAACGCGATCGCGATGGCGTGACGCGACTGCTCTCGCAGCACACCGGGCGCGACGAGGCGCTCCAGCTCCTCGACCTCGAACAACGTCCAACAGCTCTCGGCGACGTTCCGCGCCTTCGGGATCGCTACGCCCTTCGCGCGGGCGGGGTTCTGCTTCAGCAACTCCTCCACGACTGCCTCGTCGAGGCACTGTCGAAGAAGCCGCAGCGCATGCTTCACCGCTTGGCGCGAGAGCGTCGTCTTCTTCGGACGCCGCACCACGACCTTCTCGCCGTCAGGCCCCTTCTCCGTGATCGCGCTGACCGCACGCTTGCGAAGCAGCTCATGGATCCATGCCTTCACGTCGCGTGGCGCAATCAGCTCCAGCGGGAGGTCCGCGAACTTCGCAGTCAGCACGTGGAGGTCGAACGCGCTCCGTTCGCTGTCGATGCCGATGACACCCTCGTGCACTTCCCGGCGATCGAGCCACACCGGCCCCCACGTCCGCAGGGTGACCTCCGACGGGTTCTCGATACGCTCGGCCTTCACCTCGGCGCTCCAGGCCGCCACGAACCGCTCGGCCTCTTCGTGCGAGTCGAGCGTTCGAAGCACTCGCTTGGAGCCCTGCACGCGAGCCCGCACGCGAAAACGTCCTCGGTGCTCTTCGACCCACGCTCGATCCATCGTTCAGTCCTTCGTTCGAAGACCCAAGCGCCGCGCCACGCGACGCGCCTGCGCTCGCTCGATGTCCGTCGGCGGAGGCGACGGACGAGGCGGCACCGCCAAAGCTTCACTCGAGGCCGCCACCGCCACCAGCTCCGCCGCTTTGGCCTTCGTGAGCCCGAGTCGCTCCCGGAGCACCCGCTCCATCGCGCGCGCGTCGACCGAGCCGCCGATGGGGCTCGGTCGAGTGCGGGAAGCTCGCGGGTTGCGGGGGGGAGTCATGGCTGCTCGTCAGGCCGTGGGCGCCGCCCCACGACGACGCGACCTCCGTGTGGAAGGGCACGTTTCGTATCGGACGCGCGCGACTCAACCGCTTGATCGCGGGAGTCGCGTGCCAGTAGCTAGTGCCGCACGGGGAGCGCGAGCGCTTCCTTGAGGAGCTCGTCGACGTCGTTCGGAGTCACCGGTCCGAGAACGGAATCAGCATCGACTGCGGCGCGGATCGAGCCGGGCTTCAGAAGCCCACGCCACAGGCCCTGAGCGTCTTTGAGCAGCCCGGCGTCGATCGCGACGCTGCGCCCCGTGAGCGGCCCCTCCGTGATCACGAGCTCCCCCTCGAACTCCTCGGCGCACGGGAAGAGCGTCACGCGGAGGTCGTTGGCGAGCTGGTCCACCAGACGCTCGAGCGCCGCCTCGTTGAGGATCTCCATGGCGGTCGCGAGACGGTACCGGGTGCTGACCAGCACCTCGTGCTT
Organism: Myxococcota bacterium; assembly: GCA_025453555.1. Classification (GTDB taxonomy): domain Bacteria; phylum Myxococcota_A; class Polyangia; order Polyangiales; family Houyiibacteriaceae; genus JACKEH01. The sequence goes on along the minus strand of JALOQC010000005.1, from coordinate 19,369 downwards.
CGCAGCCCCGGGGGGCGGGGGGAGGAAGACGACGCCGGCCAGGCGCTGCACGTGGTCGCAATGACGGCGAGCGTCCAGGCGCCCACCACGGAACGCCTCCTCAAGGGACGGCGACTTCTTGCGGTTCACGCCGCACCTCCCCCGAAGTCGCCCGCGATCCACGCGGCCACGTCCACGGGTTCCGCCCACTCATGACTCGGGGGAGCGCTGCGCGTTGCTGCGCGTGTCGTCTCTTGTCGCTTCTTCATCAGGGTTCTCCTCCCGTTCAGACCGCAGCTCCACGCCGCGACGAACCGACCTCCAGCTGGGGGCCGCGTTTCACATCGGATGCGCGCTACGAGCGCGCCTTGTTCGCGCGCATGTCGCGCATGCGGATCTTCCCGCCGCTCGTCCCCACGTTCGTCGCGGACGTGTCGGCCAGCACGTGGCTGACTTCGTCCTTGGCGTCTGGGGCTGCCTTGTCGGCCACCGTGTCCAAGCCCAGCGCGTCGGCACGGATGGCCCATACGCGAACCTTGGGCGCGCCCCATGGCGGGGTGCGCTGCACTGCGGTCTGGGTCTTGTCCTGCGCGACCAGGAGGCCCTTCTCGGCGAGCCGCTTCCCGATGGAGTGGGGGCTGTGCGGAAAGCGCATCTCCGTGATCGCCGGCTTGCTCATGACGAAGACGATGTCGCCCTCTCGCCATCCCACCCGATTGCCAGCACGACCGCTTCCGTTCGACGTGGCGCCGACGCCACCAACCACCACCGCCCCAGAGGCGATGCTCTCAGCCAAGGCGTACAGGAAAGCTTGCGCGACGTCCTCGTCGTGCGCGTGCTGCGCCGACGCGTGAAGAGCGCTGCGAAGCGCCTCACGACACTCGTCGACCAGCGTGTCCTCGTCGAGCGTGCGCGCGATGGTGCACGCGAAACGCGCGAACCAGCGATACGCAACGAGGAGGCGACCCGCGTTCTCCGCGACGCGAGCGTGCGCGGCGTCGTCCAGCATGGCGCGCGTCATCGCGATCTCGGTCTTGAGGAGGTCGCGGCTGTTCCGGTCGATGTCGGAGATGACCTTTGCGCAGTGCTTCGCGAAAGCGGCCAGCAGCTGTTGTGCGGCCGCCTCCCACTCGGGGTCGATGGGCGGGTCCACATCGATCGCCCCCTTGCGTGCGTCAATCGCGACGACGCGGGCCGCGATCGACGCGTGGCCCGATGACACGACGTCTTCACCGGTGACGAGCAAGGTCCCGTGCACCTGAAGGTCGCGCCCTCGGCTCAGATCCGAGTTCGCACTCACGCGACGCGTTCCGTCGGCGGCGTTCTGGATGAGAGCGGCCATGGGCGTCGAAAGACCGTGCTTGTAGTCGTCGACGAAGACCGGCTGGTCCCGCAGGCTCGAGGCCAACACGGTCAGCCCAGCGGTCGTCGACGTGGCGTTCTGCAGGACGATCTCGGGCGTCCACGCGCGCGCGATACTGTTCAGCGTGGGCGTCTTCCCGAGGCCGGTGGGGCCGGCGAGCTGCACGACCGTGCCGCGCCCGCGACCAATGCGCCGATCGAGAATCGGCACGAGCGTCAGCATCACCACGAGTCGGCGGAGGCTCTCGTCGACGACGAACTTGGGGCCTTCGAGAAACCGACGGAGGGTACTAGCGAGGGGGCGCTTCGACGTCCGGGGGAACTGCGGGAGATAGTCTCGCGCGTCGGCCGGGCCGACGTACTCGCTCACGAAGCCGCGGAGGCCCCCGTTGGCGTCCACGTAGTCCCACCCACGCTCCGTCTCGACGAAGCCAGTGGTCTCCGACACGACGCTGTGCGCTCGCGGGCGTTCGTCCCGGAGCAGGGTGTAGAGGGCCTGACGAAGCACCTCGTTGATGCGCGGCCGACTGGTCGCGACCACGAACCGCCCGCGTGCTCGGGTGATGACGAGCTGAACGAGCTTGGGCCCCGCGAGCTCCTCCTGGTCGAGGTGGATCGTCACCGCACGCGAGCCGTGCTCGAGCTTGAAGCGGTAGGACTCGCGACCGTGCGGCGACCTCCGCTGCTCTTCGATCGAGATGCCGAACTCGGCGAGCGTGTACGGCCTCTTCGTGTTGTGCTCCACCTTGTCCAGGTGGAACGTGAACTCGCCGTAGGTGACCGGTCGCGTGGCCTGCGACGCGACGCCGCCCGTGATCGCCGCACGGGCCTTCTTGCCCTTGGCAGGCTGCTTGCGACCGGCCGCCATCAGCCGCGCTCCTTACGGATCGTGTCGATGAAGCGTTCGATCTCCGCCTGCTCGAAGAGCACGCGGCGGCCAACGCGGACGGGGGTGAGCTCGCCTACCTCGACCAGGCGGTCGAGGGTGCGGAGCGAAATGCCGAGGAAACGAGCTGCGTCGACACGGGACGAGAGCTGACAGGCCATGACGCGAACCTCCGAGGGTTCTCGTCTAGCCAGCTCGCGAAGGTTGGTCGATGGACAGAACGGCGGTACTCGCTTCCGGTTTGTCCGTCCTCCGTCAGGACCACCTACTTCGGGCGCTTCGCTCGCTCCTCACGCTTTCGAAGCGCGTCAGGGGATGCACCCATGTCGATCTTCGAAGACTGCATCGCGTGGCTGACGAGCTCATGCCGGGACGCGTCCGTCATCTTCTCGTCTTTGAGGATTTCGTACGCTCGTTGGGCGAACGCCTGCTTGACCTTCTTGGCCAGGACCGTGGGAAGCGCGGCATGAACGATGCCTTTGGCGAGAGCGCGGAAGCGCTTCTCCATGGTGCGGTCGAACTTCTCGCGAGGCTCTGGGATCCGAACCTGTCGAGCCTTCTGCAAAGCCTCGCGAAGGCCTCGCAGCGCATCGGCAAGGTCAGGCTCCATCCCCAAGATCGATGGCGGCATCATGCACCGCTCGCTGACCACGTAGTCGATCGCCTGACTCCGCAGCCAACCGACGGGTTCCTCGATGCGCGTGCACAGGCCCGCAAGCCGCTCGAGGGCCTCCTCCGAGAGTTCCTTCGCACGTGGTGACGTGCGGAGTTCGTCGAGCTTCATCAGCCCACGCTCCGCCCACTCCGCTTGAGCAAGCGCTTGCACCGTGGCGACCCGTGGCTCGCGGATCCCTTCCCCGTCAGCCAGCCGCCCAAGCTCCTGAAGCACCACGTCAGCTACGTCGCGGTCGAGCAGCTCGTGCTCTCGCTGCTCCTCGACCCACCAGCGCGCCCGCTGGATGGTGTTGGGGCAAGACGTCAGTGCTGGTCGTTCGGCGGTGCTCATCGCGTTCCCTACTTCCCTATGGTCTTGGGCGGCCGGCTGACTGAACAACAACCCACGCACATGTTTCAATAGACTTATCTTCTACGGAAGTAGGGAAGCAGGGAAACAGGGAAAAATCGGGAATCGAGAGCGTGCTGCGAAGGATGCTTGACGCGGCCTTCGGCCGGGGTATGTTGTTGGAGCACGCCACGGAGTACGGCTGGCATTGTTCGGACGTACGGGCGGAGGGCGGTGGTATTCACCTCGGTGAGACCCCGCCTTTCGTTTGTCCCACACTCGCCTCTGCGTGTCGCGCATGCGACGCTTGGGTTCGGCCCGAGAGCCAGCGTCATCACAGCGCCCGTGCTGGAAAGCACCGCCTGCTGACGGCAGCACCGACTCGCAGGGCAGCGACGACGGCGTGCGGATCGCTCGTTCCTGCTGAGGCATTCGGAAGCCCGGTGTCTGCTGCCTTGCCGCGTCGGTCACGCTGTGTTCGTGCCGCTGGAGCTAGCAAGGCGTGCGCACCACAAACGAAAGGCGGGGACACACCGAGGTGATATCCGCCGCCCTCCGCCGCATTGGAAATGCTGGTGCTGTTGTTGTTTCTCTTGCGAGAAGAACAGCCACACCATGCAGGCCCGAAGGGCCAGAGTCAAGAGAAGCGAAATCTCGGACCGAGGTCAGTCAATCGTGACATCAGCCGGATATCTAGGATATCCGGCTGGCAGAGTGGATACAGTCCATGGACGGTATCCACTCTCGGGCAGCCTTCGAACAGTTTCGCAACTTCGGTCCGAGATTTCGTGATCCGAGGTCTTCGCGAGGGCGAGACCCAGCCGGACTGCGGACCGAAGCCAGGCCGGAGCCCGACAGGGAGGGACGCTGGGGCCGCCATCGGCTCGCGTGGCGCCCGCAAGCTGCCCGTCCGCCAGTGCGTGCTCCTCAGGCCTACCTCGTCGCAGCACGTCTCGAGAGCGGCGTGTTGTGTCTCCACATCGACTGCGCGCGGTCGGTGCGCGAAGCCCGAAGTTCGTCCCGCGGCTCGGCCTCACACCCCGAGCTGCATGGCCTGCACGTACCCCTCCGCCTCGCGCGCGCCGAGCTCGTGCATCTTCGCATCCGCGCTTGCTCGGAGCGCGGCGTCATCGACAAGGTCGTACGACGCGCGCAACTCCGCGGCGTCGAGTCCCGCGTAGGTCCGGCGCACGACGTCGGCGAGCAGCGCGGAGACGATGCGATCACCGGTCTGGTACGGGCTGGGCTGTCCGTGGACGGGCGCCTCTTCGTTGCCGCCCTCGTAGAGCTGCCGAACGTCCTCGGTCAGGAGGGCCAGCTTCCCAGGGCGTCCGGCGTAGGCGACCAGCAGGTCCGCGACCAGCTCGAACGCGACGTCGCCGGTCGGAGCGGCGAGGTAGTTGGCGCACAGGTGAGGAAGGATCGTGAGTCGTCGCTCGGCGAGCACCCCGCCCTCCGTCTCGACGCGCATTCGGAGCGGAGAGACGCGCATCACGACTGCAGGGGAGACTTCCTCCCGGACCTCATCCACGGCGCGCGTGTTCTCGGCGGCGATCCGGCGCGCGATGGAGATCAGCGTCTTGCGCTCGAGGGCTCGGAGACTCGTCGATGAGTCGCCGATCACCGCGAGCTCGTACTCCTCGCTGCGGGCCAAGGCGTCGGCGAAGCAGCGTTCGCGCTCGCGAGGATCGTCAGCGAGCGTCCCGAGCATCGCGTAGGCCAGGTGGTTCTGCCAGTTGAACGGGAACCCCATGAAGAGATCGCCACGTTGGCCGGGCACGCCAGGGAACACACGCACCGAATCGAGCAACGCGGCGCGTGCGGCATCCACGGAGTCCTCGGCGAGGAGCGACGCTGCGCGCCACAGCGCGACGGTGGTGAGCATCGTCCTCGGGTGGTCCATCCCCTCGACCGGCTCGACGACGCGTTGCAGCCGGACGCTCTTCCCGAAGAGGCGCCCGAAGACGCCCTTCGCGGGCATTTCCGGGCCACTAACGAGTCGCACGATCAGCGCGCCCGAAGAGTGCCGAATCGCGAGGGTCTCACCGTCTTGGACGGGGCGCTGGTTCACCACGTAGTTCGCGATCTGATTGAGAACGACGGCACCGTGTTTGGCTTCCGCCTCGGGCACGCCGTCGAGCTCCAGCTCCGGTCTGCCGTGGCGCGCCAGACCTGAGGTACGCAGCACGAAGCCGCGCCCCTCGAGGCTCGGCATCGCGTCGATCCGAATGTCCCGCACCGCCTCGAACGCCATTCGGTCCCTCCCTGCGTGTGGGCCGCGAGCGTGACCCGGGTGCCCGCGGAGAACAATCCGTGCGTCTGAGGCTGAGCCGGGCAGAAAGCGCCCGCGGAGCAGGACCTGCAGGAGACCTTGCTCGCGAGGGACGATCTCGGTGCGCCGCTGATGACGCACGAAGCCTCGCGCCACCTGCACGAGCCGCACTCATCGGAGTGCGTAGAACACGTCGGTACGCAGCACGTACTTCCGGCCCGCGAGGACCGGGCGCGACTCGTGGAGCAGCGCGTGCTGGAAGAACACGGCGGTGCCTGCGCGCGGCGCGATGACGAGCGCCGCCGACGAAAACGCCGTCTCGCCGCCCGCGTCGACGTCGCACAGGTAGACCATCAGGGTCACGCGACTGATGGCCCCGTCCTCGCGACGCACGAAGCCGTCGCGGTGGGTCGCAAAGTGCTCGCCCGGCGCGTACCGGTACACGCGCCACCGGGGGCTGAGCGCGCTCGCGGTCGTGCCGTCGAGCGACGGGAGGTGCGGCTGGGCACGCTCGAACATCGACGCGGCGAGCGCGTCGTCTTCGAACGTCACGCGCGCGTTGTTGCGCGCCTCGAGGTTCACGCGCGCACCCTCCCGATACGCGATCGACGCCGTCTCAAAGCCGAGTTCTTCTGCGCGCGCGATCATCTCGTCGCACTCGGCCGGCGACATCCACCCGGGCACGGACCACACGTGCGGCGCGGCACGAGCGATCGGCGAATATCGGCTCACGACTGGAAGGTTGCGCCGTCGGGCGTCGGAAGCGGACAGCAGCGTCGAGCGCGCGACCGCCGCGCTTCTTCCATCATCACAGGCGGGCGGGCCACGTGCCGCAGAAGGTGAGCTGCGGTGTGGAATCGAGGTCCGGCGCGGCTCCGTCGAAAGCCTGGTCAAAGATCAGGACCAGCGTGTTCGCGGACCCCGCTCGCTCGCGAACCTGCTTGAGCGCGTCGGGGGCTCTCAGGAGTCCTCCCAGGTATTCCCAGACGTCGTGGTCATCGTCGGCGTGGAGCGTTTCGATGAAGTCGTGATCGAGGTCGTCGAGCCCCAGGTCGTCGCGCATCGCCCACGTGGGGTTTGAGTCCTCCCACGCGGCGTACTCATCTTCGCTGGCGTCGTCTCCCGGCTCGGGGCTCCACTGCTCCTCCGAGTACGCGGTGGCGTCGTTGCGGTTGGCGAAGTTCCCCGAAAAGACGTGGACCATGGTGTTCATCGCACTTGCTCCTCGCGGGCAGCGTTCCTGCGTGCGCTGCGGTACTGCGCGTCCAGCTCGGCGACAACCGCGCTCAGGCTTCCGGAGATGGCCGGCTTCCGCCCCCACGATTCACGGGCCCCTGCCGTCAGGCGCGCGAAGTGGCGATCGCAGGTGAAGATGTCGCAGTGCGTGCCGGCCTGCGCATGCGCGAGGTCGATGGCCGCAGACTCATACCGCTCTCGTGCTCGTCTGCTTGCCGGGACCGTTTGCGTCGTCGCCAGCTCAAGCCCGCGAAAGAAGCGCCGCCGGAGGTCGAAGAGACGAAGCTCCCCAGGGGTCTCGCGCCACACCGCGAGCGCTCGCTCTTGGACCTCTGCGGCTGGGTTGAGGATTGCCCGCGGCGAGGTCAGGGAGGCGAGCCCGCGCAGGTAGCCCTCGTGTCGCTCTTCGACCAGGGCGGCATGAGTGTGACGAACGATCTCGAGAAGGCCCAGCTCATGCTTTGCCGCGAGCACGGCACGAAGCTCGCCCGAACGGCCGTCCTCATGCACTCGCGCGCGGTCGTCTTGAAGCGCTCGGATCGAGTCGAGCATGAAGTCGCGCTCGGGTCGCTCGCCCCGCCGCCTCGTGAGCTGGTCGACGACCGCGTTGATCGTCGAGCCCTCCTGCAGCGCATCGGCAAGGTCGGCGGGCGCCCAGCGTTCCCCAAACGCGATGACGATGGATGCGGTGAAGGGTTCGACGGCGAGATGGTCCGCGCCCGCCAAACGAAGCAGAAGGTTGCGCCACTCGTGTGCCTCGAGCGCGGTCGACGCGCGCACGAACACGTGATCGAGCGACTCCAGCCACGAGCACTGGCGGTCGAGGTACTCACGTGTGGCGTTGTCTGCGCCGTCGGGTGGCACGAATTGCGCGAACTCGACGAGGTGAAAGCACGACAGCACGAGGTTGGCATCGCGGGCGACCGCGCCGATCAGCCGGACGAGCGCGAGACCCGCGTCGAGGTCTCGATCGGAGAGCCGCCCTTCGATCGCGTTGTAAGCGGCATTGAGGTGCGACGCGTCCAGGTAGACGCTCGGCTGGTCGCGGCGCAGAGGGATCGCGGGCACGAATGCAGCGTAGCGGCGCGGCGTGACGTGCGGGAGCGGCTAGGCAGCCCAGTTCTGTAGCCCTTCGGACCAGGCACGCATCTCGTCCACGGCCTTCCCGTGCTCGCGCGCGACGAACTGGTGGCCGACCCCGAGCTCGTCTCCGATCTGCTCGAACGTTCGTCCCTTGAGGTGCTCGCGCACGATGTGCTGGCGCCGATCGCGAAGCGTGGAGATCGCGCGCTCCAGGGTTCGGGCGCGCGCGTGTTGTTCGGCAACCTCGTCGGCGGGCACGAACCGGTCGAAGCCGCCCAATGGATCCCCGCCCACAGGTCCGGACGGGACCTCGGGCTCGGTCGCGGGGGCCTCCTGGTCGAGCGCCTCGACGAGCCGCTGTCGGATGATTCGGCCGGCCCAGGTGCGCTGCTTCCGGCCGCGGTCCGCTTTCCAGGTGGCGGCAGCCTCGACCGCCGCGCCTTCCGCGATCTGGATGAGGTCGTCGACGTCGAGACCCACGCGGCGCCCCCATGCGACGAACCGCTGGACCTCGGCGACGATGACATCGCGCATGCGGAGCAGGACCGCACGCGCTTCCTCGTTCGAGACCTTGCTGAGGGCGGCTCGGTAGATCCGTTTGGGTGCGACCATGCAGTTCCTCCGCTTGCTACGCGGTGGACGTAAGACCGCGGCGGGCATTCAGCCGCGAGTGGTGCGTCAGAGCTTCCGGATCCGCACAGATAGCGACTCGTCGCAGAGGCCACCCCGCTGTCCGTTTGCAGGCGCAAGCCAGATCGACCGAAAGCCATACCCCTCAAGCGTGTTCGCGCCGGTCTCGTGCAGAACGGTGTGGAAGATGCCGACCTGCTGCGATGCGTGAGACCGCGCCCGCACCGCCGCCGCGTCCTGATATGCCGTGAACATGACCTGGGTGCCGATCTGCTCGCCGCGGAATCGCTTCCAGTTCGGTGACGCAGGCACGTCGAGCGTCAGGTGTTGTGGCCCGCGCGACAGCGTCCCGGTGTAGGCGTTCTCCTGGTGCAAGCCCTGTGGGCAGTTCGAGCGAATCGTGCGCGTTGTGATCTCCCAAGCCCCGGCGGGAAGAGATGGGCGGCGCTGATTGGCCATGTCCTCTGCCGTCATCCTACCTGGCGCGTTCAGCGCTTCGAAGAGGAGGCGCTCAGCCTCCTCTGGTGAGACGTCCTGCGCGACGGCCACGGCGGTGAGCGCACCCAGCGCCAGGGTGACGACGACGATCGACTGTTTCCGCATGCTCGTTCTCCTCCGGACATGCTTATACGCTACGAACGGACCCGGGATTCAACTGCCGACGCTATGGAGCGCGAGCGGCCGCTCGGCGAACGTCGAGGCCTCGTGGCAGTCGACGAACAAGCGTTCCTGCTCACCCTCGGCGCGCGTGTACGCGAGCTCCGGCGGAACCGCGGGTGGACCCTCGAGGACCTCGCGCATGCGGCGGACGTGCACGCGACGCATCTGTCGGCTGTCGAGCGCGGCAAGCGGAACCCGACGGTCGGCGTGCTCGCGAAGCTCGCGGACGCACTCGACGTTCAGCTCAGCGCGTTCTTCGGCGCGCCCGCGGCCGTACCCGCCAAGACGCTTCGGGCTGAGCTGAGGCGCCGCACGGAGGCGCTCGAAGCCGAAGAGCTCGCGCGGCTCCTTCGCGTGCTCGATGCCCTCAGGTAGGCGCATCGCCCTCGGGTACGCCCCGCAGCAGCACCGCCTCGAGCCGCGAGACGCGCGCGTCGAGGGAGACCGCGAAGGCCTGCAGGTCGCGCGCGAACGAAGTGAGCGCGTCTACGTGCGCCGCGACCGCGCTCGCGGGCGGTTCCCACGGGGCCATGAGCTGCTCCCACGCGCGAAGTGCACCCGCGACGTCGGCGGACGAGACGCCGAGCTCGATCACGACCTGGATCGGAGAGCGGCCGGCGGAGAGCGCGGCGAAAATCTCGGCCTCCCGAGACGCCGCGCTCGTCGCGTTGGTGAGGCTCGACGGGGTTGGCGCTTCCGGGTTCGGTGCTGAAGCGCGCGACTGCGCCAGGGTACGATCTGCGGACGCGTGGGACGCCATCGCCGCCAGCTCCGCGCGCGCTCGCCGGAGGCTCTCCGGGCGAATCCGCGTCGTCCCCTCGGCGTCCCGCTCGGCTTCGAGCACACCGCGCTGCTCGAGGCGACGAACGGTGCTCTTCGAGCATCCGAGTTCCGCCGCCGCGTCGTTGCGCTTGGGCCAGGCGGCGATGTCGCGCGACGGAATAGGCTTGGCCGCGAGGGACACACCAGCGTGTCCCTCACGGCCTTCGGTCGAATCACGGTGAGGCGAAGTCACCGGGAACCTTCTTCAGTCGGTGCCGGCGTCTTCCGGACCGTAGGCGTCGTCGTCGCCCTCCTCGTCGAGGCCCTGGAGATCCTCGGGGAGCTCGTCGTCGTAGCCGTAGTGCTCGACGGTGACGGTGCGTTCGGTGCGGCGGTAGGCCGGGTGCGGATTCGGCGTGTTCGGGCCCATGACTTCTCCCGTGTTCGAGGGTGCGACATGCACGCTCTTTTCGGATAGACCCTGGAGCGGAGCACGTCCAGCGTGGCTGCCGGAAGATCTGTGACGCGAAGTCTTGCGCTTTCCGCTGTTCGCTCGCGAAGCCAGCTTCCGCAGGCGGGCGGCTTCGCGGTTGATGTTTGCCGTGGAGAGGGGTTCCTTTTTGACCTGCAGGCTCGCGCGCGCGGCGAACGTCACCGAGCGCCGCTTCGTTCGCGACTCGCGCAGCAACCGGTGAAGCTCAGCTTCGAGGTCTACCTTTTGCTCCTCGTGAGCGCGCGCTCGCCGGAAGTGGTCGAGGAAGCGCTCGTGGAGGGTCCGCTCCTTCACACGGGCATCCTACCGCCGAATCGGCTCGATCTCGCCTGCGACGCGGTCGAGAACAATTTCGGCAACGTCACGCTCCATGGCGTGTGCTCACGAAGCGAACGCGCCGCTCTTGCGGTGGCACCCATCATGGCCAGGGTCCTGGCACCTTGGAACCAAGGAGGTCACGGTGCGACGTAAGTTGATGCGCTTCGCAGAGCCCTTCGGTGTGATCGTGGACGTCTTTCACTACGAGAAGGACAAGCGTCGAGCAGACGTCTCGTACTTCGGCGGCGCGAAGCGTCGCCTGGGGTTGGTCGAACACAACACGCCGCAGCAGTGGCGCTACGAACTGACGTACCTGCCGCACGAACTCGACGACATGTTCGTCTTCCTGTGTTGGCTCATCGAGAGCCGAGCGCGTGGCACGAGCCTCTACACGGGGCCGGCGGTCAACCTCTTGGTCCCGCACCGCCCGGACATCGTCCCGACGTCCTTGGAGTGCCGCTACGCCTGGACGTCGGATGCGTGGTCGAAGCGATGCGGGTTCCCCGAGACCGCGAAGCGCTGACCGGCGGGTGTCGGGACGCCGGCGCAAGTGCCTCGACGACGCCTGCGTTGGTGACCTCGGGTGCGTAGCGACGAACGAACGACGTCGAGCTCCCGACAGGGGCTCGCCGTGCTTCGTGGTGGTTGTCCGCTCAGTCCACGCGTCGGATCGCCCCATCCGCGTCGCGTTGGAAGCGGTGCTCCGTGTAGAGGATCTCGATCCGGTTGCCGCTGCGTATGGTGGTCGACTCGTCCTCGGGCTGCATGACCTCGAGCGCACGACTCCCCAGTCCGGACGCGTTCAACGAAGCGGTCGCTTGAGGCACACGAACGGCTCGGGGTACCCGGTTTGCGAGGCAAGCTCCCATCCTTCAGCACCGCTGCGGTTGAGGAACTCGCGATGCGATTCGATCCCGCGGAACCATTCGCAGAGGTACTCCCACCGCGTCGTGCTCGGTGGGTTCTGCGCGCTCAGCCGCGGGACGATGAGCGGCGCGGTCACGCAGCCGAGGATGAATGCGAGCGAGATCGAGAGACCGAGGGCGAAACCCTTCATGGGGAGCTCCTGTTCGTGGGGAACCGATAGATGCGCTCGGATTCGAGCTGGTGGACTCTCGCACGCATCCTCCGAAGTGGACGTGAGCGGCCTCGGCACGTCCCTCGAACGAGGTAGATGCAGCGACGAGATCGTGTCCCGCGATCGCGTCCGCCCTTGGTAGGCTCGGTCCCCGCGCATGACCGACCTCGCCTCCGCCTCGCCCGCGCCGATCCCGGCGCCGATCCCCGGCTCGACGCTCGACTTCGTCCTCGACGTCCAGCTCGCTGTCGCGTGGGCGGGCGAGGGGTTGAAGTCGGAGCGGCGGCTCGGGTGGTGGGCGTCGATGTTCGCGTTCGAGTTCGGGGGCGAGGCGCTCTTTTCGGACCTGCTGCCGAACACGCATCGGTGGGCGGTGCTGCAGGCCGCGCGAGAGGCGGCGCGGCGCAAGGACGCGGAGCTGCGTGCGCGGGCCGACGATCCGGATCGCATCGTGTCGCTCTTCCGGCTCGGGTTCGCGCTCGACGAAGCGTTGGAGGAGCGGCTCGCCGATCGCATCCACGACGATCCGCGTCGCGAGCGCATGAGCCGTGAGCTCTCGGATCTGATCGACACGCCTTTCTCGCCGAAGACCTTCACGCGCTTCCTCGAAGATCGGCTGGCACGCGTCGAGACCTCGGTGGAGCTCTCCCCGAGCGCCACCGGACGCCGCATCACCGGGGAGCCTCCGAAGGATCCGCGCTTGCTCGTGGCGAAGCTCGCCGGTGCGCTCTTGCCGCTCGCCGACGCCTACCCCCTGCCGCACTTCAAGCGATGACGCCGACCGACGAAGAGGTCACGCCGCGACGTCGCGCTCCCCGTCGCTCCCCGAGCGAGCCGGCGCTCGAGCGTCCACACGTCACGCTCGGTGAGCAACGAGAGCCGCACACGCGCTTGCTCAAGTGCGCGCTCGAGATCGACGCGTGCCGCGCGTACTGGGGCCGCCGCATCGACGACGACGCTCCGAGCTCCGAGCGCGCCTTCGAGGAGTATTGGTTCGGCTCGCGGAGCCTCGCGCGCGTGCAGGTGCTGCTCTCGAACCTGAAGCTCCGCTTCGACGTCTACCCCGACGCGTTGCGCGCGCTGCACCTCTGGTCGACCCGGCGCATGTCGCCCGAGACGCGCCGCTCGATCTGCCACTGGCATCTCCAGCTCGCCGACCCGCTCTACCGACGCTTCACGGGCGAGCTGCTGCCCACGCGCCTCGCGTCGTCGCGCCCCGAGATCACCCGCGACGTCACGGTGCGCTTCGTGGCGGACTTCGACGTCGACGGTCGCTGGACGCTCGCGAGCCACGTGCAGTTCGCGAGCAAGCTTCTCTCCGCCGCGCACTCCGCGGGGCTCCTCGAGCGCACTCGCGACCCTCGCCCGATCGTCGTGCCGCGCGTGCCGGACGACGCGCTCGAGTACTTCGTGCAGCTCCTGCGCGAGCTCGACTTCGCCGGCACGCTGACCCGCAACCCCTACTTCGCCTCCGTGGGGCTCGACGGACCGCTGCTCGAAGAGCGCCTGCGCGGACTGCCGAACGTGCGCTTCGATCGGCAGGGGGATCTCGTCGACCTCGCGTTCCGCTACCCGAGCCTGCGTGCCTGGGCGGACGCGCGTTTCCCCGAAGCGTCCGCTGCTCCCTCGGCGACGCCGCTGCACGTGACCGACTGAGGTGCGATCGATGACCGACCTCTTCCACACCACCGGGCTGCAGCAGGCCTTCGCCGCGCTCCGCCGAGATCTCGTCCACGAAGACGGGCCGCGCATCAGCACGATGCGCAACTACCGCTTCGCGATCCTGCAATACGACCCGAAGGACGAGCACAAGCTCCGCGCGGAGCTGCAGAAGCTCTCGACCGACCTCGTCGCTCACGGTTGGATCGTGCACACCCTCGATCTGCACCGACTGTTCCTCGATCGCGTGCGGCGCGAGGGAGGCGACGAGCTCATCGAGCGCGTGATCGCGATGGAGAAGGCGACCGCGGCCCGCGATCCCGCGCGAGGTCTGCAATACCTACAAGACAAGCTCGCTCCGCTCATCGAAGGGCCGAACGGGCTCGCGAAGGACGTCGCGGATCTCTTGCAGGACTTCGCCACGAAGAACCCCGATCGTGTCGATCGCACGGTCGCCTTCCTCGGTCGCGCGGGCGCGCTCTATCCCTTCTTCCGCACCTCCGCGCTGCTGCGTCATCTCGATGGGCGCACCGGACAGATCCCCGTCGTGCTCCTTTACCCCGGCCATCGCCTCCCCCACGGTTTGTCGTTCATGGGCGTGCTGCAGCCCGACAGCGACTACCGACCGCGCATCTATCCGTAGTTTCATACGCGCTTCTTCGGAGCCGACCCTTGCTCCGATCGCCACGCGAGCTCCTCGCTCTGCTCGCGCTCCCACGAACCCGACGATCTGGCCGCGAGAACGAACGCGGCTCTCCGAGAGACACGAGAGGCATCTCGCGATGAAGCTCGCCGACATCTTCGTTTCCAAGGTCACGCGGGACATCCCGCCCGTCGTGTACTTCCACGATCAATCGCCGCAGAAGCTCGCGGCGGAGGTCGCGGAGTACATCATCACCGGCGGCTATCCCGAGAATCACCCGCACCACCGGCGCGTGCCGAGCGGCATCCACGAGCAGTACGTCGGCTTGCTCGAGGCGATCGCGGACGAGCTCGAGAAGCCGAGCGGGCCCGACCTGCCGACCGCGTGGATCTCGGGCTTCTACGGCTCCGGTAAGTCGAGCTTCGCGAAGCTCCTCGGGCTCGCGCTCGACGGCGTGGCGCTCCCGGACGGTCGCTCGCTCGCCGAGGCGTGGCTCGCGCGGGACACCTCGCCGAAGGCCGACGAGCTGAAGGCGGCGTGGAAGCGGCTGCGCGCGAAGATCGATCCCATCGCGGTGGTCTTCGACATCGGCGCGGTCGCGCGCGAGGGCGATCAGATTCACTCCGCCGCCGTGCGTCAGGTCCAGAAGCGGCTCGGCTACAGCCGCGAAGGCTTCGTCGCCGACACGGAGCTCAAGCTCGAGCGGGAAGGGCATTGGTCCAGCTTCGTCGCCACCGCGCAGGAGGTCCTCGGCAAGCCGTGGAGCGAGGCGAAGAACGGCAGCTTCGTCGAAGAAGATCTCTCGCTCGTCCTGCATCGGCTCTTCCCCGAGCACTACCCCGATCCGATGAGCTGGTTCTCCGCCCGCGCGGGCATGCGGGTCGGCACCGAGTCGCCGGAAGAAGCCTTCGCCGCCATCGCGAAGATGATCGAGCTCCGGCAGCCGGGCGCGACGCTCTTCCTCGTGGTCGACGAGGTCTCGCAGTTCGTGCTCGCGAGCAAGGACCGCGTCGATCGCCTGCGCGCCTTCGCGACCGCGCTCGGCCGCCACCACGGCAAGGTCTGGCTCTTCGCGCTCGGCCAGCAGAAGCTCGACGAGGGCGCGGACGATTCGTTCCTCGTCTGGGCCAAAGACCGCTTCCCCCCGAAGCTGCGGGTCCACCTCGCGGCCACCAACATCCGCGACGTCGTCCACAAGCGGCTCTTGCAGAAGACGCCCGAGCACGCGGCGACCGTTCGTGCGCTCTTCGACAAGCACCGCCCCGAGCTGAAGCTCTACGCCTACGGCTGCGAGGACGTCACCGCGGACGACTTCGTCGAGACCTACCCGATGCTGCCGGGACAGATCTCGCTCATCCTGCGCATCACCTCCGCGCTTCGCCTCCGCAGCAACCGCGCGCAGGGCGACGACCAAGCCATCCGCGGTCTGCTGCAGCTCCTCGGTGAGCTCTTCCGCAGCCAACGCCTCGCCGAGGAAGAGCTCGGCGCGCTCGTCTCGCTCGATCGGATCTACGAGGTGCAGCACACCGCGCTCGACTCCGACGCGCAGGCGTCGATGGCGCGCGTGCTCGCGCAGTGCACCGCCGACGCCGACGCGCTGCTCGTCCGCGCTGCGAAGGCGGTCGCGTTGCTGGAGCTGATCGCCGACACGCTACCGACCGACGCCAAGCTCGTCGCGCAATGCCTCTTCGATCGTGTCGATCGCGGCAACCAGCTCGCGGCGGTCACCGAGGCGCTCGAGAGGTTGCGCCGCCGCAACCTGCTCGGGTACTCGGAGAAGCACGGCTACAAGCTGCAGTCGTCGTCCGCCGAAGAGTGGGAGCGCGAGCGCCGCGACCTCCCGGCTTCGCGCGACGAGCAGCTCGCGCTGGTGCAAGAGGCGCTGAAGTGGCTCGTGGACGAGCCGGAGCAGCCGCGTTTGCAAGGACGTCCGTTTCCCTTCAAGGCGCTCTTCTCCGACGGCCGCCGCCTGACGGACGTCGTGCTCACCGAGCCGCGCGCCGACGCGGTGATCGAGGTCGACCTGCGCTTCCTCGTGCCCGAGGACGCGCGCGACGCTGCGCGATGGATCCGCCACAGCGGCGACCAGCGCGACCGTCTGCTCTGGATCGCGGGCGATCTGGGCGCGGTCGAAGAGGTCGCGCGGGAGCTGGTTCGCTCGCGCGCGCTCGTGAAGAAGTACGCGCACCGCAAGGACTCGCTCTCGCCCGCCCGCAAGCTGCTCCTCCAGCAGGAGGACAACCGCGCGGAGGACCTCGACAAGCGGTTGCGCGCCGTGGTGGCCGAGGCGTGGATGGCGGGCGCGATGTACTTCCGCGCCCGCGCGTTCTCACCGAATGATCACGGCCAGGCCTTCGGCACCGCGATCCATGCGGCGGGCACCCGGGTGCTCCCCGAGCTCTTCGTGCACTTCGACGCCACGCAGATCCAACCGAGCGAGCTCAAACAGCTCTTCGAGGTCGATCTCAGCGGCCCTTCTCCGAAGTTTCTCCCCGCCGAGCTCGGCATCCTCGAGGTCGACGGCGGGAAGTACGTCGCGACGTGCAGCGGCGCGGTCCCCAAACGTGTGCTCGATCACGTCGAGCACCTCGGCGACGCGGGCACCACCGGCAGCGCGCTGGTCGCGCACTTCGGCGCGGCGCCCTTCGGCTACTCCGCCACCCTCGTGAAGGCCTGTGTGATCGGGCTGCTCCGCGGCCAGCGCATCCGCGTGGTCACCGAAGCGGGCGAGCTCACCGATCACCGACAGGCGGGCGTGCGCGACCTCGAACAAGACCGCGTGTTCCGAAGGGCGAGCATCTACCGCGCGGAGGAGGACGACGTCGGCCCCCCGCAGCGCGCGCGCATCCAGAAGCTCTTCGCGCAGCGCCTGAACGTCACGGTGGAGCGCGACGACTTCGCGATCGCGGACGCGGTCGCGCAGAGCTTCCCCGCCGAGGCGCGGCGCCTGCGCGAGCACCTCTCGCGGCTCGACCGTCTCCCCGGCGTGCGGCGCGCGACCCCGGAGCTCGACAAGCTCGCCACCGCGCTCGAGCAATGCTTGAAGAACTGCCGCGACACGAAGCAGACCGTGCGCACGGTGCTCCGCCACCTCGACGCGCTGCACGACGGCATCTCGCGGCTACGTCGCGACGAGGTGGAGCTCACCGACGTCGCCCTTCGTACGCTGCGGGAGGCCCACGAGGTGGTGCAGGTTCAGGCCGCGCAGCTCGAAGCGCACGGTCGGCTCGGCACCGAGCTCGCGCTCTCCGTCGACCGTCTGCGCACGCAGCTCGACGACGAGCGCGCGTGGGTCGGCACCGAGGTGATGATCCCCGACGTCGAGGCGCTGAAGGCCGCGTACGTGGCCGAGCGCGAGAAGCTGCTCTCGTGGCAAGAGCGCGAAGCGGAGGCCGCGCGCACGCGGGTGAAGAGCCGCGAAGGTTTCGCGACCCTCACCAGCGAGCAATCGCATCGCGTGCTGCGTCCTTTCGCGCTCGCCACGAGCAGCACCACCGCCGCCGCGGTCGCCCCCGCGCTCTCCGCGCTCCACGACGCCTTCGAGGTCGCGCTGCGGCGAGCGGAGGAAGAAGCCCACGAGCTCCTCGACGCGGTGCTGAGCGAAGGCGAGAAGCCCACCGTCGTGCGGGTGAAGCTCGGTCTCTCCGGCCGCGAGGTGGGCACCGAAGCCGAGGTCGATGCGTTGGTCGAGGACGTGCGCCGGACGTTGATGGAGCACGTGAAGTCGGGGGTTCGGGTTCGGATTGGGTGAGCCTCACAGGCGGTATAGAGAACAGCCATGATCCGAGAAATCACGCTTCAGGGTTTCAAGAGCTTCCGAAGAGCGAAGGCTCAGATGGGCGCACTGACGCTCATCGTCGGCACTAACGCTTCCGGCAAGAGCAACATTCGAGAGGCGCTTCGTTTTCTTCACGGCGTTGGGCTCAACTTCTCAATCCCAGAGATTCTCGGCGAAAAGTACGGGCCCGGAGGGATTCTTCAATGGAGAGGGATCCGAGGCGGCGCAAACGAGGCCGGATTTCAAGGTGGCCGTGGATTCACGATCGAAGCTCGAATTGAGGTGCCACCTGCATCGCGCAAACACCGAGCAGTAGTGTACTCTTATCGAATTGAAGTCGACCTCAGCGATCGGACCACCGGTCCACGTGTCGCAAAAGAGCGGCTTCGGAGGGGGGTGACCTCGATCTTCGACTCGCATCCCGGAGACGATCCCATCGAGCAGCGAGGCGAGCATCAGATCCGTGTTCGACTACCGAGGGGGGGTACGCATCGTCGAAGCGGAAAGGCCCTCGAGTTCTCGTCGAGCAAGCCCGTCCTTTCCCAGTTCGCCGATCGAACGAAGGAGACCGGAGCAACCGCGTGTGCAGACGTCGTGAAGGTGCTGCAGTCCATCCGTTTCCTGGACCTCGATCCAGACGCCATGCGGATTGCATCACAACCTGGACAGGTCGTGCTCGGTGACCGCGGGGAGAATCTATCGTCCGTGCTCATGGAGATCTGTCAGGACGAGCAGCGAAAGCAAACTCTCTTGGAATGGCTTCGCGCGCTGACGCCAATGGATGCCACGGACTTCACCTTTCGAACAGAGTTTTCCGGCCGCGTGCTCGTCCATCTGAAGGAGGCGAGTGGATTCGAGGTGTCGGCGCATAGCGCAAGCGACGGAACGCTTCGCTTTCTTGCGTTGATTGCAGCTCTTCTCAGCCAAGACTCGGGTCAGATCTATTTCTTCGAAGAGTTCGACAATGGAATTCATCCCACGCGACTGCACTTGTTGCTGGACCTCGTTTCGCGTGCGGCGGTTGTGATGAACGTTCAGGTCATCGGGACCACCCACAACCCTGCCCTGCTTGCGTTTCTTGATGAGGATGCGCGAAGCAATGCGCTTCTTGTCTATCGCGACGACCGCGGACTGGAGTCGCGGCTTCTCAGGATCATGTCGCTTCCTGACGCCGGCGAGATCCTAAAGAAGCAGGACCTCGGGCGCCTGCATCAGGCTGGGTGGCTAGAGGATGCCGCGGCCTTCTCCGCCGAGGATGACGAGGAGGTCGTTTAAATGGCGGTCAACGTCTTGGTAATTCCGGAGGACTTTCGGCGGGATCAATACGTTCTGAAGCCGCTGGCGGAGGCGATGTTTGCTCGACAAGGGGTCAAGGCGCGAGTGCAGGTGTGCCGTGACCCGTTGCTGGGGGGTGTTGGCGAGGCGATGAAGCGTGAGCGACTTGCGGAAATCTTGGAGCGATACCGCGGAATGACTCGCGTTTTCTTGCTGATTGTCGATCGTGACTGCGACAAGAATCGCCGTGCA
>JALOQC010000188.1 GCA_025453555.1 Myxococcota bacterium | reverse complement strand
CGCCACCGAGGTTCACCGCGAGCTTGAGCCCCGCGCCGCCCGTGATGAAATCGGGCACGCCATCCTGATCGAGATCGCCGAACGACCCCGTCGCGAAGGTGTTGAGCAGCGGACGATCGACCGGATCGACGAGATCGCTCAGCGGCCCACGATCGACCGAGTCGAGCCGCACGACCCGCAGCGGATCCTCGCCCGGCCGCCGCGGCGGCTGGATGCCGTCGAGCACGTCGACCGTACCCGCGTTGCCCGCCACCGCGAGGTCCGGACGACCGTCGCCGTTCACGTCCGCCATCGCGACCGCCGACGAGGTGCCGCGCCCGACGAAGGGGAAGAGGTTCAGGCTCGTCACCACCACCGGCCAGTTCGGATGCGACGCGCCGCCTTCGTGCAGGTTGCCGTCGCCGTGGATGAGGTGGATCGCGCCGCTGTTCGAGTCGTCGCCGTACTCGTTCGATCCGACCGCGATGTCCGGGATGCCGTCGCCGTTCGCGTCGCCGATTGCGGGCGAGGTCATGATCATGCTCGGCGCCGCGTCGTCGTCGTCGCGCCAGAGCTCGAGCGCCACGATGCGTACCGGGAAGCCGGGCTGCACCGAGCCGTCCGCGCGGAACACGTGCACCTGACCGTCGAACGCGGGCAGCACGATCTCGAGCGCGTCGTCGTCGTCGAGATCGACCAGAGCGGGCGAGGCGAACGCGCCGCGCTCGACCACCGAGTCCGGGTTCGGCGGGCCGCCGCGACGCGGATCTCCCGAGAGCACCTCCGGCAGACCGACCGGCCATCCTTCGCGCACGCTACCGTCCGGCTCGACGACGTAGAGGTCGCCCTCCAACGTCACCGCGACGATCTCTAGCGTTCCGTCGCCGTCGAGATCTCCGATCGCGGGGGTCGAGAGCACCGACGACGCGAGATCCTCCGTGGGCACCGCACCGCTCGCGTAGGCCTCCGAGCCGAGCACGTTGTCCGGATAGCTCGGCGTCAGCGAACGAAGCGTGCCGAGGCGCACCGGGAAGCCGGGCAGCTCGGTGCCGTCGCCGTCGATGGCGTGCAGCAGACCGTCCGCGTCGCCGTAGACGATCTCGAGCGCTGCGTCGTCGTCGAGGTTCGCGAGCTTCGGCGAGCCCTCGCCCGAGGCGCCGGGATGAAGATCGACCTCGTTGCGCGTGCCGAGCGCGATCGGGAAGCCCGGCTTGAGCGTCGGATCGCGCACGATGCTGTACACGCGCCGCTGCTCGCCGCGCACGTCGCCGATCGGGCCGCCGTAACGCGCCGTCGCGCGGATGCGGATCGTGACCGTGTAGCGATTGTGCGGGCCCTGCGACGGGTCGTTGTCGATCTCGAGGTCGGAGATGTCCCACGTCGCGAGCACCCCCTCGATGCGCTCGGTCTGTCCCGCGCCCATCGCGAGCACCTCGAAGTCCTCGTCGTCCGGCTCGATGCCCGCGGCCCACTCGACCACGTAGTCGAAGCTCTCCGCGCGGCGGGCGTCGATGGTGCCGCGCAGCGAGACGCTCCCGTCGCGCTCCGGGTAGAGCACGCGGAACCAGTCCGGGAAGTAGAGATCGACCTCGGGCGGGATCGCGCCACGCCACACCGCGTCGACCGAACGGAACGCGTTGATGCGCCCCCAACCGAAACGCTGATCCCATCCCTCGCGCGACGGGTAGTAACGCGCGTCGTACTCCGGGTGCGAAGGATCGCTCTCGGGCAAGAAGATGTCGTCGGCGGTCATCGTGATGAGCTGCCGCATCTCCTCCGCCGAGAGCTCCGGATCCAGCGGCCCACCCGGGCGATCCTCGGCGATGCCCGCCGCCGCGATCAGACCGGCGATGCCCGCGCCGACCGCGGTCGCCTCCGACGAGCACCCGAGCCCAGGCGCGCTCATCGCGAGCTGTCCGCCGTAGTTCGTGCAGTTGTTGAACGCGAGGAACGACTCCGACGTCTGCGCGTTCGAGCCCGCGAAGCGGATCGCGTGGATGTAGAGGTTGTGATCCGCGGTGCCGGGGTAGTTGTGGTGGTAGGAGTTCTCGTCCGCCGCCGACGCGATCGTCAGCACACCACGCTCGTACGCGTAGTCCATCGAGCGCCGCATGAACGTCGAGTGATTGATGGTGCCGAGCGCCTCCTGGATGACCTTCGCGCCGGAGTCGACCGCGAAGATCACGCTCTCTCCGTAGTCCTGCACGTCCGCGATGAAGCTCTCACCCACACGCACCATGAGCACCGAACAGTTCGGGCAGTACCCGATGCGCCCGATGCCGTTGTTGCCCTCCGCGGCGCTCCAGCGCCCTTCCCCCGTCCCGTGGCCGAACCGCGTGTCGTCCATCGGGTCGTTGTCGTCCATGTAGAAGTCCCAGCCGCTGATGTCGTCGACGTAGCCGTTGTCGTCGTCGTCGACTCCATCCGAGCAGAACGTGATCAGATCGCCCGGATCCGCGAGGCCATTCTGGTTGCCCATCGCGTCGATCTCCGCCGAAAGCGTCGCCACCGCCTCGGCCGTCAATCCGGCAAACCAATCGCGCATCGAGAGCGATCCGTCGCCATCACGATCGTGGCGCCCGAAGCCCGGCGGCCCGCCCGGCATCGGCTGCGGCAGACAGCGCTCGTCGAGCCCGTCCGCCTCGAGCTCCGCGAACGAGATGTAGTGCTGATTGACGAGGTCACGCTCGTCCCAGTTGATGCCGCTGTCCAAGATCGCGATCACCACGCGGCGATCGCCGGTGGTCCGGGTCCACGCGAGATCGGTCCACGTGCCCGCACCGAGCGCTTCTTCTTCGGTGCGCCAGCCCGGTCGCGTCGTCGTCTGCGGCGGCACCCACGACCAGAAGTTCCATTGACCGCCGGTCTCGTTCGTCCAGCAGCGTAGGCCTTCGCCGATGCACGAGCCTTCGCCCGAGATGTCGTAGCCGTAGTCGGGATCGTCCGGCCAGTTCGCGGGATCGTCGAGGGTGTCGACGGTCGCGGCACGGTTCGGCCACGCGGGATTCTGCGCGCTCGCGAGCGCGGGGAAGAAGAGCGAGAGCAAGAGCCAGCGACGCATGAGACCTCCGAGCGACCGCTCCTTGGTACTCGATGCGCGTCGCGGTTGGGACCACGCGATGCAATGCGCGCGACGCGTGAAAGGACCGCGCGACGTGAAAGCGTGCGTGGGATCACGCGCAACGCGTTCGACGACGCGCGCACGACTCCGCAGAGCGCCTCAGATCGAATCAGATCGGACGGCAGTAGCCCGCCGCGCAGCTCCGACCGTCGAGGCAGTCCGTCTCCATGCTGCACGCCTGCACGCACACGCCCGGCACGCCTTCGCTCGCGCCCTGACACACGCCCGCGGGCGGCGTCGCGCCGAGCGGCTCGCAGTCGGCGTCGGTCGCGCACGCCTGCGAGCTCACGCCGTTTCGGAGGCCCGTGCACGTCCCGAAGCTCGGCGCGCAGAGCGTGTCGGCGCCGCAGGTGAAGCCTCGCGGACACACGCTGCCTTCCGCGCACGGCGCGAGACAGACACGCTCGCCGCCACGCTCCGAGCAGGTGCGCCCACCGTCGCAGTCCGCGCTCGTGTTGCACGGCGCGCAGATCCGATCGGGGACGAAGGCAGCGCAGGCGCCGTACGCGAGGTCGCAGATCGGCGCGGCCGCGCCGCACTCGCCCGCCGCTCCCTCCGCACACGCGGTACACACCCCCGTGGGATGGCAGACGGGGGTCTCGCCCGAGCAGCCACCCGGACACGCGCCCGCGTCGGGCGTGCCACCGTCGGGCCGATCGCCTTCCACGCAGACGCCGTCCTCGCAGGTCTGCGAGCGCGTGCATTGCGCTTGTGAAGTGCACGGGTCGTAGCAACGCCGGTTCAAGCACACTTGGTCGCCGGGGCAGTCGACGGCGCCGCCATCTCCGGACGAGCCGCACTCCACGCCCGAGTCCACGGGTGGCTCGGGGAAGCTCGGCACGTCACTGCCGCAAGCGAGGAGGGTCGAACACGCGAGGAAGACGAAGCTGCGCACCGCGCGAGCGTAGCAGCACGCGGAAGAACGCCTCAACCGCGGACACGAGGGCCCGCGCGTCGGCCAGAAACCACGCTTGCGCCGCCGGACGCGAGGAGGGCTGCACGTCGCAGCCCGCGTGGTATGAGCACCGACTTCCATGATCGTCGCCGGCGCCACCCTCGAACGTCCCCCCGGACGCAAGTACGTCGAAGCCCTCCGCTTCGCCGAGCTCACCTTCCCATCTTCTCGCCCCAAGCGCGCCACGCTCCAGCGTTGGCGGAAGAGCCTCCCCACCGAGCTCGAGGTCGCGTTGGTCGCGCCGCGCGCCACGCGGATCTCGGCCCTCGGCGCGTTCCGCTTCGACGAAGAGCTCGAGAAGAACATCGCGTGGCTGGTCGGCGCGCTCTCCGCCACCGATGCCCACTTGGTGATCCCCACCGGCACCGAGATGAGCACCAGCACCCGCGATCGCGAGCGCTTCGCGGCGTGGCTCGCGCGGATCCCGCGTCGTCCGGGCCGCCACGTCGTCTGGGCCCCGACGGGCATCTGGGAGTCCGAGCTCGCGCGCCCGTTTGCCGAGGAGCTCGGCGTGATCTGCGCGTTCGATCCGCTCGAAGACGACGTGCCGGCCGGGCCCATCGGCTACGCGCGCCTGCAGGCGCTCGGCGGGCGACAGCGCTTCGGCGAGGGCCTGCTGAGCGAGGTGCTCGACGCCCTCGACGAAGCCGAGCACGAGAAGACCTACGTCGCGATCCAGTCGGAGCGCTCGTTCCGCGAAGCGAAGATGCTCCAGCTCCTCGCGGGCGCGCCCAGCGACGACGAGGACGAGGACGAGGACGAGGACCTCGACGAGGATCTCGACGAGGACCTCGACGACGACGAGGACGACGACGAGGACGGCGACGAGGACGGCGAGGAAGACCTCGACGACGAGGACGACCTCGACGATGACGGCGACTTCGAAGACGAAGACGAAGACGAAGACGAAGAAGACGACTGAAGCATCGTCCCGCGGAACGCTTCGGCCGTGCCCGAGCACCGCACTCCCCACGACCGACACGAACGCGTCCGAGACCGAGATGCGCGACGACGAGAGCCCCCCGCCCGAGCACGGCGACGTCGACGAGACGCTCGGGCGCGTGCAACGCGTGGACGGCCCGGACGCGGACCGCATCGTGCTCGAGCTCTACCATCCGCGTCACGGGCGTCGGCTGCTTCAGCTCGATGCCCGCGCGGGTACGCTCGCGTGGATCGCGCAGCGCCCGAGCGGCGCGGCTGCGGACGGTTTCGTGCGTCGCCTCCGTACGCTCCTCGCGGGCGGCTCCGTGCTCGGTGCCGAAGCACGAGGCGCGCGACGTCGGCTCATGCTCCAGACCCGCACGGGCGAGCGTGTGCTGCTCACCGATCACGAGCACGCGCCGTGTCTGCGCCGCGCGCTCGACGGCTTCCCGCTCGCGGGCCGCCGACGCTTCGCGACCGAGCTCCCGCCGAACGACTGGACTCCAACCTCACCGACGGCGTCCACCGAGGCCGCATCCCGCGCAGTCGAGCCCGCGGATCGCGCGCTCCGCCGTCGCCTCGCGGACGCACGCCGCAAGATCGCCCGCAAACTTCGGGCGATCGAAGCCGACGCCGCGCGCGCGAGCCGCGTGGACACCCTACGCGACGACGCGGGCTTCGTGCTCGCTCACCTCGCCGAGGCCACGCCCGGCGCCACCGAGCTCGTCGCCGAAGACACCTCCGTCGATCCTCCGCGCGCCCGCCGCGTGGCGCTCGATCCGACCCGCAGCGCGCGCGCCCACGCCGAACGCCTCTTCCACGAAGCGCGCCGCCTCGAGCGCGGCGCCGCGATCGCGGCGGAACGCCTCGCCACGGTGCAAGCCGAGGACGCCGCGCTGGCCGCCCTCGAAGCGTCGCTCGACGCCGGCGCACCGCCCGAGTCGATCACCCTGGCGCTCGATCCCGTCGCACCTCGCCCCCGCGCGCCGGACGAACCACGTCGTCCGCATCGCGTCTTCCTCGGCGACGGCGATCGCCCGATCCACGTGGGCCGCCGCGCGACCGACAACGACACGCTGACCATCCACGCACGCCCGCACGACCGTTGGCTCCACGCGCGCGGAAGAAAGGGCGCGCACGTGATCGTCCCGCTCGAAAAGAACGAGACGTGCCCTCCGGCGCTCCTCCTCGACGCCGCGCTCCTCGCCGCCCACTTCAGCGACGCGCACGCCGACGACCGCGTGGAGATCCAGCACGCCGACCGGCGCCACGTCCACAAAAGAAAAGGCAGCGCGCCCGGCGCGGTGACCGTCACGCACGACAAGACCCTCGTGCTCCGAATCGACCGCGATCGTTTGCGCTGGCTGCTCGCGCGAGCGCGGTGACGCGTCGCACTCGCGTACGAGCTAGAGCGCATCTCATAACCTGCCGTGAGTTGATTCGTGGCAGCCCGTGCGTCGATAACCGAGGAAATGTGGTGCATTTTCGAGCGTGAGTGGATGGCGGCGAGCGGCGTGCGGATGCCGCGAAGCGGCCGCGGGAGGTTATGAGATGCGCTCTAGACCTCGCCGCAACGGCACACGTTGCTTCAGACCACTCCACGTGGAAGCGCGACGCAGTGCCCGCAGTTCGCGAAGCTGAAATGCCGGCCCCGCGCGTGAACGGACCCGAAGAATCTCTCGGCGCCCCCGGGAGGATTCGAACCCCCGACCGTCGGCTTAGAAGGCCGCTGCTCTATCCACCTGAGCTACGGGGGCCAGCGCCCTGTGTGTCCGAAGGGCCTGAGGTGCTCCGTGTCGAAGGCCCGTGCCCGAAGGCCCGTGCCCGAAGGCCCGTGCCCGAAGGCCCGTGCCCGAAGGCCCGTGCCCGAAGGCCCGTGCCTGAAGCCCCGCCCGGCGAGGTCTGATGATCCTCGATGGGCACTGTGTGATGTGGGGCGGGATTTGAACCCGCGACAACGAGCACCCAAAGCTCGTGCACTACCAGGCTGTGCGACACCCCGTGCTCTGCGGAGCGCGGAAGTTAGTGCGTGCTTCGTCCAGGCTCAAGGGGCGGACGGTCGCGAGGGCCTCCGAGCTCCGTCCGCTGGCTTCGCTCCCACGTCACGTGCACCCTCCCCCGAATCGGCCCAAGCTCCGCGCGCGATGGCGTCCTTGCCCGTGCTCGCGGAGTCGAGCGTGGCCGAACGAAGCGCGCTCGACGATTCGAACGAACCGGGCGCTCCGCAGGATTGGCGTTGGCAAGCCCGCCACGCGATCCGCGACCTGGAAGGGCTCGAGCGCGCGATCGTGCTGACCGAAGCGGAACGCGCCGGCGTGCGGCGTTCGCTCGCGGACGGCTTCCCGATGTCGATCACCCCGCACTACCTGGGGCTGATCGATCCCCACGACCCCTCGTGCCCCATCCGGCGGCAGGCCGTGCCCACGATCGACGAGGCCCACGAGGTGCCCGGCGATCTGCGCGACCCGCTCGGCGAAGAAGCGCACGAGGTCGCGCCCGAGCTGGTGCAGCGGTACCCCGACCGCGTGCTCCTGCTCGCGACCGATCGCTGCGCGATGTACTGCCGCTTCTGCACACGCTCGCGCATGGTCGGCGACGGAGGTGGCGCGCGCGCGCTCGACAAGCTGGAGCCCGCCTTCCGCTACATCGAGTCGCACCCCGAGATCCACGACGTGATCGTCTCCGGAGGCGATCCGCTGGTGATGGCGACCTCGCGCATCACGCCGATCCTCGGACGGCTCGCGAACATCGAGCACGTGCTCACGGTGCGGGTCGCGACGCGCGCTCCCGTGACGATCCCGCAGCGCATCACGGACGAGCTCTGCCGCGCCCTGCGCACGCACCCGGCGGTCTGGGTGATGACGCACTTCAACCACCCGAAGGAGCTCGCGCCGGAAGCCACGGAGGCGCTCGCGCGGCTCGTCGATCACGGACTGCCCGTGATGAACCAGACGGTGCTCCTGCGCGGCATCAACGACGACCCCGACACCCTCGAGGCGCTCTTCCGTGGGCTGGTCCGTCGTCGTGTCCGGCCCTATTACCTGCTCCAGGCCGATCCCGTCCGAGGCACCGGTCACCTCCGGACCCCGATCGCGACCGGCCTGCGCATCATGGAGCGCTTGCAGGGGCGCCTCTCCGGCATCGCGCTCCCCAAGTACATCGTCGACACCCCGGGCGGTCGCGGGAAAGTCCCCGTGCTGCCCGACACGGTGGTCCGCCGCTCGGACGGCGTGACCACTTTGCGCACATTTCGCGGCGAAGAGGTCGATTACGTCGACCCTCCGACCGCAGCCCCGACCGCGGCGGCGCCGAGCACGGAGCCAACGAAAAGCCGCTGACGGCTTGAAAATTCGCCCTGTTCGTGCGAACGGGGCGGCGAGATTCCAGCGCGTCCCCCGCGCCGCTGGCTCGACGAACACGGCGGTCGACACGCGACCGACCCCGCGGCTCCACGCCGCACCGAACCTCACCGAACCTCAGGCCGACCGCTCCAGGCCGAACCCTCAAGGACAGGCGACCGCGATGGCTACCAAGGCGCTGACCCTCTACGACACCACCATCGGCAAGAAAGCCGTGATGGCCGCGTCCGGCATCATCCTGCTGGGCTTCACGCTCGGGCACCTCTCGGGGAACCTCAAGGCCTACGCTGGCCCGACCGAGTTCAACGAGTACGCGCGCTGGCTGCGCACGATGCCCGCGCTGCTCTGGGGCGCGCGCCTCGCGCTGATCTTCGCGTTCAGCGCCCACATCTACAGCGCGTTCTCGCTCTGGAGGCGCAACAAGAGCGCGCGCCCGAACCGCTACCAGAAGAAGGTCGACCTCGCGACGGACTACGCCGCGAAGACCATGTATCTGAGCGGCCCGATCCTCCTCTTCTACGTGCTCTTCCACCTCGTGCACCTGACCTTCGGCGGTCAGCTCTTCGGAGACGGCACGATCTTCGGCATCGAGGGCTACACGTGGGAGGCCTCCAACCCCTACAACAACCTCGTCCACGGCTTCCAGCACTGGCCGATCGTGATCCCCTACGTGCTCGGCAACCTCGCGCTCGGCGTCCACCTCTTCCACGGCATCTGGTCGATGTTCCAGAGCATCGGCGCCAACCACCCCCGCTACAACCAGTACCGCCGCGACCTCGCGATCATGCTCGCGGCGCTGCTGACGATCGGAAACCTCTCGTTTCCGATCGCCGTGATGGCCGGCTACCTCGAGCCGACCACGCTTCGCTTCAATTTCCCTGAGCTGCTGTGAAGCACGCGCTCCGTCCGAGCACGCCTCAGCACGAAAGAAGGAACGACCCATGGAGCTGAAGAGCCACGAGCCGACCGGTCCCATCGAGCAGCGATGGACCGAGCACAAGGCCCACAGCAAGCTCGTCGCGCCGCACAACCGCCGCAAGCACACCGTCATCGTGGTGGGCTCGGGCCTCGCCGGGGGCGCCGCCGCCGCGACGATGGGCGAGCTCGGCTACAAGGTGAAGTGCTTCTGCTACCAGGACTCGCCGCGTCGCGCGCACTCGATCGCCGCGCAGGGCGGGATCAACGCCGCGAAGAACTACCAGAACGACGGCGACAGCGTCTTCCGGCTCTTCTACGACACCGTGAAGGGCGGCGACTTCCGCGCGCGCGAGTCGAACGTCTACCGCCTCGCGGAGCTCTCGACCGCGATCATCGATCAGGCGGTCGCGCAGGGCGTCCCGTTCGCGCGTGAGTACGGCGGTCTGCTCGCGAACCGCTCGTTCGGCGGCGCGCAGGTCTCGCGTACGTTCTACGCACGCGGTCAGACCGGTCAGCAGCTCCTCCTCGGCGCGTACTCCGCGCTCGAGCGGCAGATCGCGGCCGGCAGCGTGAAGATGTACCCGCGCACCGAGATGCTCGACCTCATCGTCTACGAGGGTCGCGCGCGCGGCATCGTCACCCGCGACATGGTGACCGGGAAGATCGAGGCGCACGTCGCCGACGTCGTCGTCCTCGCGACGGGCGGCTACGGCAACGTCTTCTACCTCTCGACCAACGCCAAGGGCTGCAACACCACCGCGACGTGGCGCGCGCACCGCAAGGGCGCGCTCTTCGCGAACCCCTGCTACACGCAGATCCACCCGACGTGCATCCCGCGCAGCGGCGAGACGCAGTCGAAGCTCACGCTGATGAGCGAATCGCTCCGCAACGACGGGCGCGTGTGGGTCCCGCGAAAGCCGGAAGACTGCGACAAGGATCCGAAGTCGATCCCAGAGAAGGATCGCTACTACTTCCTGGAAGAGCGCTACCCCGCGTTCGGAAACTTGGTCCCCCGCGACGTCGCCTCGCGCAACGCGATGTACGTCTGCGAGAACGACCACCTCGGCGTGGGTCCGAAGATCCCGGGTGAGCCGCGCCGCGGCGTCTACCTCGACTTCGCCGACGCGATCTCGCGCCTCGGCAAGCACACCGTGGTCGAGCGCTACGGCAATCTCTTCGAGATGTACGAGCGCATCACCGGCGACGATCCCGTCGAAACGCCGATGAAGATCTACCCCGCGACCCACTACACGATGGGCGGTCTCTGGGTGGACTACAACCTCGAGAGCACCATCCCTGGTCTCTTCGTGGGCGGCGAAGCGAACTTCTCCGATCACGGCGCGAACCGCCTCGGCGCGAGCGCGCTGATGCAGGGGCTCGCGGACGGCTACTTCGTGTTGCCCTTCTCGGTCGGCAACTACCTCGGCGAGCTCCGCACCCCACCCGCCCTCGAAGAGGACGACGCGGTCTGCAAGGACGCGGTGCGCGAGGTGAAGGCGCGGCTCACCAAGCTGATCGAGGCGCCTGCCGCCAAGCACGGTCCGGATCACTTCCACCGTCTGCTCGGCAACATCATCTGGAAGTACTGCGGCATGAGCCGCAGCCGCGACGGGTTGAAGGACGCGCTCAAGCAGATCCCGGAGCTGCGCGAGCAGTTCTACCGCGAGGTGAAGGTCGTCCCGAACAAGGACGAGACCCTGAACCAGACGCTCGAGCGCGCGTCGCGCGTGGCCGACTTCTTCGAGCTCGGCGAGCTGATGTGCCTCGACGCGCTCACGCGCGAGGAGAGCTGCGGCGGTCACTTCCGCACGGAGCATCAGGTCGACGGCGAGGCCAAGCGCGACGACGAGAAGTTCCAGCACGCGGCGGCGTGGGAGTGGAGCGGCGACGCGTCCAAGCCCGTGCGCCACGAAGAACAGCTCACGTTCGAGTACGTGAAGCCCACCATGCGCTCGTACAAGTGATGGCCAGCGACAGGATCTCCCGATGAAGACCAAGACCATCAAGCTCCACGTGTGGCGCCAGAGCGGACCGAACGACGCGGGCCGCTTCGAGACCTACACGGCCGAGAACGTCACCGAGCACATGTCCTTCTTGGAGATGCTCGACGACCTCAACGAGAAGCTGATCGCGGACGGCAAGGACCCAATCGCGTTCGACCACGACTGCCGCGAGGGCATCTGCGGGATGTGCTCGATGGTGATCAACGGCTACGCGCACGGCCCCGACGAGCGCACCACGACCTGCCAGATCCACATGCGCCACGTCTTCGATCGTGGCTGGGACGAGGTCTGGATCGAGCCGTGGCGCGCGACGTCGTTCCCGATCCGCAAGGACCTGATCGTCGACCGCACCGCGCTCGACAAGATCATCCAGGCGGGCGGCTACATCTCGATCCGCACGGGCTCGGCGCGCGACGCCAACGAGGCACCGATCCCGAAGCCGATCGCGGACCGCGCGTTCGACGCCGCGACCTGCATCGGCTGCGGCGCCTGCGTGGCGGCCTGCCCGAACGCGAGCGCGTCGCTCTTCACCGCCGCCAAGGTCGGCCACCTCGCGCTGCTCCCGCAGGGCCAGGCGGAGCGCATGAGCCGCGTGAAGTCGATGGTCGCGACCATGGACGAGCTCGGCTTCGGCGGCTGCACGAACCACGGCGAGTGCGAGAAGGCCTGCCCGAAGGGCATCAGCATAGACTTCATCGCGTCGATGAACCGCGACCTGCTGAAGTCGCTCGTGGTCGACCGCGGCGACGCGGAAGCGCCGGACGAAGGCGCCTGAGCCAGGACGCTTTCTCCGGAACGAAGGGCTCGCTCACGAGAGTGGGCCCTTCGCCGTTTGGACGTGACGAGCAACCGACCGGCGCGGAAACGACGGCGGAGACCGTGTCCGTGACGGAGACCGTGTCCGTGACGGAGACCGTGTCCGTGACGGAGACCGTGTCCGTGACGGAGACCGTGTCCGTGACGGAGACCGGACACAACCACGAGCCCGCCAAGGACAAACGACGTTCTTCACCCGACGCGAACGATTCAATCGCACATCGCGTCGTGAAGCACGCTACGTTGCCCGATCAACCGCCGCCATTCATGCGAGTTCGACTCTCGATCCGACGCATCCGCGAGCTCCGCCGCGAACGCGCGGTCACCCTGGGGCGGGACCTGTTCACGAAACTTCACGCGTCAGAGAATCGTCCTCACGAAAAATGCTCGTTTGATCGCGCGGGCACGCTCCCTGCTGAGCGGCCCCGACCATGCGCACGCTCCTCGCCCTTCCCGTCGTCCTCGCTCTCTTCGCTCCGCTCACCCTCCCCGCATCGGCCTCCGCCCACGAGCTCGTCCCGTGGTCGCAGCGCGACGCCTTCGATCGCGACTTCGGCATCGGCTTCTACGCGAGCGGCCGCGCTGGCTACCGCGAAGCGGTCGGCCTGGGCGGTGAGGTGCGGTGGGAGCCCTTCGATCGGCTCGGGGTCGACGTCTTCGCGGAGGCCTTCGTGGTCGACGAGCCCGGCTACCAACGCATCGACGTCCCAATCGGGTTCGATCTCTACGTGCCCTTCCGGCTCGGCGAGCACTTCCGGCTTCGCCCGCTCGCCGGCTTCTGCAGCGTCTTCTCGTTCCAGGACTCGCAGCGCGAAGGCGTCGATGCGACCCACGACGTGCAGTTCGGCATTCACGGCGGCGCGGGTCTCGAGCTCGCGCTCGGACGCTTCGTGAGCCTCAACCTCGACGTGAAGGGCATCGTCTACTTCGGCCACGACCGCTACTCGGGCGGCTGGGACGAGCACGTGAGCAAAGACCTCCGCGCGTTCGGGATCGCACAGGCGAACCTCGGTGTGATGGTTCGGCTCTGAAAGAAGCTCGGCCGAGTCCCGCAAGCCGCCCTATCGGACGGCGCGCAGCGAGCGGAGCGAGCGAAGGCTCGTGGGAGGGGGCCCCTCGGGGCTTCATGCCCCGTGGGGGAGGGTCTGGCGACAGACCCTCAAGGAAGCCGACGACCGCTCAGACCTTCGTGCGGGCTCGGCGCGCGCGCCAGAGCCCGATCCCGATCCCGATCGCGAAGATGCCGAGCGCGACCCACGTGTACTGCCGAACGAGCTCGCCGAGCCGCTCGAGGTTCGAGCCGAGCGCCCAGCCCACCAAGAGCAGGAGCCCGTTCCACGCGGCTGCGCTCAGCCCACCGAAGAGCGCGACCTTCCAGCCCGGCATGTTCGCGAGCCCCGCCCCGACGAAGAAGAACGCGCGCAGGGCGGGCACGAAGCGGTTCGCGAGCAGGTAGGCCGCGCCGTGCTTCTCGAAGCGCCGCCTCACCTCGTCGAGCGCGCGCTCGGTGCGCGGGCCGTGCAAGAAGGTCGGCGACTTCTCGCGACGCGCACGCACGTAGCGACCGAAGGCCCACGCGAGCTGGCCGCCGAGCGTCGCGCCCGCCGTCAGTGCGGCGTGCACGAGCCACGGCGAATAACCGGCCGTCGCAGCGAGCGCGATGCCCGCGAGCGCGAAGGTGTCGCCCGGCAGCGGCGGAACCACGTACTCGATCATCGCGGAGAGCAGCAGCGCGAGGTACGCATACGGCCCCTCGATCTCCTGCAGATACGCTACGACGTCGTCCATGGAGCCCTTCGTTCGCCCGACCCTATCGCCCGGAGACGCGCTGCGCATCGTGGCGCCGAGCGGACCCTTCGACGAGGCCTCGTTCGACGCCGGAGTCGCGTTCCTGCGCACGCGCTACGAGGTGCGCGTCGACGACGAGGTTCGCGCGAAGAAGGGCTACCTCGCGGGTGACGATGCGCGTCGTTTGGCGGAGCTGCGCCGCGCGCTCGACGAAGAGGGGACAAACGCGATCGTGTGCGCGCGTGGAGGCTTCGGCGCCACGCGGCTGCTCGAAGGGCTCGACGTCGCGCAGGTCGGGCGCGCGCGCAAGCTGCTGGTCGGCTTCTCGGACGTCACCGCGCTCCACGCGCTCTGGGCACGCGCACACGTCGGCTCGATGCACGGGCCGATGGTCGCGTGGCTCGGACGCGCGGACGACGACGCGCGCGCAGATTGGATCGCAGCGCTCGAAGGTCGAACGCTCCACGCGCGCGGGCTCCGCGCGATCGCACGAGGTCGTGCCGAGGGCATACTGCTCGGAGGCAACCTCGCGGTGCTCGCCTCGCTCGTAGGGACGCCGTACGCGCCGCCGCTCGACGGATCGGTGCTCTTCCTCGAAGAGGTCGGCGAAGCCCCGTACCGGATCGACCGCATGCTCACGCAGCTCCGACACGCGCGATGGTTCGAGGGCGTGCGCGCCATCGTGCTCGGAGACCTCGTGCGCTGTGCGCCGGGGGATCACGGTGTCGCCGCCGAGGACGTGATCGCCGAGCGGCTCGGAGATCTCGGCGTGCCCATGCTCGCGGGGCTCTGCGCAGGACACGGCGAGACGAACCACACGCTGCCCTTCGGCTCGCGCGTGATGGTCGACGCGGACGCGGGTACGTTGGTCGAGGGCTGACGCCAACCGCGCTCGCATTGCGCGACGTCGCCTCATCGAATCACACGACGCACGCCGCGCGAGGCGGTCACGCGCGCCGCGGACGACGACCGCCACCGAGCAAGCGTGCGGGCAACGAGAAGACCGCGCGCAGGAGATCGAACACGCCTTCGACCGCGACCCCGAGCAGACGGAAGGGGAGCGAGAGGATCCAGATCACCGGCCAGAGGAAGAGCGCGAGCAGCGCGAGCGGCCAGCAGAAGAACAGGACCACGAGCCACAGGAGGAAACGGACCATGGTCGTCTCTACGCGCGGAGTGGAGCCTGGATTTCAACCCAGCACGACGCCTCGGTCTCGGTGTCGTCTCCGTCTTCGTCTCGCCTCCGGCCCTGTCTCGTCTCCGTCGTCTCCGTCGGTGCGAGCCACGCCGCTTTGACCCCGCCCCTCGCGCAGCGCACGGTACGGTCGCGATGCGATCGCTCGTCTCCCTCGTCGCCGACGTGCGCGTGCCCCTCGAGAGCCTCGCGCTCGCGCTGGCGTCGCGCTTCGACGAGCGGCTCGACGTGGAGGCGGCGCTCGCGACGCTCGACGAGCTCGCGCACGGGCTCCAGCTCGAGGGCTCCCCCGAATCGGTCGCGCGCGGTCTTCGCGCGCACTTGCACTCGCGCCACGGCTTCGACGGCGAGCGTGGCGACTACTACGCCCCCCAGAACGGCAACCTCGCGCACGTGTTGCGCACGCGGCGCGGTCTCCCGCTCACCCTTTCGCTCGTGTACGTCGCCGTCGCGCGTCGCGCCGGCTTCGAGGTCGAGCCCATCGGTTTCCCCGGGCACTTCCTCGTACGGCACGGCGGCCCGGGCGGTGTGCTCCAAGACCCGTACCACGGCGGTCGTGTGATCGGAGACGCCGACCTCGCGAACCTCGCGGCGCGATACCTCGGTCACTCCGGCCGCCTCGAAGCCGAGCACCTGCTCCCGATCGGACGCCCCGCGCTCGCCGTCCGCATCCTCGCGAACTTCCGCAACGCCTACGCGCGGCTCCACGATCACGCGCGCGCGATGCTCGCGTGCGATGCGCTGGTCGAGCTGACGCGCGCCCCCGAGGCGCGCCGCGATCGAGGTCTGCACGCGCTCGCGCTCGGCGCGCTCGCGGCCGCGCAATCGGATCTCGAGGCCTACCTCGAAGAACGCCCGACCGCCGACGACGTCGAAGGCGTCCACGCTGCGCTACGCCGTTGTCGCGTGGGCGTGACGCTGAACTGAGTCTGCGGGTGTCCCTCGGTCCCTCGGTGGACGCCTTCTTCGAGTCGTTCGACGCGGTGCGCTCGCCTTCCCACGCGAGCACACGACGCCGGGTCGCTCGACGCGGCCTGAGCTCGTGTTCCCACACGAGCTCACGACGCCGGGAACTTCGGCCGACGCGAGGCGTCCATCGCGCGCTCGGTCTTCCATCGTGCGCGACGTCTCGCGCGCGTTAGGCCGTGCTCCGTCCGCGCGTCGCGGATTCGCGCGACGCGCGTCGCTCGAGAGGTGATCGATGTCCGAAGCTCCGACCCGCTGGCTCCGCGTCGCGATCGTGCGTGGCGATCGTATCGTCGACGAGCGCTGGATCACCCGAGATCGCTTGGTAATCGGAGACGACGAAGCAGCTGACGTCGTGTGCGCGGCAACGCCTCGTACGCTCTTCGCGAAGCGTGCCGGACGTTGGGAGCTGATGCTCGACCCGCAGCTCGAAGGCAGAATCGGAACGCGCGGTACGGTGCGTTCGCTGACGGATCTGAGCGTAGGCCTGAAGGGCTCGCTGCGCCTCGACGACGACGCGCGCGGCCGCCTCGTCCTCGGTGAGCTCACCCTCCTCTTCGCGCTCGAAGCGACCCGCACCGCGACCGCGCGAGCCCCGCTCCCTGCGAGCGCGCGCGGCGGACTCTTCACGCAGATCGACGCGCGCTTCACCGCGTTCGTCGTCGCGAGCTTCACCGCCTTCTTCGGGCTCGCGATCGTGCTGGAGTCCTCCGACTTCCCCGTCGCGCACGAGTCGATTGCCACCGAGCACCTCGCGCGCCTCGTGTTCGCGGAGCCGTCACCGCCACCGGAGCCCGACGAACGAGACGACGTCTCGGACGACGTTCGAGTCTCAGACGCGCGCGACACGCCGCAAACCGTCACGCAAACGCGCAACGGATCGCGTGACGCGCGTCCGTCGGCCGCCCCATCCGCGGCACCGTCTGCCGACGATCGCGCGCGCATCGCAGAAGAGGCGAGCCTCGCCGTGCAGATGATGCTCGGCGCGCAGGGCCTGAACGGCGCGGTGCACGACGTGCTCCGCGGCGGCGTTCCCACCGCCGACGCCGCGCAGATCCTCGGTGACGCGAGCGGCGTGGTGCCCGCGACCGCGAGCGCGTCCGTCTTGCGGCCGGGCGACGGTGGCGGAGACGGCAGCGGTGAAGACGACCTCGGCGCAATCGCGCGGCGTCGCGTGGCCGCGCTCGAGCCCGCGCCGATCGCCACCGAGCGCACGATCTCGGACGTGCGCATCGAGCGCTTCGAGCCGATCGGCGGCGGGGGCGACTTCGATGCTGCGGTGGTCGCGCGCGCGATGCGTGCTCGTCTCTCCGCCTTCCGCCGCTGCTACGAGCAGGCGCTGCGTCACGAACCGACCCTCGCGGGCCGGTGGACGATCGAGCTGACGATCACGGAGCGCGGCGAAGCGAGCGAGGTGTCGATCGCGGAGCGGAGCACGCACAGCGACGCGCTCGAGCGTTGCGTGGTCGAAGCGGTCCGTCGCCTGCGCGTGAACCCTGCCCCGGTCGGCGGTGACGTGCACCTCGCCTACCCGTTGGTGTTTGCGCCTCAAGGCTGAGCTGCTGCGTGACCTACCTCGTTCGAGGGACGCGCGGCGCGCGAGCGGCGGCTACCCTCTCGTCATGAGGTACGCGGCGCTGGTGGTTCTACTGCTCGGCTGCCCGACCGGGCACGAGGTCATGCTCGACGGCTCACGCGACGCCCCGAGCACGGACGCTCCCCGTGACGCGCCGACGGACACACCGACGGACGCACCCACCGACACCCCGGCGGACTGCCCCGAGCCGCCCGACGATCTTTGCTGCTGTCGCGGTGACGTGATGCACCCCCCGCCACGTTGCATCGACGGGGTGTGGTCGTGCGGCCTGCTCGGTGAAGTCTGGTCGGGCTTCGACTGTGTTCGAAGCTGCGGCTCGGCCTGCACCTCGTTCTGCTCGACGGAGCAGACGTGTGATCCCCAACACGGGTACCTGCCGTCCCTTCGCGACCGTGCGTGCACGGAAGACGCGGATTGCACGGCAGCGCCGAACGTCGTCGACTGTTGCGGAACTCGAGAGGTCGTCGGCTTCCGCATCACGGACCTCACCCAGTTTCGCCACCTCGCCGAGCAGTGCGCGCTCTTCCTCGGCGAGTGCGACTGCCTCCCGGGCCCCACGACCGCCGACGACGGCAGCACGGGCGATCCGGACGACGTGATCGTCGAGTGCGTCGACCGCCGCTGTCGCACACGGTTCTGATCACGCGCGACCCGCGAATCTGCGAGACGTCGAGTGACCGACCGCGTCAGGCCTTCTTGCGGACCAAGAAGAAGTACATCGGCGTGAAGGTCCCCGTCTTGCCGCCCGCCACGAGCGCGTCCGCGCCCTGGTTGAGGAAGCTCGAGACGTCGCTCGTGCCCTTCGGGGCGAGCTTCACTTGCTCGAGGAAACGCGTGAGCTTGTTCGTGATGACGCGGCCGAGCGGCTTGCGGGGCAGCGCGAGCAGGCCCTTCTCTTCGCCGGTCAGCGGCAGGTACCACGGGGTCTCCGGGCTGCCGTGGCTCGCCATGTCCTCCGTCTGGAGGATCTCGAAGCCCGCCGCGCGGAGCGCGTCGTCCACCACGCTGGTGTGCGAGAGGTCCGGCAGGCCGTTACCGATCTCGATGTCCTTCTTGATTTTCTGGTGCTCCGGGTTCTTCGCGTCGTAGCGATCCGTGAGGCACCACTCGTAGCCGGCGAAGAGCGCGCCCGGCTTCATCACACGGTTCAAGCCCGAAAAGAGCTTCACGCGATCGGGTGCGTGGCAGCTCGCTTCGATCGTGTAGACCGCGTCGAAGCTCGCGTCCTCGAACGGCAGCTCCATGAAGTCGGCCTTCGTGAAGCTCACGAGGTGATCG
>JALOQC010000606.1 GCA_025453555.1 Myxococcota bacterium | reverse complement strand
CCGTCGAGAAGCCGGCGAGGTGTCGGCCTTCGAGACCGCGCCGCGTCTTGTCGCGCAGGTCGTCGAGATACGCGTCGGCGAGCAGCGCGCGCACGCCGAAGGTGAGCTTCGACGACTTCTCGCGCGAGTCGATTCCGTCCGCCACACCGAGCAGCGAGACACCCTCGAACTGGAGCCGCCGGAAGACGGACGCCGCGTCGGCGAGGTCGCGCGACAGGCGAGACATGTCCTCGACGACGATCGCGTCGACGCGTCCAGCCGCGACCGCGGCGAGCATCGCCTCGAGCCCAGCGCGAGCGAGCGAAGCCCCGCTCACCGCGTAGTCCGCGAAGACGAGCGCGTCGTCGACGATCGCGCCTGCGTCGACCGCGAAGGCGCGGCACCGACGGACCTGATCCTCGATCGACGCCTCGCTCTGTCGGTCGGAGCTGTAGCGCGCGTAGACCGCCACGCGCGCGCCGGTCAGGCCGCCTCGTCGCACTGCTCCTCCGTCTTCCGCATAGCGTCTCGCACGATCTGGTCGGCGAGCCAGTCGAGGAGCGCGCGCTCCCCCTCGCTCAGCTCCGCTTCGGGGAGCGTCTCGCGCGGATCGCGCCGAGGCAAGGCGGGGCGGGTCACGCCGCCCTCGCTTTCCCTGCTGCACGCGGTGAGCGAAGACGCTCAAGCAAGCTTCTTCGCGAAATCACCGGGCGCAAAACACAGTCCTCCGAGACGTCGGATTGCAACGCAAGCAGCAGTGCAAGATCGAAATGAAACCACTCGCCGCAACCACGAAGATCGAGCCATTTGCGGTGACATGTCTTCTCTAACCCACCACATCCGATGGCGTAGCCCAATAGCGACAACTCGCGTGGATTGCCGGTCTGCAACACATCCAATCTGCAGCCAATGTTCTTGGTACGACCGATCTTTACCCAGCGAGAACCGTCTGAGGTTGCGGGCTCTGCAACGAAGTAGAGATGATCTGGTGCGCGGGTCATCGGATCCTCCACGGCAGCGCGCCGTTCCGCACGCCACTTCGCCCCAACCACTCCGACCGCAGCGACACCTGCCCGCTTCCGGGCGCCGCGAACTCACACACGTGGTCGATCTGGTGCCGCGACACGATCTCCCAGTGATTCGCCGTGGCGTTCGCAACGGCGACCGTGAGGGTTGATGCGCTGCGGAAGAAGTCCAAGCTGCTGCTCTCGCGGACGCCGATCTCTTCGAGCGCGTACCCGAGCGCCGTGAGGAACGCGACGTCGACCTCGACGCGGCGGCGCCGCTCTTGCAGCAGTTGAATGCTCGCGAGCGAGACGTGTTCGGCGCGGTGGCCGGTGGCGCGCGCGGCGTCGGTGGTGGCGCGTGCGGCGTCCGCGGCTTCACGGATCGCGCGCGTCTTGCCGTGTTGGAGACCGAACGAGATCGAGTCCTTCGTCATGCCGCACGTCCCTTCTCGCCCACCACCGTCCCCGCGACCTCGCCCCGCAACGCCTTCAGCGCCCTCCGCACCCGGTCCGCGCTCACCACCATCCCCGCGCCCCGCAGCGACGCCGCGTGCCACCGCCACCCGCGCCGCGAATCCGCCACGACGTGCGCCCGCATGTGCTCGATCACAGCGTCGTCCGACGCACGCGTGGTGATGTCGCGCGCTTTCTCGAGACGATTCGCGATCTGCACCGCGAACCGCCCGTAGCTCACCGTCACCCCGAGCTCCGCAACCGCGCGCGCGTGCAGATCGCGCCGCGTCAGCTTCGGGTTCTCCGCCAGCCACGTTTCGACGTGCTCGGCGACGCGCGTCCAGTTCAGCGCGCTCTCCTCGCGCTCCTTGCGGGCTCGCTCCTTGGCGCGGCGCGCGCGCTCGTAGGCTCGGCGGCGTTCGCGCTCTCGGTCGGCGGCCCGCGCGGCGTCGCGCTGTTGGGCCTCGAGGTCGGGGGCGGGGGCGCCAGCGGCGATCGGCGCGAACGCGGTACGTGCTCCGTCGGGCGGCGCGTCCACCGCCGCTTCCTCGGCGCGGAACGTGAAGCCGTGGCGCTGCTCAGCGCGCGCGCGTGGGCGCTTCGTTCGGAGCTGCACGAGCTCGGGTGTGGTGAGCGCACGCTCGGCGTAGGCGACGCCGCGCACGTTGCTGACGCGGTTGGCGGTCTGGTCGGCGGCGTGGGCTTCCCCGATGCGGCACTCCTTGCACGCGGTCAGGTGCCACGGGCTCTCGGTGCCGGCCCGGTACGTGCGCGACGCGGCGACGTGGCGGGAAGCGCACGAGAGCGGCGTGAGGTGCGCGGCGTACTCGGGGCAGCGAAACGTGCGAAGGGTGGGTGCTCCCGTTTTCATGGCGCCTCCAGCGCGAGCTCGTCCGGCTCGTCTTCGGCCGCGGCCGCGTCTTCGAGATCCGTCTTCGGCTCCGGCACCGGCAACCCCCGCTGCTCGAGGTACGCCCGCGCGAGCGTGCGAATCGAGTCGACCTTCACCGTCTCGAAGATCTCGCGGTCTGGATCTCTCACGCCCTCCATCTGCGGCTTCTTCATCTGAAGCACGTCGAGCACGATCGGATCGCTCCCCTCGTCGCTCACGAGGAAGTACGCGATCACCGGATCGGGCTGCCCGTCGCGGTGCACGCGCCCGATCGCCTGCTCGTGGATGCCCGGGCTCCAGTCGAGCTCCGCGAACACCACCGTGCGGCTCACGTGCTGCAGCCCATCGAGGCCCGCGCCCGCGCGCAGCGACATGAGCAACACGCGCGACTCGCCCGATACGAACGCCTGCTTCGCGGCTTCCTTCTGCGGCGTCGACTCCGTGCCCGTGTAGAGCACGGGGCGGTACTCGCGGAGCTTGTCGCGGAGGATCTCGTACACCTCGCGGTGCCACGCGTAGACGACCACGCGCTCGCCGCTCTCGCAGAGCAGCTTCACGTACTCGGCGACGTAGGGCGCCTTCGCGATGCCGGTCGCCTGACGGAGCCGCCAGTCGAGCTCGCGCGAGGCCTGTCCGCGTTCCTGCCACGCGCCCGCGCGCTCGAGCACGAAGCGCGCAAGCTCGGCCACGGAGGCGGAGACGGCTTCGAGCGCGGCGGTGTCGGCGTCGACGCGGACGATGCTCTTCTCGAGCGCGGGGAGCGGGTCGGCGACGGCCGCCTTCGCCGGGTCGTGGTAGCCGCGGCACCACTCTTCGAGGAACTCGCCGCGAGATCCGAGCGCCCCCGGTCGGAGCACCTCCAGAATCGAGTGCATCTCGACGCCGAAATTGTACACAGGTGTCGCCGACAAGCCGAGGCGGATCGCGGCTCCTTCGGCGATGCGCTTCGCGGCGGCGTAGCGGATCGTGTCGGAGTGCCGCAGCTCTTGCACCTCGTCGAAGACGACGGTGTTCACCTTGCCGTGGAGCTCGTCGGCCCAGCCGTGGAGCTTGCTGTAGCTCGTGACGATCACGTCGGGGAAGCGCGCGGTGCGGTCGTCGAGGTTGATGCCACGCGCGCGAGCCCAGGCGACGACGGCCGGATCGACGGGCCGCGAGATCGCGTGCGCGCCCTTTTTCGTGCGGCGCGGTGGCTTCGTGATGTCGTAGACAGAGCCCTTCTTCAGGACGTGCACGCGCGCGCCCGGGAGGAAGCGCGCGAGCTCCGCGGCCCACTGCCGCGGTAGATGCGTCAGGGTGACGACGAGCGCGGGGCGCGACGACGCGGGCGAGAGCGCGGCGATGGCGCTGACGGTCTTGCCCAAACCCACTTCGTCGCCGATCAGCAGGCCGCCCGACTGGAGCGCGAGCTCGGCCGCGACGCGCTGGTATTCGCGTGGTGGCAGCGCGAGCTCGAAGTCGCGCGGCGTGGCGTGGCCGGCGAGCACGGCGGCGAAGGCCTCGGTGCGGCGGTCGAAGCTGCGTGCGCGCTCGAGCAGCGTGTCTGCCGGGTCGACCTCGAGCGGGAAGCGCTCGCAGAACCACTTCAGGTCGCGGCACACTTCATCGGTGGCGCGGAGCTTGATCACGCCGAACTGCGCGCCTGCGCGGGCGAAGTGGCGGCGGAGACGGATCGCGACGTGCGGCTCGGCCTCGACATGCCATTCGCCGTTGATGAGGCGTGCGGTGCCGTAGGTGCGAGACACGATGGGTGCGGCGGTGTGGGGCGCGGCGGTGTGGGGCGCGGCGGTGTGGGGCGCGGCGGTGTGGGGCGCGGCGGTGTGGGGCGCGGCGGGCTGCACGATCAGAGCCCTCCGGTGAGGAGCAGCGCGACCGCAATCGGCTTGCCGCTCAGGGTGGTCGGCACGGCGTGGAGCCGCGCACGCGTGGTGGCGACGAGGAGCGCGTCGACGGCGTCGTGCTGCGCGTAGCGCTGGAGC
Organism: Myxococcota bacterium; assembly: GCA_025453555.1. GTDB lineage: Bacteria > Myxococcota_A > Polyangia > Polyangiales > Houyiibacteriaceae > JACKEH01. Next base: position 2,734 of record JALOQC010000606.1, on the reverse strand, counting down.
TGGCGGACGAGCGCGGAGAGCGAGCCGTCGACCTTCACCTCGAGGCCGATGCCGATCGATGCGCGCACGCCGAAGCCGCCGATGGGGGACTGGATCGGGTTCGGCTCCTGGATCAGGAAGTCGATGCGGTCGGTCGCCGAGAGCTCGAGCTCTCGGCGCAGTCGGCGGCCGGGGTGGCGCGCGGTGAGGATCTGCGGGCGAAGCTTCTCGTCGATCGCGTCCTGCAGGTATCGCTCGGATGGCGCGTGCGCGGGGACGGTGCGCTCGATGAAGGTGCGCCAGGCTTCGAGGCGGCGTGCGGTGTGCGCGCTGAGGCTCTCTCGGTAGGCGGCGAGCGAGCGCCACGAGGCGCTCGACGTTAGGCGGCAGCGACCAGAGGCCCTGTGCGCCCTTGCACGGCACGGGCTCGATGCGGATCACGGTGCTGAGCACCCAGCCGATGGGGCCGACCCACCACGACGAGCGAAGCGCGGTGCGGGCTTGAAGCTCGGTCACGCCGTAGAAGTCGGACGGGTTCTCGAAGCGGCGCGCATCGAAGTCGTCGCGCTCTCGCACCCACCCCACGACGCGCGCGGTCGCCACGACCGCCCCGAGCGGATGCGACAACGGTGGCCCGAACTCGATGAAGAGCCGTCGGCACGCCTCGCGGTCGAGCTTCATGCCCGCGTGGATCGCGATGCGCTGCCCGACGACGGACTGCGGCGGCGCCCACGTGCGGTTCTCGACGCGCTTGCCGTGGTGCGCGATGCAGGTGGCCCACGGCTGGTGGAGCGTGAGGGCCTTCACGACTGCACCTCCGAAGGAAGACGCGGCACGTCGACGGTGAGGTGCGCGAGGGCGGACCGCATCGCATCGATGCAGCGCGCGCACGTGACAGTGGACGGGTCGGCGGCGACGCGGTCGGTGGGAACGTCGGCGGCGCTGCGTCCGCACCACGTGTGGAAGTCGCTGCCGCCGCCGATGGGCCACGGCGTGATGAGTCGATGCGTCGTCACGACTTGCCTCCCGCTTTCACCAGCGCTCGCACCGCATCGCGCTCCCGTGACTCGGCGGCGGCGCGTTCAGCTTCGGTGCCGTCGAGGATCGCGTCGAGTCGCTCTGCGACCCATCCTGCCGACACGAAGTCGACCAGATCGTTGTCATCGCGGAGGGAGTGAATCGCTGCGCGCAGTCGATCGCGCTCAGCGATCACAGCATCCCACGGTTCACGCACACGGTCGGCGGGTACCGAGAGCGCGTGCGTGCCGTGCGAGACGCGCACCATCCCGTCGCATTCGATGCGCACGACGCGCCCCGCGACCCAGCGATCCGGCGGGTAGAGCACCTCGCATGCTTGGCCGATCTTCATCGTCATCGTCGGTCCCTCGGTTCCAGCCACTCGACGCCACATGCCTCGAAGAAGTCGCGCTCCGTCGGCACGGGGATGACCTCGTCATCACGCGTCAGCACCCGCCCGCTCGCGACATGCCGCCCGAGTCGCTTCGCGTTCGTCACGAGGTGCTGCGAGAAGGCGGCGGGTCCCGTGCGGATCGCGAGGATCGCGCCCCACTCGGCGGGCGGGAGCACCACGAAGAGGTCGACGGGTACGAGCACGCCGTCGTAGAGCCACTGGAGCGCTTTGTAGCGGGGCCCCATGCGGAACGAGTCATCGGACATCGCGCGCGGGGCGAGCACCCCTCTGCGCGCCACGTCGTGGTTGATCTCTTCGATGCGCGCATCGAGCAGCGAGCGCGTGACGTGCGGATCCGGTTCACCGAAGAGGTTCGTCGCCGTCTCGGTGCGAGGAATCGCGACGAGCTCGATGTCCTTGATGCCGTCGGGCTTCTCGCGGCGGATCGAGCCTGCGATCACGATGCGCTCGCAGGCGGGGCTGAGTGCTTCGAGGAGCGCGTCGGCGGCGCGCTGGGCGGCTTCGAGGGTGAGGGTCACGACAACGCCGGCGAGCATCTCGTCGGTGAAGACGCGGTTGGTGGCGCTCACAACTCACCTCGCAAGATCGCGTCGAGGCGATCAGCAACCCGGCCGGAGTGCAGATCCTCGAACCTGTCCTCGGCTGCACGCGCTTCATCCCGAAGCGTCTCGATGCCGCGTCGCAGTCGGTCCGCGGCATCCTGCGCGATCGTGACGTGCTTCTCTTCGCGAGCGCGCGCCTCGTCCAGCTTGCGCTTCAGATCGTTGCGCTCGTCCACCAGCTCCTTGAGGTCGAACGCGACGCCTGCCCCCGCGCGAGCCTTCTCGTCGAGCGCTTTGCGCAGTTGGTCGCGCTCCGTCTCGACCGCCGCCGCCTGGTCAATGAACGCCATCAGCCGAAGGTCATCGTCGTGCGACGGATCCGCGGGGATGCGGATCCGCGGCCCCTCCTTCCCGGTGTTGCCGAAGTGACCCGCGATGAAGCGCTGCGCGATCTCGCGCGCTTCTTCGACGGTGACAACACCCGAGAGATCTGCCTCGGTCTTCAAGGACGGTTCACGCATTGAGCACCTCCGCATCCGTCGGCACGTGGTCCATCGATCGCGCGAGCTGATTCGCCGCCCGCAACGCCGCGCTCGCGATGTCCACCAGCTCGCGGATCATCTTGGTGGTGGAGCGCATCGACTCGCGCTGCTTCACGACGTCGAAGAGCTCGTCGAGTTCTTCGGCGAGCACGCCGTAGATCTCGTGCGCGCTCGCGAAGTCGCCGTGCCGCTCCGTGATCTGCCGCGCCCGCAAGCTCACGAGGTCGTCGAGCGTGTGG
>JALOQC010000605.1 GCA_025453555.1 Myxococcota bacterium | reverse complement strand
CTCGGCCTCGGTGAGCGGCGGCGGCTCACGCATCGAGGCCCTCGCACGCGACCCGAACGCAGTCGATGACGAAGGGCCCGCGGTGGAGGCAGATTGCCGTTGTGCTGTCCTCAGCGAAGCGCGCCGGATCGACACCGAGTTCGAGCCCGTTCTCAGGCTTCACGTCGCGGTCGACCCACACGGGCGTCGCAGCGCTCGCGAGCGACCACGCTTCGAGCTCGGCGTGCACCAAGGTCGCCAGCATCTGCGTCGCGATCGCCTCGGCCGCCTGCACGGGGACCGCGTTGCCGATGCGCTCGCGCCACCGCGCAACGCTTCGGCCGGCGAGCTTCAGCGGCGCTCCGTCGACGACCGCCGGCAGGCCCTGGAGGAGCGCAAGCTCGAGCGTCGTGAGCGGGCGATGCCACGCGCCACCGTGCGGCGAGGGGATCACCGGCACGAACGGCGGCGGCTTCTTCGGGTCGCCGTCGTACGCCGCGAGGAGCTGCTCGATCGACGGCGGCTCGCCCACGATGCGCGGATCGGCGACTTGGTACGCGCCGCAGCCCGGCGTCGTCTGCCCCGCGACCGTGAACGAGGGCTCGCTCCAGCGGAGCACGCGATAGCCGTGGTCGTACGCGGTGCGCACGCGCGGGTCGGCGACCGAGAAGCGCCCTGAGCTCGCCTTCGCCGCACCCGTGATCGTCGGCGCCGTGCCCTGCCACGAGAGGATCCCGTAGACGCCGCCGTGGTAGTCGGCCCCCTCGAACGAGAGCCGCGGATCGGCGATAGAGGGCGCGCCCGAGCCCGGACGCGTCGCACCGATCACCGTCGGCGCTGGCGCCTCCCAGGCCCCGACGCCGTACTTGTTCCGGTGACGGTTCGGGTTGTCGGTGAGCGCGACAGCGCGCGGGTCGGCAACCGCGGTGACGCCGTTGCTCCCCGAGCCCGCGATCGTGCCCGTCGGCTCGGTCCACGTCGCGACCTCGTGGCGCTTGTGCACCTCGCGCCGCGCCTGCCCGTCCTCGAGCACGCCCGGCAGGTCGCGCCAGTCCCCGCCGGGCGGGATGAAGGCGAGTCGCACCCAGTTCAGCCACGAGATGCGCGGGAGCTGGTGGAGCTCGCCCGCGCGCGGATCGCCGGGCAGCGGGAGCTGCTCGAGCACCTCGCCGCACGCACGCACACGCTTCGTGGGAGGCTCGAAGAGGATCGGCGGGCAGCGCTTCGCGTGCCGCGCGACGAGCAGGAACCGTCGGCGGTGCTGCGCGAGCCCGCCGAGCTCGCCGCAGTCGTGCGTGCGCTCGTCGAAGAGGTAGCCCGCCGCGCGCAGGAGCTTCTTCACGCGCTTGAGCAACGGGCGACCGCGCGACGCGATGCGCGGCACGTTCTCGAGGAGGAGGAGTCGCGGCGGAGCATCGCCCCACGCTTCGAGCACGAGCTCGACCCAGCGCACCACGAGGCGGTTGAGCGCGTCGTACTTCGGCTTCTCCGCGCTCTTCTTCGAGAGCAGTCCGCTGAAGCCCTTGCACGGCGGTGAGCCGAAGACGACGTCGGGGGCCACGTCGCCGGCGAACGCGCGGAGCTGCTCGACGGTGAGCGTTGCGATGTCCGCACAGAGCGCGGGCGACTTCGTGAGGGTCTCGAAGTCGGCACAGCTCTCCGCGTCGATGTCGAGGCCGCCGAGCGAGCGGAAGCGCGCGCGGCGACCGAAGATCGTCGCCTCGGCGTCGAGGAACCCGCGAGCGCCTGCGCCCAAGCCGCAGAAGGGGAAGAGCGCCGTGAACTCGAGGGCCTCCTCGTCGTGCGTCGTGTCGATCACGCCACACCTCGCTTCGCGCGGAGGTGCCGCAGCTCCGCGCGCGCGGCGCGCCGTCGCTCGTACGCTTCGGGCTCGGCGAGCACGGGAGGCAGCGCCCGGGCGGCTCGCGTGAAGCGCCAGTACGCCGCGTCGATCCGCGAGTCCGCCTCGCGCTCGACGCGCTCGAGCTCCGCGATGCGCATGTCGAGTGCTTCGCTCATCCCTTCCTCGCCTTCTCCGTCGTGAGCCGCGCCCGCGCTTGCTCGACGTCGTCCTCGTGTCCTCGCGGCGCGCGCACGAGCCCGCGTGCTGCGAGCTCGATCGCCGCCCTCCGTCGCCACCGGCGCAGGAGCTCCTTCGCGGCGCGCGGCGAGATCGAGTCCCCACCCTCGCGCTCGCTCGCTGCGGACCAGCGCGCGGCGACCTCCTCGATCGCCGTGAGCTCGCGGGTCACGCCGCGCTTCTTCGATCGCTTCGGCACGCCAACGATCAGCGCGCGCATCCCCGCGAGCACTTCGTCGGCGCGGAGCGCTTGGTTCTCTCCGCACGCGCCCACCGCGGCCGCGCGAAGAGCCGCTTCGACGCCCACGAAGAGCGTCGCGGCACGCACCGCCGCGGGCTCGCGCGCGACGAACGAACCGCCGTGCGAGAGTCCCGACGAGAGTCGGTCGAGCTGGATGCCAAGCGGCGACTTCGCGCCGTGCGGATCCTCGACGTAGCCGATCCAGCTCTCGAGCCACTCGTCGACGGTCGCGCTGCGTCGCTCCTCATGGCGCGGAGGGCGCGCGAGTCGATCGGTCTGCTGCTCCCAGAGGCAGACCTCGCACCGACCGCACCGCGACACCCGCGCGGCGCGGCAGGAGCTCCGCCACGTCGTGCCATCGAGGGCGAGCGGCCGCGGTGTCGCCGCGAGCTCCTGCGCGACGACGGTGAGAGCGGCCTCCCACACACGCCGTTCGTCGCTGGTCACGTTCGGGCCGAGCAGCTCGTCGCGCTCGAGGAGCGCGCGCTCGAAGTCCTCACGCGTCGCGAGAGCCACGCCTGCCTTCCACTGCGTCATCGCCCCTCCGTGTCGTCCATCACCACGAGCTCGGCGTGCTTGCCGGCGACGTCGCGAGCCTTCGCGCTCGAGCTGGCGAGACCGCGTCGGCGCTCGATCTCCGCGAGCAGTCCCGGATCGCGAAGCGACGTCAGGTGCTCGCGCAGCAACGCCGCCGGGACGACCATCCCGACCTCGCCCGAGAGCGACGCCCACAGACCGATCGCGACCGCTTCCGCGGCGTCTTCACCGAGGTCCGGCCCGAGATGCGGGAAGCGACGCAGCATCGCCTGCACCACCGTCTGCTTGTCGTCGCGCCGCTTCTTCCCGCCGATGACGGCCGCGTACCAACGCGACGGGACCACGCGAACGATCTCCGAATGGAACCCTCGAACCGCGAGGGCCATCCGCCACTCGGCGAAGCCCTCGCCGAGGCCGCGCTGCGTTCGC
>JALOQC010000604.1 GCA_025453555.1 Myxococcota bacterium | reverse complement strand
CCCGTAGCGCAGCTTCTCGAGATCGAAGCTCTTGCCGATGCCGCAGCCGAGCGCGCTGACGACGTTCTGGAGCTCCTTGTTCGCGAGCACCTGCGACTGCGTCGCGCGTTCGGTGTTGAGCACCTTGCCGCGGAGCGGCAGGATCGCCTGGATGCGGCGATCGCGACCTTGTTTGGCGTTGCCGCCGGCGCTGTCGCCCTCGACGAGGAAGAGCTCCGATTCCTCCGGATCCGTGGACTGACAATCGGCGAGCTTGCCCGGAAGATTCAGGCGATGACTCACCGCGGTCTTGCGTTTGACTTCCTTGACCGCCGCGCGGGATGCCTCGCGGGCTCGCGCGGCCATCGCGATGCGACCGAGGATCGACTCCGCGGCGGAACGCTTCTCGAGCAGCCATTGTTCGAGGCTCGTGCGCACGAGCCCTTCGACCGCGCCCGCGATCTCGGGGTTGTTCAGGCGGTCCTTCGTCTGTCCTTGGAACTGCGGCTCGCGCACGTAGACGCTGAGCATCGCGACGAGGCCCTCGCGGATGTCCTCCGCGGTGATCTTCACGCCCTTGATCGTGACCTTCTGGGCGTCCATGTAGCCGCGAATCGCTTTTCCGATCGCGGACTTGAGGCCGGCGTCGTGGGTGCCGCCGTTGCGGGTGGGGATGCCGTTGGCGAAAGTCTCGATGCGCTCCTCCGGGGCCTCCGTCCACTGGAGCACGAGCTCGAGGCGCACCTCGCCGTCCTCGCGCTCGAGCGCGAAGGGCTCCGGGTGGACAGCCGGCTTGCCGCTCTCGTGGATGCGCCGCTGGAGGTACTCCGCGATGCCGCCCGGGTGCTCGAGCTCTTCGCGGTTCCCCTTCTCGTCCTTGAAGACGATCTTCAGGCCCTTGTGGACGTAGCTCTTGGCCTCGAGACGCTCGCGGATCCGCGCCGAATCGAACTTCGCCTTCGCGCCGAAGATGTCGGGATCCGGGCGAAAATGAATCTGAGTTCCGCGCTTGCTCGTCCGGCCCTCTTTCTTGAGCTTCGAGGTCGGTGCGCCGCGCGAGAAGGTCTGGACGTGGGTCGTTCCGTCGCGCCAGACGGTCGCGGTGAGCTCGGTGGAGAGCGCGTTGACCACCGAGGAGCCCACGCCGTGGAGGCCGCCACTGACCTGGTAGCCCTTCCCTTCGAACTTACCGCCCGCGTGCAGCGTCGTCAGGATGATCTCGAGCGCGGGCTTCTTGTACTTGGGCATCACGTCGACCGGGATGCCGCGCCCGTTGTCGGCGACCGTCACGCCCATCAGGTCCGGGTCGAGCTCGACCTCGATGCGCGTCGCGTGGCCGTTGATCGCCTCGTCGACCGAGTTGTCGACGATCTCCCAGAGCAGGTGGTGGTAGCCCGTCGCGTCGGTGCCGCCGATGTACATGGCGGGACGCTTGCGGACGGGCTCGAGCCCTTCGAGAACCTCGATCTGTTGGCCGGTGTACGTCATCGGCGTCACTCCTCGTCGGGGGCCGGAAAGCCGGGCAGCGTGGGCTCTTGGTACGCGAGCCCGGAGATCTCGCCGCGCTTGAAGAGCTCGAAGCCCTTCCCGCCACGCGAGGTCACGTCGTATTTGCGCGCGCTGATGCGGTACTCGCTGCCGCCGTCGCGCTGCACGACGAGCGCGTCGTCGTCCGAGAGCACGCGCGCGCCGACCACGAAGTCGCCCTTCGCGAGCTTGATCAGCATGACGCCCTTGCCCGCGCCGGAGAGGAGGGCGACCTCGGAGGCCGAGCAGAGCAGCGCGCGGCGCATCGCGGTGGCGCACGCGACGTGGTCGTCCTCCCCGACGAGCCCGACGTAGATCACCTCGTCGCCTTCGCCGGGGCGCGCGTACTTGCGGCCGCTGCGCGTCGAGGGATCGCGGTGCGCGCGGAGCGAGAAGCGCAGCGTCTGACCGAGGCGCGTGACCGCGAGCGCGTGCGGCTCTTCGGGCTCCGCCGCGCCTTCGGTGGGCTCGGGGACCTCGAGGAAGCGCGGGTCCATGCCGATCATCGCGACGATGCGCTCGCCGTCCGCCATCTTGAAGATCGACTGGACGGGGCTGCCGTAGCCGGTGGTCGCCGGCACGTCGACGATGCGCGTGACGTAGCAGGCGCCGGTCGACGAGAAGAGCGCGACGGTCGAGCGCGTGGAGCCTGCGACGACCTCGAGCACCGCGTCACCGTCGCGCACGCGCGTGGACGAGACGTCCTTCACGACCTTCTGGCGCTTGATCCAGCCTTGCTGGGTGAGGACGACCATCGCGTCCTCCTCGACGATGAAGGCCTCCGCGTCGAAGGCCGGCTCGTCGAGCTCCTTCACGACCTGCGTGAGGCGCATGCCGCCGTACGTCTGCTCGAGCTCGTGCAGCTCCGCGCGGATGAGCGCCCAGCGCGCCTCGGGCTTCGAGAGCAGACCCTTGATGCGCTTGGCTTCCTTCTGCTTCTCGTCGCGCTCCTTCTGGAGCAGCAGGAGCTGCATCTTCGCGAGGCGGTGCAGGCGGAGCTCGAGGATCGCGTCGACCTGCAGCTCGTCGAGGCCGAAGCGCGCCATGAGCTTCTGCGCGGCGTCGGGCTTGTCGTCGCTGCGACGGATGATGCGGATCGTCTCGTCGAGCGCGTCGAAGATCGTGAGGTAGCCCGCGAGGATGTGCAGGCGCTTCTCCAGCTCGTCGAGCTCGAAGCGCAGGCGCTTCTCCGTGACCTCCATGCGGAAGTCGAGGAAGAAGCGGAGGATCTCGCGGAGATCGAGCCGACGCGGCGCCGGGATCTCGGATCCTTCGACCGGCACCAGCGCGGTCATGTCGATGCTGACCGTCGTCTGCAGCGGCGTGTGCTTGTAGAGGTACGCCATCACGAGCTGCGGATCGGTGTCGCGCTTGAGCTCGCAGACCACGCGGGTGTCGTTCGTCGACTCGTCGCGCACGTCGAGGATCGCGGGCATCTTGCGCGCGATCACGACCTCGCCGATCGCGGCGGTGACCGTCGCGCGCTTCACGTCGTAGGGGATCGACGTGATCACGAGGAGCGGGTTGTCGCGTTTGTTCTCGGGCTCTTCGAGTTTCCACTCGCCACGCAGCTTCAGCGTGCCGCGACCGGTCTCGTAGGCCTGCGCGATCTCTTCTTTGCTGGAGATGATCTGACCGCCGGTGGGGAAGTCGGGGCCCTTGATGGTGCGCAGGAGGTTGCGGACGGTGATGTCCGGCTCGTCGATCATCCGGATCGCGGCTTTGACGACCTCGCCGAAGTTGTGCGGCGGGATCGAGGTGGCCATGCCGACCGCGAT
>JALOQC010000187.1 GCA_025453555.1 Myxococcota bacterium | reverse complement strand
CTGAACCACGTGACGCGCGCGTACTTCCACGAGCACGACTTCGTGGAGGTCGAGACGCCCTTCCTCGTGAAGTACACGCCGGGCGGCGCGCGCAACTTCCTCGTGCCCTCGCGCCTCTACCCGGGCAGCTTCTACGCGCTCGCCGAGAGTCCGCAGGTCTACAAGCAGATGCTGATGATCGGCGGCTACGACCGCTACTACCAGATCGTCCGCTGCTTCCGCGACGAAGACCTCCGCATCGATCGGCAGCCGGAGTTCACGCAGATCGACGTCGAGATGTCGTTCATCAACCAGGACGACCTCTTCACGATGCTCGAAGGGCTCGTGTTCAAGCTCTGGAAGGAAGGGCTCAACATCGACCTCCGCGAGCGCTACCCGGACGGCACGTTCCCGCGGCTGCCCTTCGAGGAGTCGATGCGCCGCTTCGGCAACGACAAGCCGGACATGCGCTTCGGGCTCGAGCACGTGGAGCTCACGAAGCTCGTGGTGGAGCACGGCGGCGGGGGAGTGTCGCTCCTCGAGCCGCTCGCGCAGAAGTTCGCGTCGGGCGAATACCGCATGGAGCTGCCGAAGGAGATCGTGAAGGCGATCCGCGTCCCGGCCGAGCACCCGCTCTCGCGCAAGGACACGGACGACCTCGAGAAGCTCTGCAAGCAGATGGGCGCGGGCGGCCTCGCGCGCGCGAAGGTGAACGAAGGCGGCGAGTGGACTCAATCGCCCTTCGCCAAGACGATCACCAAGGAAATGCGCGACGCGATCAACGTCGCATGTGGCGCGCAGGACGGTGACCTTCTCCTCTTCCAGTTCGGACCGGAGGCGAAGGTTCAGACGGTGATGGCGAACCTCCGCCTGCACCTCGGCAAGAAGCTCGGGCTGATCCCCGAGGTCGGCACGAAGGACGACTGGAACTTCCTCTGGGTCGTCGAGCCGCCGCTCTTCGAGCAGAACGACGACGGAAGCTGGGCGGCGGCGCACCACGTGTTCACGCGCCCGCACGACGCGGACGTCGAGAAGCTCGGCGGTGCCGATCATCCCGGGGATCCGGGCCTGGTGAAGTGCTACCGCTACGACCTCGTGCTCAACGGCTTCGAGATCGCGGGCGGTTCGATCCGCCTGCACGACCCGGACGTCCAGAAGAAGGTCTTCCAGGTCATCGGTCTGTCCGAAGCGGACGCGCGGGAGAAGTTCGGTTTCTTCCTCGACGCCCTCACCTACGGCGCCCCGCCCCACGGCGGCATCGCCTTCGGCATGGACCGCGTCGCGATGCTCGCGTGTCAGACGGAGTCGATCCGCGACGTGATCGCGTTCCCGAAGACCCAGAAGGCCAACGATCTGCTCACGCAGGCGCCGACGAAAGTCGACGCGAAGCAGCTCGGCGAGCTGCACGTGCGGGTGGTCGAACCGACGAAGTGAACCGCCTTTCTTGCCCGAGTCGGCGGGGTCAGCCGCCGACTTCTGGTCGCGAACCGACCGCTCGATGAACGCGCGTCTCACCCGATCTGCAACGCCGGTTCCTCCGCGCGTTCGCCTACCGCATCGGCGAGATGGCGCTGGAGGAGCGCGAGGAAGCGCGTAGCTCGTGGTGACGAATTCGGCGTTTCGTGTGGAGGGTGACTCGCGTTCGAACCTGGGTCGCGCGATCACTCCCAGAAGAGCTGCACGCCGATCTCGGGTCGCAGCGCCCAGAGCGTGCGCTCCTGATCGCGCAGCGCGGGGGCCCACTCGCCGACGAGCGCGAAGCGGACGAGGTGGAAGCCGATCGCGCTCAGCGTCGCTTGGAACACCGCGCGTGAGCAGGGGCGCGTGCGATCGGCGGGCGCGTCGCAGTCGCCGGTGCCGAAGTCGTCGCGCGAGCTGAAGAGGTAGCCGCCGCGCACACCGGTTCGGAGCTGGAGCGCGCCGTCGAAGGGCGCGCCGAGCTCCACCTCGACGCCGAGGAGCGGCGCGAGCCCGAGCCAACGCGGGGAGCTGGAGAGCAACGTGTCGAAGCCTCGACCTTCGAGCACCACGCTGCCGCGCAGGCGCGAGACGCGCCGACCGGTGAAGCTCCAGCCGAGCTCACCCACCACGCCGCCGAGCGTGAGGTAGAGGTCGTGGCGCTCGGGTCGGTACGCGATGAGATCGACCATCGTCTGCGCGACCGGCTCGGCGAGCGGCGCGAGCAAGCCCTGCTCGACCGCGACGCCGCGGGCCATCGTGGCGAGCCGATCGCGGAACGATCCGAACGCCGCGAGCCCAGCCGCTTCGCCGGATCGCCCACGCGCGTCGAGATCTTCGAAGGGCAGCCCGCGCGCGCCCATGCGGCGGAACATCCAGCGCAACGAGCCTTCGTCCTCGCCACGCTTCCACTCGTCGCCCGCGCCGGGTGGTGCGTGACCCGCGAGCGCGCGCGCGCAGTCGGGATGTGCGGCCGCCATCGCGCGTCGATCGGGATCGGTGAGGCGCTCGGGGCGGCACGCGTCGTACACACGTTCGCGCGCGGTCTCGGCGAGCGCGCGGTGGGGCGCGAGGCCTTCGCAGAGCACGCTCGGATCGCCGACGCCGTCGAGCACCGCGCGCAGGCAGTGGAACGGACGCCAGCCGTCGCGCACCTCGTCGCGGGACGACGCGAGCTGCGCGACGCGGTCTTCGAGGGGCGCGACGGTCGCGAAGAGCGCGCTCGTGCGCTCAGCGGTGCGCATCGCTTCCAGCGCGGCGCGCGCGTGCAGCATGCCGAGGTAGAAGTCGAAGCGACGGAAGTGCTCCTCGAAGAAGCCGAGGAACATGAAGAGCGGATCGCTCGCGGGTGGATGCGCGGCGACCGACATGTGCAGACGCTCTTGGAGACCCGGCTCGTGCGCGAGCGCCTCTTGGAGGCTCACCGTCATGGCGGAGAGCGCGAAGCCTTCGACGAGCGTGAGCGCGTACGGGAGCATCGTCTCCGGCACGCCTTCGTTGCTGCCGCCGAAGAGGCTCTCCGCGGGCTCGGGGTAGCCGCGCAACACCGGGTTCACGAGGAGGAAGAGCGCGTCGTCGGGCGTGCGGCCTTCGTCGTCGCGGAGCGACCAGAGCGCGAGGTTGAGCGGGTGGGTGTCGAAGAAGCCTCCGTCGACGAAAGGCACGCGACGCGCGCGCGACTCGTTGCACGGGCGACCGTCGTCGACGGCGCAGATGGGAACCTCCTGCGGGAGGAAGCCGCCGGGGAAGGCGCTCGACGCGAAGAGCAGATCGCGCACCGCCTCGAACGGCCGCGCGCCTTCGCCTTCGACCGCGAGGCGCGGGAGCGTGAGGCGCGCGAGGCGGTGGTTGCTCACCTCGATCGGCGTGCCGACGCCACGACCGCGGACGCGCAAGAGGAAACGTTCGGCCATGCGAGGCATCGCGAGCGCGCTGCCGCCCGCGGCGGTCTCGGGGCGCACGCGGGTGACGGCCGCGCCGAGCAACCGATCGCAGCCTTCGGGGAGCCCGTGCGCGAAGAGTCGCTCGAGCGGCGCGGCGGCCTCGTCGAAGCGACCGCGGTGGAAGAGCGCGATCGCGCTCGCGTTGTCGGGATCGTGCAGCCCCTCGACGCCGATCGGCATCCACGTCTGCCAGAAGAGGCTCCGGCGCGGATCGTGCGCCGGCGGGAGACAACTGCTGAGCACGCCGAGCAACGCGTTGACGGAGCCGGCGCTCGTGCCGACGAAGGAGCGCGCCTCGATCGTGTCGGCGCCGCGGAGCGACTCCACGACGTAGTGGACGTAGCCCGCTTCGTACGCGCCGAGCGAGGCCGCGCCGCTGATGGTGATCGCGAGCGGGCGTGGGCGGGGCGCGCTCGCGTTCGGCTCGCTCGCACCCGGCTCGCTCGCATCGGACGTCGCGCTCGACGCCTCGGCTTCATCCGTCGTCGCGCTCGTCGGCGCTTGCGCCACTGCACCGGCCGCCCAGAAGAGCGTGCCGAGGCCCATCCACCACCCACGTCCCATGGCCGCGCATCATCGCCGATCTGGAACGCGTTTCGTGGGTGACGATGTGGCGATCGCAGGAATGGGAGCGTACGGGCGCGAGCGAGAAGCGGCCCCGCGCGAGCATCGCGTCGTCCGCGTCGTCGGGAAACGAAGGCGTAGTCCTCGTAGGGCTTCGTGGATCGCGTGCGACGACCGGGGACCCAGAGCAGCGACGTCACGAGGGCGTTGCGGCCGAAGCTCACGCGCACGAGGCCGCCGACCTGGCCGTAGAAGTAGCGCGTCCGTTGTACGTAGCCGCGTGTGAGCGTCGGCACTCCGAACACGATCGGGTCGAGCTCGCGGTGACGGTAGTGGCCGAAGTCGATGCCGAGCCCAGCCGCGAGCGCGAAACGGACGCGTGATGCGTCCCCTCCCGACGCGACGATCGGGAACACCACACCCGAGGTGATCCCGCGCGCGAGCTCTCTTTCTCGCGCTCGCCCCCGAATCGGATGGTGTGGGAGCGGTAGCCGACGGTGACGTGGGGCATCCAGCCCGGGCGGAGGAAGACGAAGCGTTGACGGAGCGGGCTGGTCGCGTTCGCCTGGGCGCCGCTCGTACCGCCCGCAGGGTGAGACGCGTCCGCGCCGTCGTTCGAGGCATCGCTCGGGGACTCGGACGTGCTCGACGTGGTGCTCGCGTCGTTCCCCGCGCTCGAGGCTGCGATCGCAGTGCTCCCGTCACTCGACGTGTTGCTCGGGGTCCACTGCGTCGGCGGGGTCAGCCGACGACGGAACCGTCGCGTCGCTCTCGGCACCCGCAGAGTCGCTCGGCGATTCGTGGGCCGACGCCTCGGTCGACGGAGTCGACTCGACCGCGCTCTCTTCGATCGCTCCGTCCTGCGCGCTCACCGAGCTCGCCAGGAGCCGACATCCGAGGATCCAACGCCACATCGCGCACTCTGACCGGGATCCGCGGCCGAGGCACGATCGAATGCATTGGCCCAATCCGCCCAGAGCACTCAACCAAAGATTCCGTCGAGGAGCGGCGACGTGACCTACGCGCCGAAGGCGGTGCGACCGAACGCCAACCCGAATCGCCGGGTTCACGCGTCGAGGTCGTGAGGCGCGTGGGGCTCGACATCACCTGGCGATACCGAGCTGGATGCCCGCCTCGATCTCCCGCGCCGAACCGCGCGCGGCCACGGACCCGCCTCCCAGGAACGCGCTCACGAGGAAGCCGGCTCGAACCAAACCGACGTTGAACCGAAAACGCTTGAAGGCGCGAGAGGAGTAGTCCGAAGGGGCGCTGCCGAACGAGACCCCGACGCCGTCCTCTCGGACGCGAACGAAGCGTCGCGTCGGCAACCACACGAGCGAGGTCGTCAACCGCGAGCGCCCGAGCGCGATCTGGGCGAGCGCGCCCATCTGTCCGGACAACGACAGAGCCCGCTCCACGTAGGCGGGCGACGTGTACACCGGGTCGTCCCCCGCGGTGACCACGGCGTCCAACTCGGCACCGGGTCCCTCGGAGCGCCACGCGACGTCCAAGCCCATGCCGACTCCGAGCGCGAGGCGCACGCGCGAGCTCGAATCTCCCGTCGCGAGCACGGGCGCGAGCACGCCGGAGGTCAAGCCGTGGGAGGTGTCGCTGCGGCTCACGCTACCGCCCCGGTAGCGGACGATCTGCGCGCGGTAGCCGAGGGTGACGATCGGCATCCAACCGGGAGAGAAGATCACGAAGCGCTCACGAAGCGCGGAGCGGGGGCGCGGCTCTTCCGTCGGAGGCGCCGCGCGTTCGTCGTCGAAACCGACCGGCGGCGGAGGAGGCGCGATGGGGCGCGCGAGGCCGTGCGCGGACGCGGCGGATGGCGTCGTTGGGCTCGGCGCGGCCTCGTTCGGCGCGGCTTCCGCCGGCGTGGCCTCGTTCGGCGCGGCTTCCGCCGGCGTGGCCTCGTTCGGCGCGGCCTCGTTCGGCGTCGCAGCGCTCGACGGGTCGTCGGACGGGCGCGCGCCTTCGGTCGACGAGTCCTCGACGGGCGGAGCCTCCGACGCAGGTGCGTTCGGGGCGGGCTCGGGGGCCTGCGCGTGAAGGGGGAGAGTCCATGCGCTCACGCTCGCGGCACACGCGAGCACGATCGCGGCGGTCCAACGTCGCATGCGGTGCACCCTGACCCAGAACGGAGACGCGGGCACGCACGAATCAATCTCGCGATCCGGTCGAGATTCGACCGTGTCATTCGACATCCCGAGCGATCCGGGCCGGCCTCTGTGCGGATGTGGCGTGCCGGAGATTCGCTCTCCACGGAAAGTTTCTCCGTGGATACGCGTCAGGGTCGCAGGTCCACCATCGCCGCGATCAGCTCGCCCCAGAAGGGCGGCGCGAGGTCGTGCGCCATCTCGTCGAGCACGAGCAGCTCCGCGTGCTCGATCGCCTCCGCGACGTCGAGGCCGGCGTCGAGCGGGACCAGCGGATCGCGCGCCCCGTGCACGACGAGGGTCGGCAAGGTCAGTGTGCGCAGGCGCTGCCGTCGGTCGCCGCTCGCGAGGAGCGCCACGAGCTGCCGCGCCGCGCCGAGCTGGCGCTCCGGCCCCGGCACGTGCGCGTGCAGCTCGAACGCGCGCGCGGCGAGCTCGCGGATGCGCGTTTCGTCGAACGCGGGCCCGGAGAGCACGCGGAACGCCGCGACCTGATGCTCGATCGCGGCCTCGCGCGCGGTGGGGATCGGCGTGAAGAGCCAACGAAGCGCGTCGGAGGTCGCGAGCACGCGGTTCGGATCGCCGGTCGAGGTCATCACGCTCGTGAGCGTGCGGATGCGACCCGGGTGCTCGAGCGCGAGGGTCTGCGCGATCATGCCGCCCAGCGAGACGCCGCAGACGTGGGCGCGTTCGATCGAGAGCGCGTCGAGCAACGCGATCACGTCGGCCGCCATGTCCGAGAGATCGTAGGGCGCGCCTTCGATGGGTTTGCCCGCGAGCGCGGCGCCGATCACGCGCCCGATGCTCGGCGGGGTGCCTCCGAAGTACTCGCTGCCGCCGACGTCGCGCACGTCGACGCGGATCGGATCGAAGCCGGCGCGGGCGAGCGCGTCGCAGAGCGCGTCGTCCCAATGCGCACGCGGCCACGCGAGCCCCTGCAGCAAGACGAGGGGCTCTGCGTGGCCGTGCGTTTCGGGGCCGCCGTGTATCGACGCGTCGCCATGCGTCGCCCCATCGCCGCGCGTGGCGTGCGCTCCGTGGCGATCGAACGCGAGCCGACAGCGGCGACCACCGAGGGTCACGGCGTCACTTCTTCAGGAACTCGTTCGTGTACAGGCCCGAGCGGTCGTAGCTCCGCTGGATCTCGGCCGTGACGAACTTCTCGAAGATCCCACCGATGCCGAAGATCGTGCACTCGATGTTGAAGGTCACGACGCGCCAGCACTTGTCGGGGCCGTTGGGCTCCATGTGCATCTTGCCGTCGATGTGGATCTTCGTCGGGAACACGCCGGGCTGGACGTGGAACTCGTAGGTCGGCGGGTCGCGGTCCTGGTGGAGCTGCCCGTGCTCCTCGAACGAGACCTTCTCGCCGAGCGCCTTCACGAGCACCGCGGGCGCGTCGACCTTCGGCGTCACGAGCGTGCGGCGCTTCCCGGTGGTGCGATCGTCCTCGAGGATCTCGTAGCCGAAGCCGAGATGGTCGCGGAAGAGCGACTCGTTGAACCCGCCGTAGTGGATCTTCGTCCAGAAGTCCTGGGCCGCGCAGGCGACCGGGTGGCGCATCGTGAAAGTCTTCATGGGCGCGCGACATAGCACCCGGTCCGAGGGTTGACGAGACGTGCGCTCACGCGGCGACGCAGGCGTCGTGGGGGGCTTGCTCGAGGTGCTCGCCGCGCACCTCGATCCGCTTCAGTTGGCTTGGTTCGGTCGCCTGACGGCGACGCTCACGTGACGTCGGGCTCACTCCCTCCGGTCGCTCGCTGAAAGCGTCAATTGCTGGCGAGATCGATCTCGCGCACGCGGGTGGCGGCGCGGAAGACCACGCGAAGGCGCGGATCGGGCGCTCCGAGCGCACGTTCCAGGCGGAGCTCCAGCTCGCTTCCCCCCGCGACCCAATAGTGTCGCGCCTGTCCGTCGCGGCGAAAGCACGCGCCATCGCGGCCCGCTTCGAGCTCGGCCACGCACGCGTCGTCCGCGCCTCGGAAGCGCCCCTGCTGCTCGCGCCCGAACGCGGCCCGCAGGGCACGGAGCGCCGTCACGTAGGCGCCGCCCCAGCCACTCGCCGCGGCGAGCTCGGCTTCGATCTCGCACACGCGGCCCTCACAGAAACGAAGCGAGACCTGCGCAGGAAAGCCGGGATCGCGCGCGGGGCCCGAGCAACGCGCGGTCGAGGCCTCCACCGACCAACGATGCCCCGCCGCGACGCAGGCCCGCTGCGCGCGTGTCGTGGTCCAACCGAACGCAAAGCCCGCGAGCTCCGACGGTGCCCGCAGCTCCGCGCCCGGCGGAGGGGCCGCGCCTTCCGGCCAGAAGTGCGGCGTGCCCTGCGCAGCGGCGACGCTGGCGACGAGCCACGTGGCGACGACGAAGAGACGCACGCGTGGAGCGTGCAACGATCCACGAGTCCGTGCACGAATCCGGCGCTTCCTCTCCACGCGACGCGCTGCGACCATCGGCCGCACTTTCCGACCTCCGCGTTTCCCCCCAGGCCTCCGGCGACGCGCCGAGGCCCGTTGCGAGCCGCTCCCGCGTCCACGAGGCCCCATGGATCTCGACCCCGTCGCCCTGTCGCGCGCCCAGTTCGCGCTGACGGTGATGTTCCACTACCTCTTCCCGCCGCTCTCGATCGGGCTCGGCGCGTTGATGGTGCTGCTCGAAGGCGCGTACCTCCGCACGAAGGATCGCCGCTACGAGGCCGCGGTCCGCTTCTTCACCAAGATCTTCGCGGTGAACTTCGCGGTCGGCGTCGCGAGCGGCATCGTCATGGAGTTCCAGTTCGGCACCAACTGGGCGACCTACTCGCGCTTCGTGGGCGACGTCTTCGGCTCCGCGCTCGCCGCCGAGGGCATCTTCGCGTTCTTCCTCGAGAGCGGCTTCCTCGCGATCCTCGTCTTCGGCTGGAACCGCGTCGGACCGAAGATGCACTTCTTCTCGACCCTGATGGTCTTCCTCGGGTCTTGCTTCTCCGCGGTGTGGATCGTCATCGCGAACAGTTGGCAGCACACGCCCACGGGATTTCATCTGGTCGGCGAAGGCGCCGAGATGCGCGCGGAGATCACCGACTTCTGGGCGATGGTCTTCAACCCCTCCGCGATGCACCGCTTGAACCACGTGCTCTTCGGATCCTTCATCCAAGGCGCGTTCTTCGTGATGAGCATCAGCGCGTTCTACGTGTTGAAGAAGCGCCACCTCGAGATCGCCAAGCGCAGCTTCACCTTCGCGCTCGTCTTCGGCGCGATCTCGTCGATCGCGATCCTGATCTCGGGCCACTCGCAAGCCAACGCGGTCGCCGTGAACCAACCCGCGAAGCTCGCGGCCTTCGAGGGTCACTACGAGACCGGCCCGGCCGACATGATCCTCTTCGGCTGGCCCAACGACGAGACGCGGCAGGTCGACTACGCGGTCGCGGTGCCCGGCATGCTGTCCTTCCTCGTGCACGGCGACCCCGAGGCGCCCATCCGCGGGCTCGACGAGTTCCCGGAGGACGAACGCCCGCCCGTCGCGGTGCCCTTCGTCACCTACCACCTCATGGCGATGCTCGGCACCTTCTTCATCGGGATCACCCTGCTCGGGCTCCTGCAGCTCTGGCGCGGAAAGCTCTGGGATCAACCCTGGCTCTTGCGGATCTTCGTGGTCTCGGTCGTCGGCCCGTACCTCGCCAATCAAGCCGGTTGGGTCGCCGCGGAGGTCGGTCGACAGCCCTGGGTCGTGTACGGCTTGCTCAAGACCTCGGACGCGGTGAGCCCGAGCGTCAAAGGCGGCGAGGTGCTCACCTCCATCGTGCTCTTCGGCATCGCGTACCTCGCGCTCTTCGCGCTCTGGATCTACGTGCTCAACGAGAAGATCCAACACGGTCCCGAAGATCCCGAAACGCTCGGCACCCCACCGAGCGGCGGCTCGTTCGTGGACGCCGCCGTGGCGGCCGGCGATCGATCGCTCACCGAAGCCGACACGGTACCCGTCGCGAGCACCACGAGCGTCGCGCGCGCTTCCGGAGGCGAGTGACATGGACCTCACGGACCTCCACGTCTTCTGGTACGTGCTGCTCGGCGTGCTCGTCACGGGCTACGCGATCCTCGACGGCTTCGACCTCGGGGTCGGCATCCTGCACCCGCTCGTGAAGGGCGACCGCGAGCGCCGGCTCGTGCTCAACAGCATCGGGCCTCTCTGGGATGGCAACGAGGTCTGGCTCGTCACCTTCGGCGGCGCCCTCTTCGCCGCGTTCCCGAAGGCCTACGCGAGCCTCTTCTCGGCGTTCTACCTGCCCTTCATGTTCCTCCTCTTCGCGCTCATCGGGCGGGCGATCTCCATCGAGTTTCGGAGCAAGGTCAAGTCCGAGTCTTGGCGCACCTACTGGGATCACAGCTTCGCGTTCTCGTCGCTCGTCGTGGTGCTCCTCTTCGGGGTCGCGGCCGGCAACGTGATGCAGGGCATCCCCCTCGACGCGCAGGGCAACCTCGTGGGCGACGTGCGCGATCTGCTGCGCCCCTATCCCTTCGCGGTCGGCGCGCTCGCGGTCGTCACCGCCGCCCTTCACGGCGCGCTCTACCTGCACCTCAAGACCGAAGGCGAGCTCCAAGCGCGCATCGGACGCCTCCGCTGGCCGCTCTTCTCCGCGTTCCTGGTCGCCTATCTGGGCGTGACGATCGCGACTCTCGTCCTGGTCCCGCACGCCACCCGCAACTTCGACCGCTTCCCGATCGCGTGGGTCGTGGTCGTCCTCAACGGGCTCGCGGTCGCCAACGTCCCGCGTGCCATCCACCACGGCAAGCCCGGCCAAGCCTTCGCGAGCTCGTGCGCGCTGGTCGCGGCGCTCGTCTTCCTCTTCGGGATGGCGATGTTCCCGAAGCTCGCGATCTCGAGCCTCGATCCCGCCCACGATCTCGACGCCTGGAACGCCGCGAGCAGCGAATCGACCCTCGGGTTGATGCGGTGGATCGCCTTCCTCGGCATGCCCTTCGTGATCACCTACACCGCGATCGTGTATTGGGTGTTTCGCGGAAAGACGAAGCTAGACGACTTCAGCTATTGAGCGTTTCATCGAGACTCGAGCCGGGCTCGAAGACTCGTTGTGTGGTGAACTGGTTCACGAAAGTCGAGCAGTGTCAGGGTTCTCGCCCACGAGGATTCGGGCAGTGGCGTGTGCTGCTCTGCCCGGCGCTCTGCACGCGGGTTCAGGCCGACGAAGGCGCGCGCATGGACGTCGGCCTCGGCTGTTTCCCGGTGTTGGAGTCGACGGCGTCGGAGTGAGGTGTCGTAGTGAACCGGCGAGCGTTCAGCGGAACTCTCGAACCACCTCGATCGGTCCCACGATGGCGTCGTTGAACGCGTCGAGCTCCTCCGCCGGTACCCAGAGCTCCTCGTGGTGCCGGGCCCCGACGACCTGCGTCTCGTAGCGGGACGCGGTGCTCGCGAGGACCGAGAACCGAGTGACGTAGCCGACCCCGCTGTCCTTCTTGTTCCAGCGCTCCGCGATCTCGCACGCGTAGGCTTCGTTGCAGACGGGATAGAAGATCGGCTGCTCGGGGAGGCGCGGCGGAAACCGGCGAAAACCACTCTCTTCGACCAAACGAAGCTCTTCGGGTCCCACCGGACGCCAGAGCACGACGAGCTCGGACGGCTTCATGAGGCGCGAGCGTAGTGGTGCACGCTCAGATCCGCACGCGGAGACCGAAGCTCGGGGTGAGCACCACGCCGCCGTGGTTCAGCTCGACCTCGCCGTGCTCGCCCCACCAGTGCTCGTAGACGACGCTGAGCTCGAGGAACGCGTGCGCGCGGCGGAAGCCGGCGGACACCCCGAGCAGCGCGCCGCCGCGGAGCGCGAAGGCCCTCGCGTCCGCGCGCGACAGGCCTTCGCGCGCGAACTCGCCTGCCACCGCTTCGGTGCCGAGCCGTAAGCCGGCCCAGGCTTCGTAGAGGCCGCCGAGCTCGACCGCGCGCGCGACGCGCCCTTCGAGCCC
>JALOQC010000603.1 GCA_025453555.1 Myxococcota bacterium | reverse complement strand
TCTCAGCCGCAGTTCTCAGCCGCAGTTCTCAGCCGCGATTCTCAGCCGCAGTTCTCAGCCGCAGTTCTCAGCCGCAGTTCTCAGCCGCGATTCTCAGCCGCGATTCTCAGTCGTGCATCGCCATCGCGAGTCGAACACCGCCCGCCGCGACGCTCACTCGCTCGCGCGCGGCACCGCGCCGGTCAGCTTCGTGATGATGCGCTCCGCCACGCGGAAGAAGCGCGACCGATCGAGCAGGAGGTTCATCCAACCCGTGGTCACGCAGTACGCACCTTCGTGCGGCGCGGTGTGATGCACCGCGTGCGCCTCCGGTCCGAGCACCAGCCCGAGACGCTGCATCACGCGCACGACCGCGGGCGGACGATCCATGTGCGCCCACTTGTGGAGCTGGCTCGTGGTCGCGACGAAGAGCGCCGCGAATCCGAGGAAGAGCGCGAGAAACGAAGGCATCGCGTCGGCGGCGTGCGCGACCGGCGCGGAGAGCACGATCGAGAGCATCGCGTTGTGGCCGTTCGTCTCCACGAAGTCGTGCCGCGTGATCGCCTTCGGATCGACGTGATGATGCCGGAACGTGCGGATCGCGAGCTTGCCCACCACCGGCGTGTCGAGGCCCCCCCAGGTGTCGAACGCCCAATGCGCGAGACCCGACACGAGATCCGCGAACGCGAGCGCGAGCAGGATCGCGCCCGTCCAATGGCCCGCGTGCACGTCGTCGAGCTCCACGAGCTGCAACGCGGCCCCGTAGAGACACCACCCCGCGAACGCGATGCCCGCCCATTCGTACGCCCGGTGCGTGCGCGTGTAGCCCGCTTCGAGAGAAGCTGCTCGTTCGCTCGGTCCGCTCATTCCGGTCGTCCCTCCCGTGCCCCTGGCGAGGATGAGGCCATTACGCGCGAAAGGTCACGTCGGATCGTTCGTTTCGTCACCCGCTCGGGGCGGACGGTGCCTCACGCGGGGGAGCCGTAGGGCGGGAGCCTCGCGACGCGGCTTGCGGCGATCGAGCCTCGAACGCTCCGCGAGGCCGGTGATCGTGCGCGCTATGGCTCAGAGCCAACCCTTCGCGCGGTAGGCGCGCGCCATCTCGCGCGCTCCCGTCGCGAAGTCGTCGCGCGGTCCCCAGAAGAGCTCCTCCATCGCGCGCGAGGGATCGCAGCACTGATGCGGCTCCGCGAGGTCGTGCACCTTGTCGCGCGTGAAGGCGACCGGCGCATCGCGCAGGCGGCTCGCGAGCTCGGAGCCGAGCGCCGCCGCGCGCAAGACTGGCACCGGCACCGACACCACGCGCACACGTCGCTCGACCGCGGCCCCGACGAGCTCCGCCATCTCGCGACGCCCGTAGGTGCGCGGCTCGGCGAGGAAGAGCGTGCGCGCCTCCGGCTCGACCTCCAGCACGCGCGCGATCGCCTCCGCGCAGTCGCGCCCCGAGAGCATCGAGAGCGTCCCGGTCGGATGTACCGTCGGCACCACGCCGCGCAGCGCGGCACGAAAGAGCGGCACCAGGCGATGCTCGCCCGGACCGTAGAGCGCGGGCGGTCGCACGATCGTCACCGGGAAGCGCTCCGCGTGGACCGCGCGCTCGGCCGCGAGCTTGCTCTTGCCGTAGAGGCTGCGCGGCGCGTCGCGATCGTCCTCGCGCGCCGGGCGATCCGGCGACGAGGGCCCGTGGGCCGCGAGCGAAGAGACGAGCACGAAGCGTCGTCTCGTCCCGCCCGCCGCGCGCACGCCCGCGAGGAGCTGCTTGGTGGTCGCGACGTTCGTCCGCTCGAAGTCCTCCGACCGACGCACGATGCCGCCGCCCGCCGCGTGCACCACCGCGTCGGTGTCGCGCACCGCGTCGGCGAGCGTCTCCAATCGCGCGAAGGAGCCGCGCACGACCTCGACCCCCCGCACCTCGAGCGACTCCACGCGGCTGGTCGCGCGCACGAAGGCCCGCACGCTCCAGCCGCGTGCGAGGAAGACGTCGACGAGCTCGCCGCCGAGAAACCCCGTCGCGCCCGTGAGCAAGACCCGCACGGCTCGAGAGCGTCGCACGCGGTGAGGCGAGGTGCGAGAGGAGGTGTCGCTCGCTCCGTCTCCTCGCCCGTCACCGCGCGGCCCCCGCTCGCCGCTCTCGGTCCGCGCCTCGCGGGCATCGTTCAGCGCGGCGGCTGCAGGGCTCGCAGATAGAGCTCGAGCGCCGACAGATCCGACTCCGAGAGGTAGTCGTACGAGGGCATCGACGGCGAGTAGCCCCGCACGATCTCGACGTTCGGTTCGACCAGGGCGCGGCGGATGTAGGCCTCGTCGACCGTGACGGCACCTCCCGTCAGGAGCTCGCGCGTCCCCGTCAGCGCGCCGAGGCCAGGGCCTACGAGGCGCTCGGCGTCGAGGCGGTGACACGCGAGGCAGCCGTGGCTGACGAAGAGGTGCTCGCCCCATTGCTCTTCGGTCAGGCCGGCCGGGCGCGTGGTCACGGTCGCGGTCGGGACGTCGGGATCGCCGCAGCTCGAGAGCGACGCGAGCGCGACGAGCACGAGCGCCACCTCACGCCACGCGCCGTACGACGCAGAGGTTCGTGCGAGGAGCGTCACGAGAGTGCCTCCGCGATCGCGTCGACGTGGGGATCGGCCGCGCCCATCGCGCGGAGCGCCCGCGACAGCTCGAGCACGTAGTCGACGTTCGAGCCGCTCGGGCCGACCGCGCTCCGGATCTGCGCGACGAGCATCTCGAAGGGCGCGTCGCCGAGGAAGGACGGATTGTCCGGAGTCGCCACGTAGACCAACGCGTCGACTTCTTCGCCGCCCTCGAAACGCACGCGCTCCCGGTGTCGCACGTAGCCGTCCTTCTCGCGGTGATCGAGCCCACGCGCGACGTGCTCCCACACGGGCGCGTCGATCTCGTACGCGCGGCCCCAACAGATCGCCTCGGGCTCGCGCACCAGGGTCACCACGCGTCCCGGCGCGCCCGGCACCCCACGGTGATCGTGCGAGCCCTGCCAGAACCGGCGCGTCCAGCCGACGACGTAGCCGTCACGCGCGTTCAGGAAAGGAAAGTCCGGCCGCCAGACGAGCGATCCGTATCCGAAGAGCCAGGTGCTCATGGGCGCGCGGACTGTAGAGCACGAACGCGGGCCAGGCTCGAATCGCTGGTCCTTCGAATCGCCGCTCCTTCGAATCGCAGGCCCTTCCGGCGGGTCCCCGAAGGTGACGAAGTCCCGTATCGCGCCGGATCCGCTTGCACCCCGCGTGGGGCCGTGTCACTACGCGCCCCCCATGTCCATTGGCGAAGCGGTTCAGTGCAAGCAGGTCGAGG
>JALOQC010000602.1 GCA_025453555.1 Myxococcota bacterium | reverse complement strand
GCTGAAGGGCACGAACCACGCGAAGTAGATCGCGCGCGCTTTGGGGATGGAGCGCGGATCGTCGAGGCTCATCGTGCGCACGAGGATGTGCGGTTGACCGAGGACGCCGAGGCCGCCGAAGACGAAGCCCAGCAGGTAGAGCGGGAAGCCGAACGCGAGCTCGGTGGGCATCCATCGCACGAGCGACGGGTCCTCGGTGTGGAGCGCGGAGAAGAGCTCGCTCGGAGGAAGCGCGAGGGCGCACGCGACGAGGAGCGCGATCATCGCGAAGAGCATCACGAATGACTGCGCGGCATCGGTCCAGATGGACGCGCGGAGGCCGCCGGCGAACGAGTACAGGACGACGATCACCGCGCCGAGGATGGCCCCGACGCGGGCGTCCCAGCCGAAGAGCGCGTGCAGCGCGGTGCTGCCGGCTTGGAGCTGTGCAGCGGCGTAGCCGGCGAGGAAGAAGAAGGTGAGCACCGCGGCGGCGCCGGCGACCACGCGATCGGTGCGGCCGCGCTCGTCCGTCGCGACGAGGGCCGGGACGCCGTTCGCCTCGAGGTCGCCGCTTCGTTCGCGCACGCGGCGGTGGAAGCGAACCCAGCAGAGCGCGTCGCCGACGACCCAGCCGAGCTGGAGCCAGACCGCTTGGACGCCGTACGCGTAGGTGAAGCCGATGAGGCCCACGAACATGAAGCCGCTGTTGTTGGTGGCGACGGCGGAGAGCGCGGCGAGCCACGCGGGCACGCGGCGATCGGCGACGAGGTAGTCGCGCGCGGTGTCGTGGCGGGCGCGCGCGGAGGCGACGCCGATCAGGGTGAACGCGAGGAGGCTCGCGAGGAAGACGGCGACGGCCACGGGATCAGCTCGGACGCGACGCGCGATCGGTCGAGGGGGGTGTCGATCGCGGTGTCGATCGCGGTGACGGATCGGTCGTGTGCGACGAGGGATTCGCGCGATCGAGCGACGTCTCGGCGTTCGGGCGCAGCACGCGCGGCTCGCGGGTCGCGACGTAGGTCGGGCGTGGGCGCCGTCCGCTCGGGGGATCGACGACCCGGTTGTCCATCGCGGAGTAGACGAAGAAGAGGTGGTGCCGCGGGTCGGGCGTGACGTTGCCGTTGCTCGCGTGCAGGAGGTTGCAGTCGAAGAGGACGACGGTGCCCGCGGGGCCGGTGGGGCCGACGAGCCCGTGCTTCTCCGACAGCGCGGTGATCGCCTCGCGGCTCGGGACGCCGATCGTCTGACGACGCAGCGAGGTCTGGTGGTTCTCGTCGGGCGTCTCGCCGACGCAGCCCACGAAGGTGCGGTGCGAGCCCGGCAGGAAGAGCACCGGGCCGTTGTGGGGCGTGACGTCGGAGAGCGCGATCACGCACGAGAAGCAGCGCATCGTCGGCATGCCGTCTTCGTGGTGCCAGGTCTCGAAGTCGGAGTGCCACCAGAACTCTTTGCCGTCGAAGCCGGGCTTCAGGTTCAGACGGGTTTGGTGGAGGTAGACGTCGTCGTCGAGGAGCTGCCGCGCGATGGCGATCAAACGTGGATCGCGGGAGAGCGCCTCGAAGCGCGCGCTCGTCTGGTGGACCGCGAAGATCGAGCGGAGCGCGTCGGCGTCGGGCTCGCGTACGAGGCGCGGATCGTCGGGGTGCGCGGCCGCCCACGCGAGCTGGGCGTCGAGCTCGGTCTGGAGCGCGCGCACTTCGTCGGAGCCGAAGAAGGACGGGAGCGAGACGAAGCCGTGCTCGTCGAAGTGCGCGAGTGCGGCGGGGTCGAGCGCGCCGTCGTCGCGGGAGGATTCGTCGGACCACACGACCGGCACGTCGCGCGGGAGGAAGAGCTCCGCCATGCCGGCGGGCAGCCGCGAGGGATAGCGCGTCGGCGTCGCGATCGTGTCGGGGACGCGCGCCTTTCCTCGCACGCGTGGGCGTCGGCGCGTTCGTGCGGGCTCGCTCGCGTGGGTCGAGCTGCTCGCGTCGCTCGCGGTGACCTCGTAGCCCGCGTCGCTCGCGGTGACCTCGTCGCTCGCGTCGCGCGCGGTGCGTTCGTCTCCGCTCACGGTGCCTCCGCGAGCGTCGCGAGCGCCTCCGGATCGCTCGGGGGGTACGCGCCGTCGTCGCCGTGCACCTCGCGGCCCGTCACGGGCGGGTTGAACACGCAGATCATGCGCATCTCGGTGGTGGCGCGGAGGACGTGCCGCTCGTGACCGATCAGCGCGTACATCGTGCCCGGCGTGATCGCTTCGAGGTGGTGCTTGTAGTGCATCCGCGTCTCGGTCCCGGCGTGGATGAGGGTGTCGTGGAGTGAGAAGCCCATGCCTTCGTGCGCGAGCAGGAGACGACGACTCGTCCAGGTCTCGCCGCCCACGTCGCGCGGGCTGCCCACGATCTCGAGCAGACGCCGCACGATCATCGGAGCACCTCCACGTCGCGTCGCGCGCCTGCGTGCACCACGGGCTCGGCGTGCTTCGACGTCGTGCTCGACGCTCGCGTCGCCACCGTCGTGGTCGCGTCGTCGTCGCGGCGTCGCTGCGTGCGTGCCACGTGCGCGAAGCTCTCCGCGAGCACGTCTAGCCCGTGCGCCAGCTCCGCCTCGTCGATCGTCAGCGGCGGGAGCAGCTTGACGACCTCGTCGTTCGGGCCGGCAGTCTCGATCACGAGGCCACGCTCGTACGCGGCCTTCGAGACCTCGTTCGCGCGCGCGGCGGGCGTGCACTCGAGGCCTCGGATCATCCCGAGCCCACGCACGCCGCGCGCGAAGGGCGTGACCTCAGCGATCGCGTGCAGGCGCTCGCTCACGAGGGCGGCCTTTCGCTCGGTCGCGCGCGCGAAGGTGTCGTCGCGCCAGAAGGTCTCGAGCGCGGTGGTCGCGGTGACCATCGCGAGGTTGAAGCCGCGGAAGGTGCCGTTGTGCTCACCCGGGCTCCACACGTCGAGGTCGCGCCGGAACATCGTGAGCGCGAAGGGCAGACCGAAGCCGGAGAGCGACTTGGAGAGCGTCACGACGTCGGGCTCGATGCCGGCGCGCTCGAACGAGAAGAAGGGTCCCGTGCGACCGCATCCGACTTGGATGTCGTCGACCACGAGCAGCACGCCGTGCTCGGCGGTGATCTTCCGCAAACGACGGAGCCACTCGGGGCTCGCGACGTTCACGCCGCCTTCGGCCTGCACGGTCTCGAGGATCACGGCGGCCGGGAGATCGAGGCCGCTCGATCCGTCGCGCAGCATGTGCTCGAAGAGGTCGAGGGTGTCGACGGAGTCGCCGAGGTAGCCGTCGTAGGGCAGCGCCTGCGCGTGGCCGAGCGGGACGCCGGCGCCCGCGCGTTTGCCCGCGTTGCCGGTGACCGCGAGCGCCCCGAGCGTCATGCCGTGGAAGCCGTTGGTGAAGCTCACGACCTCGGTGCGCCCCGTGACCTTGCGCGCGAGCTTGAGGGCGGCTTCGACGGCGTTCGTACCGGTCGGTCCGGGGAACATGACCTTCCAGTCGAGCTTCCGCGGGCGCAGCACGAGCTGCTCGAAGGTCTCGAGGAAGCGGGCCTTCGCGGCGGTGTGGAGATCGAGGGTGTGAACGACGCCGCCGCTCTGCAGGTAGGCGATCAGAGCGTCGCGCATCACGGGATGGGAATGCCCGTAGTTGAGCGCGCCCGCGCCGGCGAAGAAGTCGAGGTACGTGCGACCCTTCGCGTCGCGGAGGGTGGCGCCCTCGGCGTGCGTGAAGACGGTGGGGAACGAACGGCAATAGCCGCGGACCTCGGACTCGAGGCGCTCGAAGACGGGGGGAATCATCGCGGGATCCTTTCGGGATCGAGGGCAGACGGGTTTCACGGTTCGGTCGCCTGACGGCGACACTCACGTTGCCGCGGGTCGCTCGGCCTGGCGGCCGGCTCCAAAACGGCAATTGAAGCGGAATCGTGCGAGGCGAAGCGGACGCAGTCCGCGAAGCTGCACGATTGCGCGAAACTATCGGGCCGCGCGAGCGCGCGGAGCCGATGAATTGGCGAAGGGGCCGATGCGCAGGAGCGGTTCGGCCTCGTGTGGCGGGCGATCGTGTTGCGGGCGATCGGGCGCGTGCGGGAAGAGCTCGGCGCCGTAGCCCGCGTGAGTCGCGAGCGTCGCGTCGCGGCATCGCGCGAAGGAACGAAAGAGGGCGAGGGAAGCGTCGTTCGAAGGCGAGACGGTGGCTTCGAGGAAGGACACGGAGGGGTGCCGCGCGAGCACGTGCTCGATCAGGCGGCTCGCGAGCTGCTCGCCGCGCGCGCTCGGGTCCACACCGATCTGCCAGACGAAGTAGGTGCTCGGATCGCGCGGCGGGACGAAGCCGGTCAGCATCGCGACGAGGCGCCCGTCTCGCTCCGCGATCGCGCAGGTTTCGGCGAAGCGATCCGCGAGGAGCAGGTAGAGGTAGGCGCTGTTCGGATCGAGCGTGCCGACCTCGTGGACGAGCGCCCACATCGCGGCGCCGTCCTCCACGCGCGGCGCGCGGATCGTGAGGTCGAGGCGCGTCGAGGGGGGCTCCGCAGAAGGCTTCGGTGCGCGCCTCGACCGCGTCACCTCGGGCCTCGCTTCAGGCACGCGCGCCCTCCGGGGCGTGCGTCACCGCGCGCCCTTCGACGAGCGCTTGATGGAGCGCGCAGAGCGCGGCGATCGCGTCGCGTGGGCTCAGCACGCACGTCGCCGAGGTCGCGTCGATCCACTGCTCGCGGCAGGCGATTCCGGCGCCTTCGAGCGCGGCATCGATCGCGTTCTGCAGCTTCGGCGCCCGCGCGCCCACGACCGAGACCGTCGCGAAGGGACCGTCGACCACGACGCCTTCGAGACCGTCGGGGGTCGCGCCTTCGCAGAGCACCACCAGCGCCTCGTGCCGCGTCGGCCGGTTCGACGGCTGCGCGTCGTGAGGACCGCGATCGAACTGCGTCTCCGCGAACGGTGCCGGCTCCGCGACCTCGCGGCGCTGCACGCCGTGGTGCACGCGACAGATCGCGTCGACCGCGTCGCTCGATCCGGAGATCCGATACGTCTCGCGGCGCATCGCGACGCCCACGATCGACGCGCGCGGGACGTCGGTGGTCACGAGCGTGCCTTCCACGTCCGCGAAGGTCGCGCGCGCATGCAGCGGCACGCCCAGCTCACGCGCAGTGGCGACGGCGTCCTCGTTGAGCACCTTCGCGCCACGCTCGGCGTACGCGAGCATCTCGTCGTAGCGCAGGCAGGGCACGAGGCGCGCGCCCTGCACGTGGCGGGGGTCGGCGCTGAAGACACCCGGGACGTCGGAGTAGATCTCGCAAGGCACACCGAGCGCCGCGGCGATCGCGACCGCGGTGGTGTCGGAGCGCCAGCCGCGGAGCGAGACCGCGGGCACACCGAGCTCTTCGAGCGCCATCGCGAGCAACGCGGTCGAGGCGCTCTCGCCGGTCGCGAGGAGCGCGTCGAGCTCGCGCGGCGGAGGGGTGTCGCTGAGCGCGCTCGCGAGCTGCACGAGCGCGTCGGTGCGGCCTCCCATCGCGGAGGCGACCACGACGAGCGGGCGACCCTTCGCGCGCTCGGCGGCGATGCGAGCGGCGACGCGCGCGATCTTCTCCGGCGACGCGAGCGAAGAGCCTCCGAACTTCTGGACCACGAGCTCGGTGGATCGCGAGCGTCCGATCGGCTTCCCGGAGGGGCTGTCGCCAGCCCCTTCCCCACGGGGCATGAAGCCCAGTGGGGCCCCGTCCCACGAGCCTTCGCTCGCTCCGCTTGTCGGTTCCGTGCTCACGCGCGGCCCGACCGTCTCGTGGAACCCTGCGGCTTCGTGGACTGCGTCCACTTCGCTTCGCCTGGTTCCACTTCGAACCGCTGCGCGCCGTCCAGCAGGGCGGCTTGCGAAATCGGCTGAGCTTC
The DNA here is from genome assembly GCA_025453555.1 of Myxococcota bacterium. Classification (GTDB taxonomy): domain Bacteria; phylum Myxococcota_A; class Polyangia; order Polyangiales; family Houyiibacteriaceae; genus JACKEH01. Next base: position 2,589 of record JALOQC010000602.1, on the reverse strand, counting down.
CTTTCGGTAAGCCTTCGGGGAGCGTCGCGGGATGCGAGTCGCGTGAAGGTGCGCGCGACGCGGCGCGCGAGGTGGAGGACGAACGGCGAGATCCAGGTCCCGCCGCGGCTGTACTTGGGCGGTTCGTCGACACGGGGCCCGGTTGTAAAGTAATTTGAACGCAAATCAAGTGTGTCCTAAGTATTTCTGGTCCGTGTGGTGCGGCGTTTCTCGAGCGGCGCAGTCGACGAACACTCCATGGCTCTGCCCATCGCGGTGCGCGTACGACGGAGCGATGTGGATTCGGGGGGATGGTTCGTGGTGCTGTCGGCACTCGCGCTCGGTTGCGGCGACGACGCGATGCCGATGACGGCGGACACGGGCGCGACGTGCAGCGAGAGCTGCGACGACGGGGTCTTCTGCAACGGCGCGGAGCGTTGCGAGCCCGGCGAGGAAGGCGCCGATGCGCGTGGCTGCGTGGGCGGAGCTCCACCGTGCGCGGCGGACCTCTGCGAGGAGGACGAGCGGCGGACGCGCGTGCTGCCTGCACGGCGATGGGAACGAAGCTCGTCGCGTTGGAAGACGTGGCGGAGACGGACTGGGTCGCCGCTCAGGCGCGCACCTACGAATGGCGCTGTGTCCGTCTCGGCCAGTTCTGCGCGTTCGAGACGCTGTGGACGGACGGAGCCTCACGCGCTGCCGCCTGCTTCCCCGTGGGATGGGCTTTCCGAGCTGGGATGGATCGTTCACTCGCGCGTGTGCGGACGAGGTCCGCTGGGCACCGGGCGCGCCGTCCGGGACGACCGGCTACGGGGTCACGCTCGAGCTCCCGACGAACGCGTCGAACACGCGGTTGAACACGGACGCTCGCCACTTCGTGTGCGAGGGGCGCGTGTCGCCGACGCCCGTCTGCATGTGACCGGCGTGGTCTCGTTCGCGCGAGACGTCGGTGCGACGCTCCCCGCGAGCGACTCGTGTACTCTCCGGCGCGGAGGGACCGCGGGAGATGAACGAAGAGCGACCCGAGCTGCGCCTCGTGCCGGTGCGTGCGCTGACGACGGCCGGTTGGATCACCGGCACGCTGCACGTGCCGCGCGCGATGCCGCTGCTCGACTTCCTCGAAGAAGATCGGACCTTCGTGTCTCTCAGCGACGCGCGCTTGCCGACGGGGAACGACGTGCCGTTCTTCGCGCTCGCGAAGAGCGCGATCGTGCTCTTGCAGCCGAAGCCGGAGGAGCTGGTGGAGGCAGTGACGCGCACGAGCGGGCGGAGCCGGCTGCGTCAGGTGAGCTGCTTCTTCGACGGCGGGCTCGTGATGGGCACGCTCGCGCTGCCGGGCGATCATCGCGTGAGCGACGAGCTGCTCGCGGCCAAGGGCTTCGTGGTGCTCGGGCACTGCACGATCGGGGTCGACGCACCCACGAAGACGCCGGTGATGGAGGCGGGTATCCACGTGATCGTGCACGCGCCGCGGCTCATCGGGGTCACCGAGGTGAAGTGATCGCAGCCGAGGGGATCACTCCGTCGGCCACTTCGCGTTCCACGCCCGCTCGGTGATCGCGACGCAGCGCGCGGCGCTCGGGAAGCGCAGCGCCTGGAGGACGATCGCGGCGCCCACGAAGACGAGCGCGACCGGCATCGGCAAGAAGCCCGCGACGTGTCCCGCGAGGCCGAAGACCGCGACGGCCTCGGAGAGCGCGACGGAGAGGATGAACGTGGTGAAGTAGCGGCCCGCGAAGATCGCCCGGGCTTCGGACGGGTTCGCGATCGAGCGCACGCGCGGCGCGGCGTCGCGGAAGAGGGTCGCCGATTCGGTGTCCGCGCGCTCCTCGATCGTCACGCCCGAGGCGGCGTGGGCGAGCCCTTGGCGGAGCAGCGACGCGGGAAGCAGAAAGCTCGTCACGGCGACGCCGACCGCGCTGATCGCGAAGACGAGCGCCATCGTCGGGTCGAGGACGATGGGCTCCTCGCGTCCTCGGGCCAGCATGCCCGACGCGATCAGCCCGCCGTAGATCACGCACGACATGATCAGCGCGGCCCAGAGGATCCGCGGCACGCGGAGCATGTCGTTCCAGGTCGCGAAGCTCGTGGGGCGTCCGCTCGCCTGCCCGCTCGTCTGCCCGCTCATCGTCCGCTCCTCACGCCCCGTAACGCTTCTCGAGCAGCCGGTAGAACGCGCGCAGCGCCATCGCCTCGCCGCCCTTGGGGCGACCCGGCCGCGAGTCGTTGTTCCACGACATCAGATCGACGTGCGCCCACGGGGTGCCGCCGCTGACGAAGCGCTGGAGGAAGAGCGCGGCGGTGATCGCGCCACCGAAGCTGGAGCTGCCGGTGTTCGAGAGATCCGCGACCTTGCTGTCGAGGAAGCGGTCGTAGTCGCGCCAGAGCGGCAGGCGCCAGAGGTGATCGCGCGCCTCGGTGCCGGCGTCGAGGATCTGCTGCGCGAGCGTCTCGTCGTTGCAGAAGAGCGCGGGCAGCTCGGTGCCGAGGGCGACGCGCGCGGCGCCGGTGAGGGTCGCGAAGTCGATCAGCAGCTCGGGCATCTCGTCGCAGGCGTCCGCGAGGGCGTCGCAGAGGATCAAACGACCTTCCGCGTCGGTGTTCCCGACC
>JALOQC010000186.1 GCA_025453555.1 Myxococcota bacterium | reverse complement strand
TCGCCGGCGCGACCTCACCCGCGCAGCCGCCCCACGAGCCCGCGGTGCAGGTCTGGGTGCCGGCCATGCACACGCCGAGGTCGCTTCCGCAGGCCTGCGTCGCGCCGTCGATGCACGTGCAGCCTTCGTCGACGATCCCGTCGCAGTCGTTGTCGAGCCCGTCGCAGAGCGACTCCGTCGCCTGGTAGTCGCCGCCGTAGCTCGCGACGCCGGAGCACGCGATCCAGCCCGCGACGCCGCCGCACGCGCGCACGCTGCCCGCACACACGCCCTGCTGCAGCGGACACGCGGGCGGCGTGAGATCGCCCGGCTCGTCCATCATGCCGTCGCAGTCGTCGTCGAGCCCGTTGCAGCTCTCACCCATCGGACCGACCTCACCGACGCACGCGCCGAAGGTACCGCCCGTGCACGTCTGGGTGCCCGGCATGCACGCGCCGACGTCGATGCCGCACGCCTGCGTCTCGCCGTCCTCGCACGGACAACCTTCGTCGGTCGTGCCGTCGCAGTCGTTGTCGAGCCCGTCGCACGCGGCCTCGGTCGCTTCGTAGTCGGCGCCGTAGTCGGTCGCGTCGCACGCGAGGAAGCCGTCTTCGCCACCGCAGCGCGCGGTCGCACCCGCGCACACGCCGACCATCAGCCCACAGCTCGGACCCGTGAGGTCCTCGTCGGTGGTGCCGTCGCAGTCGTTGTCCGCGCCGTCGCAGCGCTCGGTCCCCGCGGGGCTCGCGTTGGCGTTCTCGTCGTCGCAGTCCGGTCCGAGCGCGCAGCCCTCGCCGTAGCCGTCGTCGTCCTCGTCGACGCACGAGCCCGCGTCGCGTCCGCCGTCGACTCCCGAGTCGACCTCGCCGCCGTCGCGTCCGCCGCCGTCCATCTCCATCCCGCCGTCCGTCGTCGGCGGTCCGTCGTCGTCGCCGCACGCGAGCGCGAGCACGAGCGCGAGCCCGAACCATTTCTTCGTCATCCCAAACCCTCCTGAGGCGCGCAGCGCGCGCAGTGCCGCAAACGCGGCGAGTCGGGCATGGCCATGTGGTGGAGCCACGCCGAACGAGGGGATACGAAGCCGAGGTCTGGATATTCCTCGGAATCTTCGGCGACGCGCCCTCGAGCGCTCGCGCGCGTGCGCCTTCGCAGACCGCATCCAGCACGCCTGCACGAATCCGCGATCGCGCACGCACGAAGAAGCCCACGCACCTCGGGGGGGCGTGGGCTTCTCGAGCGTGGTGTGTCTCGCGTCGCGCTCAGCTCGTGCAGTACCCGCGCGGCGCCCGCTGGATGTCGCGCAGCTTCGTTCTCGCCTGCGCGACGAGCGGTGAGCGCGGGTGCGCCGAGATCAACGCTTCGAGCGCCGAGCGTGCGTCGGTGCAGGCGTGCAGCGCGTAGAACGCCTCTGCCATTTCGAAGAGCGCGCGGTCGACGACGTCGCCGGTGCGGAACTCGGCGATCACTTTGCGAAACTCCGCCAGCGCGCTCGCGGGGCGACCTTCCGCCAAGTACGTCTTTCCGATCGCGTATTGCGCGTCGTCTGCGCGTGCGTCGTCGCGGTAGCGGGACACGTACTCGCGGTAGAGCGCGCGGGCCGTGCTGTGATCGTTGGCTTGCTGCGCGCGCTGGGCGGCCGCGAAGTGCTCCGCGGGATCGGCCGGGATCTGCGAGGCGTCCACCGGCATGTCGACGCCGGCTTTGCGCGCGAACTGCTGGATGCGGCGATCGATCTCCTGCTGTTGCTCGGAGAGCGCGCGCTGGGTGCTGGTGAGCTCGTTGCGGAGCTCCGCGATCTCGCCTTCGAGCACCTGGATCTGCTCGCGCAGGCGCTGCACCTCGGTGCCGATGTCCGCGCTGTTGCGGGTGACGACGCTGGTCGCTTGCTCGAGCACCCGCTCCAGCTCGGCCATCTTCGTCTCCATCGCCGCCCGCTCGGCGCTCATGCCTTCTTCGAGGGAGACGATGCGGCGCTCGCGATCGGCCGCTTCGCGCGCGAGGCGCTCGCCGGCCGACTTCGAGTAGCACCCCGCCGTGACGAGGATGGCGACGCAGAGCAACGCCATCTGGAGCGGAAAAGCGAGCCGCGGAGACCGCATCTCAGCGCTCCGTGAAGGTGACCTTGCGGTCGTTGCGCCAGCCCGACTCGTCCTCGCCCTGCGCCATCTCCTCGCCCATCGACGAGGCGCTCAAGCCCTCGCGCGTGACGCCGAGCGAGGTGAGGTACTGCATGACCGCGCGCGCGCGGCGATCGCCGAGCGCGAGGTTGTACTCCTCGGTGCCGCGCGGGTCGGTGTATCCGGTGACGTGCACGCGCGCGACGTTGCGGGTGCGGATGCAGGTCGCGATGCGGCCGAGCGCGTCGCGCGTGCTCGAGTCGAGCTCGTCGCTGTCGAACGCGAAGAAGACCGGGTCGAGCGAGCACGGTCCCGAGCTCGTCGGACCGCTCGTGTCTTGCGAGAGATCCTCGCTCGACGAGGCCACGCAGCGGTTGTTGCGGCACTCCTCGCCGGGGCCGCAGTCGCCGTTGCCCGCGCACCATCCTTCGATCGGATCGCAGCGGCCGCCGTTGCAGGTCTGACCGGCCGGGCAGTCGTTGGCGTCGCGGCACTGCTGGCAGAGGTCGTTCACGCAGAACTCGCCCTCCCGGCAGTCGTCGTCGTCGTCGCAGGCGGGGTAGTCGGGGCCGCAGCCCGCGAAGAAGAAGCAACTGAGCGCGACGGTGGCCGCGCGGATCGACGTACGCATGTCGTTCCCTCCGGGCCCTCGGCTACCGCGCCCGGCGCGGCGGGTCAAGCGAGCGGGCCGACGGAGCCGCGCACGAGGGGTGGCGAAAAGGTCATCGATCGCGCGATCTTCCGAGACGGTCTCGACGTGCTCGTCCCCCGCCGAGCGGCACGGCGACGTCGAAGCGAACCCCACGTCGGAACCGCACGAGGGCGGGCGAAGGTGCTCCATCCGCGGACGGGTCGTCGCGTGACGAAGCCGCGGCTCTGCTTGCTCGGGCGCGACGAAGCTCCCTACAGTGAGCGCGTGCGGGCTTCACTTCGTGGCTTCGATCGCCTCGCGATCGCCTTGGCCTTCGGGCTCTTCGGTGCGTGTGGCGACGACGACGGTCCGCCCGCGCGAGACGACGCGGGCGCCGACGGCTCCGTGATCGTGCGCTGCGGCACCACCGACGATCCGGACGGAGACTCGATCTCCACGATGGACGAAGGCGACGGCGACTTCGACGGCGACGGCCAACCGAACTGGAACGATCCCGACTCCGACGGCGACGGGATCCCCGACTCGGTCGAGGCCGGCGACGCGAACTGCCTGACGCCGCCCGTCGACACCGACGCCGACGGCGCGCCCGACTTCCTGGATCTCGACGCGAACGGGGACGGCGTGCCCGACACCGACCAGCGCGACGACGACCTCGACGGCGACGGAATCGTCGATGCGCTCGATCCCGACGCGGACGGCGACGGGATCGCGAACGTGGTCGAGCGCGGTGGCGACGGCCCACCGGTCGACACCGATGGCGACGGCACCCCCGACGTCTTCGATCTCGACTCCGACGGCGACACGATCCTCGACTCGGACGAAGGCGCGGGCGACTCCGACGGCGACGGTATCCTCAACTTCCGCGACCTCGACTCCGACGGCGACGGCATCGACGACGCGATCGAAGCGGGCGACGGATCGCTCGACTCGCCGCCGCGCAGTTGCGACCAAGAGGTCGATCCGCTGACCGGCGATCGCGCGTCGGACGGGCTCGCGGACTTCGTCGACTCCGACTCCGACAACGACGGCGCCTCGGACGGCGACGAGATCCGTTTCGGCACCAACCCCTGCGATCCCGACTCCGACGACGACGGCCTCGGCGACCTCGTCGAGATCGCGCGCGAGCAAGTGAACTGCCCGAGCGGCGAGGGCCACGAAGCCTGCGGCTGCGCGACGAACCCCGACTGCGGCATCCCACGCGACGACTTCTTCGTCGTGCTCCCCTACGGCGGCGACCCGGTGCAGCGCGACCTCGACTTCGCGACCGACATCCGCGTGGCGGACATCTTCTTTCTCACCGACACCACCGGCTCGATGGGCACCGAGCTCGACCTCGTGAAGAGCACGGTCACGACGCCCGGCGTCGGCATCATCGACCGCGTACGCGAGACGATCCCCGACGCGTGGTTCGGGGGCGGGCAGCACGACGACTTCCCGTTCGGCGGCTACGGCGGCGGCTCCGACGAGCCCTTCATCCTCGCGATCGGCATGACGCCGCCGGAGCGCGCGAGCGACGTGCAGACCGCGTTCGACGCGATGGGCCTGCACGGCGGCGGTGACGGCCCCGAGTCGAACACCGAAGCGCTCTACCAGCTCGTCACCGGGCTCGGTGGCACGTGGAGATACCGTGGCGGCGCGAGCTACACGATGCGCCGCTACGTCGGCGACTGCCTCGACACCGGCTGGGGCGCCGCGTGCTTCCGCGAAGGCGCGCTCCCGATCGTCGTGCACTTCGGCGACTACTGCAGCCACAACGGGCCGCCCGGCGAGAGCTCGTCGTGCGATCCGTACGTCGACATCGCGCCCACGCCCATCAGTTGGACGGACACGGTCGCGGAGCTGAACCGGCAGGGCGCCAAGTACATCGGCGTCAACACCGACAACGGCTCGACCTGCAGCGGCGTGGTCGGACCGTCCGGCGGGTCACCGTGCTTCTTCATGCGCCGCACCGCCGAAGAGACGGGCGCGGTCGATCTCGACGGTCAGCCGCTCGTCTACGATCTCCCGGACGGCGGCAGCACGTCGCTCTTCGTCGACACCGTGGTGGAGGCGATCGAGACGGTGGCCACGCGGGTGCCGCTCGACGTGGACACCGCGCTGCGCGACGACCCGAGCGACTCGGTGGACGCGCGCGGCTTCATCAAGCGCCGTCAGCCCGCGTGTCGTGCGACGCCGCCGACCGATCCGTGTTGGTTGCCGCCCGAGGGCGTGACGGCGGAGCAGGCGGTCGCGACGATCGACGAGTCGACGTTCTTCGGCGTCGTGCCGGGGACCAACGTGAAGTTCCGCATCACGTTCCAGAACGACTTCCAGGTCGGCGAGCGCGAGAGCCGCGTCTACATCGCGTACATCCAAGTGCGCACCGGCGCGGCCGTGCTCGACGAGCGGCAGGTCTTCATCGTCGTCCCCGCGAGCCCCGGCGGGCCGATCATCTGATCCCGGAGCTCGAACGCGACTCTCGGCTCGGAAAACGCGATTGACGCTCGCACTCTTGCACTTGATGCGCATGTGAGTCCCCTCGCGTGTTCCAGGGGCTGTGCATTTCGCGAACAGAACCCCGCTTGATACGGTGTCGCGTCGCGACGCCGCACACGACGCGACCAGCTTGCTCTTCTTGGAGGTTCAGATGGCGCGTTTGGGAACCCTCTTGCTCTGCGCGGCGCTCGCCGGCGCGTGCTCTCCGGACGGAGGCGGCGGTCGACCCGGCCGCGACGCCGGCATCGTCGGTCGCGACGGCGCGATCCCGGGCCGCGACGGATCGATCCCCACGGGCCCTTGCGTTCCGCCCGGCTCGGCGGCGGACTGCGGCACCGAGCGCGAGGCCGTGCTGCGGAACTCCGACAGCGACCGCGACGGGCTCTCCGACTACGAAGAGTTCTGCGTCTACTCCACCGACGCGTGCTCGATCGACAGCGACGGCGACGGCATCACGGATCTCGGCGAGGTCCGCGGCTCGATGACGGACCCGCTCGATCCCTCGAGCACGATCCCCGAAGACGACTTCTTCATCGTGTTGCCGTTCAACGGCCCCGACCGCCCGCTGCGCACGCTCGCCTTCGGCACGAGCATCAACCGCGCGGACGTCTACTTCCTCATCGACACCACCGGCTCGATGGGCCTGCCGATCGACAACGTGACGAGCTCGCTCACGACGATCGCGTCCGCGCTCGCCTCGCGCATCCCGGACGTGCAGATGGGCGTCGGCCAGTTCCGCGACTTCCCGTTCGGCAGTGGCTTCGGCGCCTACGGCAGCGCGGGCGACATGCCCTACCAGAACATGCAGAACATCACGAACGACGTGTCGGCGGTCCAGTCGGCGCTCGGTCGTCTCTCGGCGGCTGGCGGCGCGGACGGTCCGGAGTCGCACGTCGCGGCGCTCTTCCACGCCTCGCTCACCATGGGCGCGACCTACACTTCGTCGGGATCGAGCTGGACCCTACCGCCCGCGAATTGCCCGGCCATCCCGGACGATCCTGCGCCGCGCATCGGCTACCCCTGCTTCCGCGCGGGCGCGCTGCCCATCTACGTGATGGTCACCGACATCAACATGCACGACGGCCCCGGCGGCACGCAGCCGTACGCTGGCATCTCGCCGCGCCCGCCGATCTTCGACGTCGCGATGGCCGCCGTGACCAGCATCGGGGCGCGCTTCGTCGGCGTCGCGGTCGACGGCGGCGGTCGTGCCGACATGGAGGAGGTCGCGCGTCGCACCGGCACCGTCGACATGGCAGGCGCGCCCCTCGTGCTGAACGCGAGCGGTGGCGCGGTCTCCGAGAGCATCATCGACGCGATCGGCACCCTCGTGGGCGGCGTCGTGCAGGACGTGTCGACGCGCCTCGCGAACGTGCCCGGCAACCCGGGCGACACCGACGCCACCCGCTTCATCAAGCGCGTCACGCCGGTCGAGGGCTACCGCGAAGGCATCCCCGGCGCGGGCTACGCGTCGAAGGACGAGACCACGTTCTACCAGGTGATCCCGGGGACGCGCGTGGAGTTCGAGGTCGAGTTCTACAACGACTTCCGCGTGCCCGAGACGGAGGCGGCGGAGATCCACCGCGCGCGCATCATCGTGATCGGCAACGGCGTCGCGGAGCTCGACGCGCGTGAGGTCTACATCATCGTCCCGCCGGACGGTGGCGTGATCCTGATCTGATCGCGGTCCCCATCGGCTCGAAATGAACGAGCGCGGCGTCTCCGGACCCGCGCTCGTTTCGTTCTCGGCGTTCGACGACGGCGTCCGCTGAATCCGTTTTCGGCGTTCGACGACGGCGTCGGCGCGATGAATCACCATTCATTTTCGTGGTACGCTCCGGCGCCCATGAAGAAGCGCCGCTACCTCTTCGAGAACGAGACCCACGAGGCGATCCGCAAGGCGGTCCGCCGCTTCGCCGAGCACGCCATCGCGCCGCACGCGGACGCCTGGGAAGAAGCGGAGGAATTCCCGCGGGAGCTCTACGCGCAGGCGGGCGAGGCGGACGTCCTCGGCATCGGCTACCCCGAGAGCGTCGGCGGCGACGGGAACGATCTCTCGCACGTGCTCGTCGCGGCGGAGGAGATGGTGATCGCGGGCCGGAGCGTGGGCACCACGGTCGGGCTGGGGAGCCACTCGATCGCGCTGCCGCCGATCGTTCACTTCGGGACGCCCGATCAGAAGGAGCGCTTCGCGAAGGCGGTGCTGCGCGGGGAGAAGATCAGCGCGCTCGGGATCACCGAGCCCGGCGGCGGCAGCGACGTCGCCTCGCTGCGCACGAAGGCGGTGCGCGACGGCGACTTCTACGTGGTGAACGGCAGCAAGACCTTCATCACGAGCGGCGCGCGCGCGGACTTCGTGACCACCGCGGTGCGCACCGGCGGCGAGGGGCACGGCGGGATCTCGCTCCTGATCGTCGAGCGCGGCACGCCGGGCTTCACCGTCTCGAAGAAGCTGAAGAAGACGGGCTGGTGGGCGAGCGACACCGCGGAGCTCTCGTTCGAGGATTGTCGGGTACCGGTGGCGAACCTGATTGGGCGTGAGAACGCGGGTTTCGTCGCGATCATGATGAACTTCGTCACCGAACGTCTGATGCTCGCCGCGCAGTGCGTCGCGATCGCGGAGCTCGCGTACCGCGAGACGGTCGCCTACACGAAAGAGCGGCACGCGTTCGGGAAGTCGCTCACGGGTTTCCAGGTCACGCGGCACAAGCTCGCGGAGATGGTCACGCGCATCGCGGCCGCGCGCGCGCTCACCGGCGAGTGTGTGTCGCGCTTCCTGAAGGGTGAGAACGACGCGGGGCTCGCGGCGATGGCGAAGAACGTCGCGACCGACGCGTGCAGCTACGTGTGCGATCAGGCGGTGCAGCTCCACGGCGGCTACGGCTACATGCGCGAATACCTCGTGGAGCGGCTCTACCGCGACGCGCGCCTCTACCCGATCGGCGGAGGCACGCGCGAGATCATGAACGAGATCATCTCGAAGACCGAAGCGTATTGAATCCTCGGATCCGCGCGCTCGCAGACCGACGGTCTCGCGGATTCTTTCGGCTTCGCGGACAGAGTGCGAATCGACTCGCAGGATACTGCTTCAGCGCGAAGAATCGCACATCGTATCGACGCGATGCCGCATCGGCTCGAGAGTCTGAGCGTGAGCTCCTCGACGAGCGAGGCTCAGTAGCCGCTCGCGTCGAACGCCCAACCCGCGCGGAGCACCGCGCTCGGGAGGAAGTGCGCGCCGACGTCCGAGCCGATGGCGAAGTGTTGGCGGACGTCGACCGCGAGATCGACGAGGAACGCGCCGAACTGCAGGCCGAGATCGACGCCGACGACCCAGCCGAGCGCGGCGTGGTCGAGGGTGCGCGCGGCCTCGCGGCGCGGGCCTTGATCGTCGCCCATGGTGCCGCGGCCGGTGCCCGCGTCGTGCCAGCCGCCGCTCGGACCGAGGCTGAGCGCGAACCAGACCTTGCGGTGCTCGTTGCTCATGCAGGGAAACATCGTGCGCGCGGTGAGCGCGAGATCGAGCACGGTGCTCGCGAAGCCGAAGCCTTCGCGGCCGAAGCCGCGCCCGCGTTGGTGCAGGCCACGCGCAGAGAAGCCGAAGCGCAGGTAACGGTTCTTCCCGAAGAGGAAGCGGCTCGCGACGTCGAAGGCCGGCCCGGGCGAGCTAGCGTAGCCGTGATCGTCGATCGGCGTGGCGCTGGTCGTGCGGCCGACGACACCGAGCCCGACCATGAGCTCCGCCGCGCTGAGCCCGTCGCGCGGCTCGGGGGTGGGCTCGACGGCGAGCGTGTACTGAACGAGCTCGTGTCCTTGGACGACGGTGTCGCCCTGGTCCTCGGTCGAGGTGGGTTCCTGCGCGTACGCAGGCGTGGCGAGGGTGAAGCCGAGCGCGATTCCGAGCGCGAGAAGTCGGCGGCTGACCCCGCCGACTCGGGAAAGAAGCGTACGTTCCATGGTGTCCTCCGAGGCCCGCTCTCCCTGCGGACCTCGGGGAGAACGCAGGCGCACCGCGGCGCTTACACCCGGAGGTGCAGCACGAGACCGAAAGCTGGCCGGGTCACCGCGATCGGCCGGTCACGTCGGCGCTGCGGGAGGTTCCGAACGGCGGCGGTCGGTCGACGCACCTCGCGGGAGCTCTCGACGGCGGCAGCTCAGCGCGCGAGCTTGGTCACGAGCTCGGTCGCACCGAGACGCTCTGCCACATCGGCCAGCGTCGCGTCGGGTCCGCGCCACGCGAGGTCGTCCACGCTCTCCGCGAGCGGCACGTCGCGGCGCAGGGTCGCCAGCGCTCGGTAGAGGAGCGCGGCGTCGCGATGGGTGCGGAGCGACTCCGCGAGCGCGTCGGCGCCGCGCACCTTCACGTCCCAATGGCGTGCGTCGTCGGGGATCGCGTCGAGGTGCTTCCAGCGCGCGAGCACGGCGGCCGCGCCTTTGGCGCCCCAGCGCGGGACGCCGGGGATTCCGTCCGCGGTGTCGCCGACGAGCGCGAGGTAGTCGGGCACGCTCGCGGGTTCGACGCCGAGCTTCTCGCGCGCGCCGTCCTCGTCGAGCACGACGTCCTTGCGGCGATCGAGCTGCACCACGCGGGTGCCTTCCACGCATTGGAGCAGGTCTTTGTCGGGCGAGGCGAGGAAGACCTTGGTCACGCGCGGATCGGCGGAGGCACGCGCGGCGAAGGTCGCGATCGCGTCGTCCGCTTCGAAGTCGATCATCGACCACGTGACGAGGCCGAGCGCGCGGCACGCCTCTTCCGCGAGTGGAAACTGCGAATGAAGCGCGGGATCGATGCCGGCGCCGGTCTTGTATCCGTCGAAGAGCGCGTTGCGGAACGACTCGATCACGGTGTCGAACGCGACCGCGACGTGGGTGACGCCGTCGCTGCGCACGAGCGCCGCGAGGTTGCGCATCAGCGCGCGCGTGGCGCCGATCTCGCGGCCTTCCGCGTCGGTCGACGAGGGTGCGCCGTAGAACATGCGGAAGAGCTCGTACGTGCCGTCGACGAGGTGGACCTGCATGAACGAGCTTGTAGCAGGGTCCGCCGACGTTTCGTCGGAGGGTGATCGACGTCGAGCCGTCCTACCGTCCCGTCGCCGTCGCGGGCTTCCGAGCAGGGTCGTAGGTGACGATCTCGTCGTCGCCGTCGCCGTTCACGTTCGCGCTCGCGCTCACGCTCACGTTCACGTTCACGTTCACGTTCACGTTCACGTTCGCGCGTTCGCGACGCCGAACGTGCTCGCCTCCGAAGAGGTCACTGCACGTGGTAGCGGAACGCGAAGAGGAGCTGGGTCTCCTTCGGGCCGTTCACGTCTTGGCGGAGCGCGACGTCGAGGCCGACCTTCTGATCGACGTAGCCGATCGCGGCCGTGATCTGATTGAGCTCGCGGCCCTGGTCGCGGCGGAAGCCGAGGCGCAGCGGGACCTGACCGCCGAGGAGGATCTCGCCGCCGCCGCCGATGAGGAGCTCGGGGCCGTCGAAGCTGGTCATGTCGACGAGCACGTCCGCGCCGATCGAGAACAGCGTCTCGTAGGAGTAGGAGACGCCGCCGCCGAGGAGCATCGGCGCGAGCGAGGAGTCCGTGGGGATGAGGTTGCTGCCGACGAGCGCGATGTGGAGGCCCGCGACGGGCGTGACGCGCAGGCCGGCGTCGAGGGTGAAGGCCTTCACGCCGGGGCCGACGCGGTCGCCGTTCTCGTTCTCGGTGCGCGAGCGGAGGCGCACGTAGCGGCCGGCGACGCCGATCGAGATGGCGTCGCTGAAGGGGACCGAGAGCGCGAGGCGCGAGTCGAAGCCGCGGTAGTTGCGGTCGTCGTTGCCGTAGACGCCGTGCATCGAGAAGCCGGCCGCCATGCGGTTGGTGACCGAGTCGGCGACCGCGCCGCCGTACATCCACGCGCGATCGTTCGGGATGTAGGTGGCGAAGCTCTCGAGGTGGTAGACGGGCGCGAGGGCGAGGTTCGCGGGGTTGTAGGCGATGGCGGAGGTGCCGGCCGCGCTCGCGCGGGTGCCGGTGCCCATGCCGAGGCCACGCGCGGTCTCGTAGGTCGACTCGCGCGGACGGGTTCCATCGTCGGGGACGGGCTCGCCACCGAGCGGGATTTCCGTCTGCGCGGAGGCGAGCGTCGGTGCGGCGAGATCGGGTGTGGCGATCGCGAGCAGGGTGCCGAGGGCCAGGAGAAGGTTCGTGCTCGTTCGTCGCATCTGTCGTCGCCCCGCTCGTGAGCCTCGTCGCCCCGAGGTCCCTCACGCGCCGCCGAACCTAGCAGCGGGTCGGAAACCCGCCAAAAAACGTGCGGGATCGGCGGGGAACGCGCGAGCGTGGGCGGGAGCTTCCCGAGATCGACGACGCGGGGTCGTCGAAGACGTCTTGCGTTCGTGAACGTGAACGACCGAGTCGCCGTCGTCGACTTCCATCGTCGCCGTTCACATCGCCCACCACGTCCACGCTCACGCCGCCCGCCTCGACGAGCCACCGCGTCACATCGTCGCCGTGCGCGCGACGACTCGCCGCGCTCACCGCGTGGCTTCGAACACGTAGGCCGCGACGTCCTCGATCTCTTCGGGCGTGAGCAACTGCGTGAACGAAGGCATCGCGCCGACGCCGTTCTGCACCGCGGCGCGGACTTGTTCGAGCGAGGGACCGAGCTCGTCGAGGTCTGGACCGACCGCGCCGGAGGCCTCCGCTTCGGCGAGCGCGTGGCAGGGACGCAGGCACGCCTCGTCGCCCGCTTCGCAGACCTGCACTACCACGCCGTGGTCGCGCCAACTGTCGTTCCCGTAGCCGCGCTCGTTCTCGAGGCGATGCTCGGGCTGCACGCGCCCGCTCGCGGCGGTGACGCGCGAGAAGAGCGTGAGCGCGCCGACGGGCGCCTCGACCTCGAAGGTGAAGACGCGCCACGCGTAGGGGCCGAGATCGGGGCCGACGATCGTCGCGTCGTTCCACGTCGTGCCGTCGGTGCTCCACTCGACCTTCGCGACCGGCTCGGTGCCGCCGAACGCGACACCGTGCGCGACGATCGTTCCCGCGACCTGTCCCGTGATTTGGGGCGTGCGCGCGGTCGGAAAGGTCACGAACGACTTCGGGCCCATCTCCCACATCGACGGCTGATCGGGCGCGCCCGCTTGGCCGATCTCGCGCACGCGGTAGCCGGTGGCGTGGATCTTCGCGCGCGTCGGCTCCGCGGTCGCGGCGACGCGCCGCACGTACTTCACCTGATTGACGCCGTAGAAGCCGGGGACCACGAGGCGGATCGGACCGCCGTGCACGAGCGGGAGCGGCTCGCCGTTCATCTCCCACGCGAGCAGACAATCCTGGAGCGCCTTCTCGATCGGGATCGATCGTTCGACCACCACGTCGTCGCGCTCGACGCCTTCGGGGATCGGCTCACCGCCGGTGGTCGTCAGGAAACGCGCGCCGTCGGCCAGGCCACCGAAGCGTTCGATCACCTTCGCGAGCGGGACTCCGCTCCAGAGCACGCAGCCCGCGGCGCCCACCGTCCACGGCGAGCCGGAGGGGCCGTGCTCGAAGAAGCGGCGTCCGTTGCCCGAGCACTGGAGCACGGTGGCCACGGTGACGAGCCCGAGACGCTTCAGCTCGGCCACGGTGATCGATCCGGGGTTTCGCACGCCCGCGATCTCGAGCGACCAACCTTCGCGATCGGCGACGAAATCGTCCGGCGGCAGCGGGACGTTCTGCCGCACGAAGAGGCGCGGGGTCGCGGTGATCACGCTCGTGCCGAGGAGCTCGCGGCGGGTCTCGAAGGTGGGCGGCGTGTTGCCGTGGACCACGAAGGCGTCGAGGTCCTTGCCCGGCAACGTCGGCGCGCTCGGAGCGGGCGTCGGCGTCGGTGTCGGCGTCGGAGTGGGGGTGGGCGTCGCGGTGGACGTCGCGCTCTCGTCGCCACAGCCGATCGTGCTCCCGAGGACCGCCGCGCCCCCGACGCCGAGGGCTTGTGCGAAGAAGCGACGACGGGCGCGCACCTTTCGGTCTTCGGCGTGCGGCTCGTGCGCAGGCTTCGGCTCGTCGCTCGTGGCTCGTGACTCTCGCGCCTTCGTCATCGTTCCTCCCACCGCGCAAAGCAGCGTTCGAGCTCGGCCGCGGCGGGCTTGCCGCGGAGCGTGAAGCCGTCGTCGCGCGCGCCGCCGATCCCGAACCAGTTCCAGGCGTAGAAGCCTTCGATCGCGTCGCTCGCCGCGAAGACCTCGCAGAAGGCCGCGAAGCCGCGGCGCTGCTGCTCGAGATCGACGCGCACGTCGTCGTCGCCACGTGCGCTCGTCGGATCGCCCGTGGATCGCGACCCGTCGTGCAGCGGGCCGCGCGCACCGTCATCCCAGGGCGCTCGCAGCGCGCCGCGTCGGCTCGGGTAGCCGACCTCCGTCAGCACGATCGGCTTGCCAGTGCGGCGCGACAGTTCTGCGATCGCGGCGTGCGGTGCGCGCCACGCGTCGATCAAGGCCTCTTCGCTCGGTGCGTCGTCGGTGGACGTGAGCGGGAAGTACGCCGTGAGCCCGATCTCGTCGACCGCGTCCCAGAACGCGACCGGCGGCAGCGTCGCCTCGCCGCGCAGGCGATCCCAGTTGGTCGAGTACACGAGGGTGCCCGAGAAGCGCGCGCGCACGTCGCGGGCGAGCGCGCGCCATGCGTCGTCGAAGGGCTCGAGCGACGAGAGCTCGGAGCCGATCACGAAGCGCGTCACGCCTTCCGCTTCCGCGCGTTCGGCGAGCGGCAAGAGCACCGCGCGGTAGCGCCGCATCCAGGTGTCGATCCCATCCGCTGGCGCGAGCATGCCGCGCCACTCGTGCGCCTCGCGCCGACGCAGGTGCACGATCGGCATGAGCCCCACGCGGAGCCCGAGCGCGCGCGCCTGGCGCAGCGTGCGGACGAGCGTCCGTTCGGTCGGCGCGTGGGTCGCTCCCGACGACGCGAACGTGAGATCCGACGCGAAACGATCGTGTTGCGAGAGCTGCACCACGAGCAGCACGTCGGTCGCGCCACGCGCGGAGAGCTCGCGCAGCATCGGGCCGTAGTCCCAGTCCGGATCGCTCGCGAAGAGACCCAGCGCGACGCCCTTCACCGAACGGCTGCCGAGCGCGTCGTGCTCTTCGCCAGCACGCACGTCACGGCCCGCGCCGACCGTGAGGGCGACGAAGAGGCCGAGCAGCAGGGCGATCGAGACGCGCTTCACGGACGGCTCACGGCTCGATCGGCAGGTCGAGGCGGCTGTACTCCGCCCACGAGCCGTCGTAGTTGAGGAGCGACTCCGGCGAGAGTCCGAGCTGATGGAGCGCGAAGAACACCGCGGCCGAACGCGTGCCGCTCTGGCAATACGCGACCACGGGCGCGTCGGTGGCGATCGCGCGATCTCGGAAGAGCGAGCGGAGCGCCTCCGGATCCTTCAAACGATGATCTTCGTCGAGGTCTCGGAGCACGAGCACCCAATCGAGGTGACGCGCGCCCGGGATGCGCCCCGCCCGCGCGGCGTTGCGCTCCTTCTCGCGGCCCGTGAACTCGAGCTCGCTGCGGGTGTCGACGAGCGTCGCGTCGGGGTGCGCCTGCAGGTAGGCGTTCACCTCCGGCCAGCGAAGCAGAGGCGGCTCGCTCGGCGGAGCGATCGTCACGCCACCTGGCGCGACCGCGAGCCCAGTACTGCTTGCGAGCCCAGTACTGCTTGCGAGCCCAGGGCCGCCCGCGAGGCGATGTCCGGCCGCCTTCCAGGCCTGAAGACCGCCGTCGAGCACCCGCGTCTCGAAGCCGGCCACCGTGCGGAGCGTCCACCAGAGCCGGTAAGGCTCGGGGCCTCCGTCGCCCATCAGCACCACGGTGTCGCCCGGGTCGATGCCCTGCGCGCGCAGCATCGCCTGCAGCGCGTCCGCGTCCTTCGAGAGGCCCGGGATCGGCTCCTGCACCGAGTAGTCGTCGCGCCCGAGGCGCCGTGCGCCCGGCACGTGGCCCTCGGCGAAACGCTCCTCGGGGCGCACGTCGAGCACGACCAAGCTCGGCGCGCCGAGCGCCTTGCCGAGCTCGGCCACGCTGACCATCGCCTCGGGGTGCGCGTAGCCCGCGGCGCGCGCCTCCTCCCCGAAGCGAGCGAGCGCGGCCTCCGCTTCGTTCGGGCTCGCGGAGTACGCGTCGTTCGGCGGCGTCGCGCCGGTGGGCTGCGAGCTCGCCGACGGCTCGCCGAGCATCGGAGTGAGCGCGGCGGTGCTCGCGACGCGCGGCTCCTTGAGCCACCAAGCCGTCCCGATCACGGCCACGCCGACGATCGCGGCCGCGACGTGGTGGGTGCGCAGCGGCGGGATCAGGCGTTGTAGCGGCCAGACCTCCTGCGCGAAGAAGTTCGGAGGGAACTCCTCCACGCCCGCGAATCCGAGACGTTTCGGCGGATGATCCGGCATCTTCGCGGTGCCGAAGATCCAATCCCACGTCGAGAAGATGATCCCGAAGTTGACGGTGGTCTTCTCGTCACCGTCGTAGTCGTGATGCCAGATGTGCATCCGAGGGCTGTTGAGCACGTAGCGCCACGGACCGTGACCGAGATCGAGGTTGGCGTGGTTGAGGTGCCCGATCAGCGTGCCGAAGATCGCGTGGAACATCAGCGCTTCCCACGCGAAACCGAAATAGACCATCGGCAGGTAGAGGATGGTCTTGTAGACGATCACCTCGAGCCACGAGAATCGGAAGGAGACGATCCAGTCCATCTCGCCGTCGACGATCGAGTGGTGTGCCTTGTGGAATTCCCAGAGGAAGGGCACGCGGTGCAGGAGGTTGTGCACGCACCACTGCACGAAATCGAGGACGACCAGCGCGACGATCACCTGCGCCCAGAGGGGCCAGCCCGAGGCGGCGTTGCGGTAGATCGCGTCGGTCCAGCCCTGCGTGGCGAGCCAGCCGTCGAGGTGGGGGAGCACCCAGGTGTCGGCGAGGCCCGCGAGGAGCACGCCGAGGAAGTGGCCGTTGAAGACGAGGTGCAGGAAGTCGGAGCCGAGGCGCGGGCGGAGCTGCTTCTGACCCTTTCGCCACGGGAAGAAGTGCTCGAGCGCCATGACGAGCGCCGAGAGGGCCGCGAGGCTGAGGGGGTAGAGGTACGCCACGGGTGCAGCGCATCACAAGAAGCGCGCCAACGCGAGCGAGGCGTTTTTCTCAATCGATTCGGGCACAACGCGCTGCGTCACGAGGACGAGACGCGACGACGCCGCGACGGACCACGGTGCACCGTGAAACGACGGTGCAACATGCGCGCAGGAGCGGACACCGCCTTCGTCGCATCTTCGCGCCGTCGGGATGGGCGACGCGCGCGGCGCTTCTCGACCGAGTCGGGGGTTCAGCCGCCGACTTGTCGGCGTGCCTTCCTCCGCGCTACGCCGCTCCGATGCGTCTCTTCGTGCTCCTCCTCCTCGCGCTCGCGTTCGCCTGTGGCGGATCGACGCCGCCCACGCCCACCGCCTGCGCGTCCTGCCCCGATCGCACCGAAGACGACACGCCGCGCGCGGTGCGGCCGCCCGTCGCCAAGCAGGTGCCGCACGAGCTGCGCGCGCACGATCAGGTGCGGCAAGACCCGTACTACTGGATGCGCGACGACGATCGCGACGACGAAGAGATCCTCGCGCACCTGCGCGCCGAAAACGA
>JALOQC010000185.1 GCA_025453555.1 Myxococcota bacterium | reverse complement strand
CCCTTCCGCTTCTCCCGCGCCTCACGCTTCTTGTCCTCGTAGCTCGGGATCACGATCCGCTCCGGCGGCGGCAGCTCGCGTCCCTCCGCGATCGCGTCGAGCTCCGGTCGACCGATCGTCTCGCGCTCGAGCAGCGCCTGCGCGATCTGGTCGAGCTTGTCGCGGTTCTCTTCCACGACCGCCCGCGCCCGCTTGTACTGCTCGTTGATGATCCGACGCACCTCGGCGTCGATCTCCTTGGCCGTCGTCTCCGAGTAGTCCTTGTGGTAGCTCGCGCCGAGGAAGCCCGACTCCTCGCGCTCCACGTACGCGAGCGGCCCGAGCGCGTCGCTCATGCCCCACTCGGTGACCATCGAGCGCGCGCGCTGGGTGGCCTTCTTGAAGTCGTCGCTCGCGCCCGTCGTGAGCTGGTTGAACACGACCTCTTCGGCGATTCGACCGCCGAGGATCATCGCGATCTGATCGAGGAGCCACTCCTTCGAGACGCTGAGTCGGTCCTCTTCGGGGAGCGACATCGTCACGCCGAGCGCGGGCCCGCGCGGGATGATCGTGACCTTGTGGATCGGGTCGTGGTTCGGCAGCAGCATGCCGACGAGCGCGTGACCGGCCTCGTGGTAGGCGGTGGTCCGCTTCTCCTTGTCGGAGATGACCATCGAGCGACGCTCGGAGCCCATGAGGACCTTGTCCTTGGCCATCTCGAAGTCGGCCATCGAGACGAAGTCCTTGTCCTGCCGCGCCGCGAGCAGCGCCGCTTCGTTCACGAGGTTCTCGAGGTCCGCGCCCGAGAAGCCCGGCGTACCGCGCGCGACGATCTCGAGGTCGACGTCCGGCGCGAGCGGCACCTTGCGGGTGTGCACGCTGACGATCCCGACGCGGCCCTTGAGATCCGGACGGGGCACGATGATGCGGCGGTCGAAGCGGCCCGGACGAAGGATCGCCGGGTCGAGCACGTCGGGGCGGTTGGTCGCCGCGATGATGATCACGCCGTCGCTCGACTCGAAGCCGTCCATCTCGACGAGGAGCTGGTTGAGCGTCTGCTCGCGCTCGTCGTGACCGCCGCCGAGCCCGCTGCCGCGGTGGCGACCGACCGCGTCGATCTCGTCGATGAAGATGATGCAGGGCGCGTGCTTCTTGCCCTGCTCGAAGAGGTCGCGGACGCGGCTCGCACCGACGCCGACGAACATCTCGACGAAGTCCGAGCCCGAGATGCTGAAGAAGGGAACGCCCGCTTCGCCCGCGATGGCGCGCGCGAGCAGCGTCTTGCCGGTGCCCGGCGAGCCCATGAGCAGCACGCCCTTGGGGATGCGTCCGCCGAGCCGCTGGAACTTCTTCGGGTCCTTCAGGAACTCGATGATCTCCTGACAATCGTCCTTCGCTTCGTCGATGCCCGCGACGTCCGCGAACGTGACCTTGTTCTGCGATTCGTTCAGCAGCCGCGCGCGCGACTTGCCGAAGCTCATCGCCTTCCCGCCCGACGCCTGGAGCTGCCGCATGAAGAAGAAGAAGATCACGAGCAGGAAGATCATCGGGAGCCACGTGACGAGCAGGCTCGTCCACAGGCCGCCTTGATCCTCGGGCATGTACTCGACGCGCACGTCGTGCTCGCGGAGCAGCGTGTCCACGCGATCGGAGAGGCGCGCCATCGTCACCTTCCGCTCGGTGCGGTCGCCTTCGACCTTCACGACGTAGGTGAACTGACCGATCTCGTCCTGCGGCTGGATGCGCACGCTCTCGACGCGGTTCGCGACGACGTCTTGCTCGAAGACCGTGAACGCGACCGTACGCGGAGCGTCGTCCTTCGCCACCAAGTTCCAGATGGCGACGAACATGAGGATGAGCAGGACCCAAAGGAGAAGGGTCTTGTGGCTTTGCTTCACGGGGACCTCGGAGAGCAGACGGCCGCGCGCGACGGCGGCTTCGAGAGTCTTGTGGCTTTGCTTCACGGGGACCTCGGAGAGCAGACGGCCGCGCGCGACGGCGGCTTCGAGAATGACACGAAAGCCAACGCCATGCCGAACGAAAGGCCGAACGACGGCCAGTCGAGAAACGTTCCTGGGCCACGGGGTGGATCCAGGCAAGTGCCCGTGGCGGCATGGTTTCCGATGCGCGGGAGATCAGTCGTGCCCTCGAGGGGAGCGTGACTTCGTTCGACGTCGATGCCGCGTGTCCCCGACCTCGGAGTCGGGGCGGAGCAGGCCTCCTTCGATGCGCGCTCCGCGTCCCTCGCCGAGCACCACGCGGCCGTGACCCGCGCGTACGATTCCGTCCAGCTCCGCGAGGGCCCCGCTCCGCGCCGGACCGAGCTCTTCGAGCCACGCGCGGAGCAGCTCGCGTCGGGTGCCGCTCGACGCCGCGCGGAGCACCGAGAGCCGGAGGCCTTCGCCCGTTTCTGCGCGGATCCGCCAGCGCCGAGCCTGCGCCCGCACCGCCGCCGACCCCCAGCGGGCTTCTTCCGCGAGGCCCGCGAGGTGCTCGGCCGCGCGTGGATCGATCGCCTCGATCGCCGAGCCGAGGGCGCGGATCTGGACCCGCTCGTAGCGCGGATCCTCGTTGGAGGGATCGTCGACGTAGGGGTGGCCCCCCGCCGCGAGCCAGGCGCGCAAGGTCGCGCGACGCTGCCCGAGCAGCGGGCGCACCACGCCATCCGCGCGACGCCACGCGATGCCCCGCAGCGCCGAGAGCGACTTCCCGCGCAGAGCCGCGGCGAGGACCGTCTCGGCTTGGTCGTCGAGGGTGTGACCCACCGCGATGCGCGAGGCCCCCGTGCGCGCCGCCACCTCGCGAAGCGCGGCATACCGAGCGTCGCGCGCGGCCGCTTGCACGCTCCGTCCGCGGAGCTCGAGCGTCACCCGAACCCGCTCGAAGGGCACCTCGAGCTCCCGTCCGAGCGCTTCGACCAGATCGAGCTCTCGCGCCGCCTCGAGGCGTAGGCCGTGATCGATCCCCACGAGCACCAGCGACACCGCGAGCTCGCTGCGCAGTCGCGCGAGGATCCGCGCGAGCGCCACGCTGTCGCCGCCGCCCGAGCACGCCACCACCACGTGGCGGCGATCGAAGACCCCCGCCGGGAAGAGCCGCCGCCGCACCACGTCGCGGTGGACGGAACGAAGAACGCGCGCGACCTCTCGGTGCGCGCGCGTCGTTTCGAGGCTCACGCGACCTCGTTCAGAAGGCGCCCGTGAAGAGCGAGAGCCGCACCTCGTTGGTCTGACCACCGCCGAAGAGCGCGAGCTCCTCTCGGGTGTACGAGGGCACGAGGCTCACACCCGGGAGCCCGAGCTGAAGGCCACCCTGCCCGAGGCGGAGCAGACCGGTGCCCGCGCGCGCCACCGCACCACGACGCGCCGCCGCGGCCGCCGGAGCCGCTTCTTCGGTGGGAGCCGCTTCGTCCGCGGCTTCCTCGCCCTGCTCGGCTTCTTCACCCGAGGTCGACGACTCGATGGCGTCTTCGTCGTCGGGGTCGTAGCGCGTGGCCCAGAGCGTGAGCACGAGCGCCGGAACGACGAGCGCGAGACCGAGGGTCAGCGTCGCGACGGCGGCCTTCTCGTTGCCGCGGTTGTCGATCGCGAAGTGGCCCGCGACCGCGCCGCCCGCCGCACCGACCACTGGGAACACGATGAGCGCCCACGTGTCGTCGAGGCCCGCGAGCGCGGGGATCGTCAGGCCGAGCTCGGCGCCGATGAACCCGAGCCCGAGCAGCCCCTTGGGCGACGCGTCGATGCGTTGGGGCTCGGTCGGCTGCGCGGCAGCGGTCGAGGGAGCCGTCGTCATCGAGATCGCAGCAGCGAGCAGGAGCGCGAAGCCACCGCGAGCAAAACGCGACATGAGTCGCGAAACGAGAGTCGTCGAGCGCAAGATCCCCTCCGTGGTGGGCGCCACCTTACCCGTGCCCCCTCTACGGGGCAACCGTGACGGAGAACCGTGACGGTGTCGTCCCGTCCGCGGTCCTCCGCGGACGGCGTCGCGAGTCGACGTGGGTCTACCGGGCCTCTGCCTCGGTGCACGGACGAGCTCCGGCGTTCACCCCGTCCCTTCTCCTTCGAGCCGCGTGCTCACTGGCTTGACGGCGTCCTTTCAACCGCGGATATTCCGCACACGAAACTTCGTCATGCGTAGCGCGACCGAACGGACCGAGGCCGAAGAGCGAGACGCGACGCCACGCGAAGGCGCCGACGTCGACCGCATCCTCGAGACGCTCGTCTACCTCTACACGGAGTCGCGCCGCGTCACGAAGGAGGTCGCCCGCCAGCACGGCCTCACCGGCCCCCAAGTGACCGCCATCAAGGTGCTCGAGAACTTCGGCGCGCTCTCGCTGACGGATCTCTCCGCGCGGATGAGCGCGACCAACTCGACCATGACCGGCATCGCGGATCGCATGGAGCGCGACGGGCTCGTGGAGCGCATCCGCTCCGAGACCGACCGGCGCGTGGTTCAGATCGCGCTGACCGAGAAGGGCCGCGCGCTGGCGGCGCAGATCCCAGTCGCGAGCATGGCGCTCTTCGCGGACGCGCTGCGCTCGCTCGACGAAGGCGACCGACGCGATCTGACGCGGATCCTGCGCCGCCTCACGGACAAGGTGACCGAGCTCGTGGGGACGAACGGCGATTGATCGACTCGCAGGACGCACACGAAGACGAACGGACCGCTTTTGCGGTCGCGAAACCGGGGTGAGCCGCCGGGGCGGCAGGAGAAGAAGCGATGAGCAGGAGAAGAAGCGATGAGCGACCAGGACAAAGTGGTGGTGACGTGCGCGGTGACGGGGGTGCTCGCGAACCGGAAGCAGTGCGCGGCCATCCCGTACACGCCGGTCGAGATCGCGGAGGAGTGCAAGCGCGCCTACGACGCGGGCGCCGCGGTGGTGCACATCCACGCGCGCAACGACGACGGCTCGCCGACCTTCGAGCCGAAGGTCTTCGCCGCGATCAAAGAGGAAGTCCGCGCGCGCTGCCCGATCATCCTGAATTTCTCGACCGGCACGATCGGCGACGACGTCAAGCAGCAAGTGGAGATCATCGAGACCCTGAAGCCCGAGATCGCGGCCCTGAACATGGGCACGATGAACTACTCGAAGTACTCGAAGAGCCAGAAGAAGTTCGTCTTCGACATGGTCTTCCCGAACAAGTACGCGAAGATCGTCGGGCTGCTGGAGGCGATGAACCGCGCGGGCGTGAAGCCGGAGCTCGAGTGCTTCGACACCGGCCACACCAACGGCACCTGGCCGCTCTTCGACATGGGCGTGCTCAACACCCCCGTGCAGTTCTCCTTCATCGTCGGCGTGCTCGGCGGCATCCCGATGTCGGTGGAGTCGCTCCAGCTCCAGCGGCAGATCGCGCAGACGATCCTGCCGAAGGGCGGCTTCGACTGGGAGGTCATCGGCATCTCGCACGGCCACTGGCGCATGCTCGCGTCGGCGCTGGTGCTCGGCGGGAACATCCGCACCGGCCTCGAAGATCACCTCTACCTGCCGAGCGGCGAGATGGCCTCCTCGAACGGCGCGCTCGTCGATCAAGCCTGCGCGCTCGCGCGGGCCACGGGTCGTGAGCCGGCCACGGTGGAAGAGGCGCGCAAGCTGCTCGGTCTCGACCACTACGCGGCGGGGCGCGAAGCGGCGATCGCGGTCGGGCACGCGGCCGCGACGGCGAACGCCTGATCACGGCATCGCCTCGTCGAGAGAGAGAAGGACAACCCCATGGAGAACCGTGGCTACGAGACGATCCTCGTCGGCACCGACGACGGCGTCGCGACGATCACCCTGAACGTGCCGGAGCGGAAGAACCCGCTCGGACCGCAGATGGTCAACGAGCTGCTCTGGGCGCTCGACGACGCGCGCGACGATCCGAGCGTGCGCGTGATCGTGCTGACGGGCGCGGGCGGGGCCTTCTCCGCGGGCGGCGACCTGAAGCAGATGAGCTCCGGCGGCGACGGACCGAAGCTCGCCCCGAAGGGCGACTACGCCGATCTGCTGCTCCGTTTTTCGCAATTGAACAAACCCACGATCGCGCGGGTTCCGGGGCATTGTTTCGGGGGCGGTCTCGGCATGACCGCGGCCTGCGACTTCGCGGTGGCCTGCGAGAGTGCGAAGCTCGGTACGCCGGAGATCAAGCGCGGTCTCTTCCCGATGATGATCATGGCCATCCTCACGCGGGTGGTCCCGCGCCGCGAGCTCATGAACATGATGCTCCTCGGCGAGAACCTCACCGCCGCGCAGGCCAAGGACTACGGCATCCTCTCGCACGTGGTCCCGGACGCGGAGCTCGACGCGAAGGTCGACGAGCTCGCGAAGAAGCTCGCCGCGCAGTCGCCGACCGCGATGCGCATGGGCCTCGCGGCCTTCCACCACCAAGCGGATCGCCGCCTGGAAGAGGCGATCCCGTACTTGCGCGATCAGCTCTTCGCGATCCTCGGCACCGAAGACGCCCGCGAAGGCCTCACGGCGTTTCTGCAGAAGCGCGAGCCGAAGTGGACGGGGCGATGAGCGCGCGGAGCTGACGACGTGCAGATCGCGCGTTTGAGCCTCAGGCCACGAGCTCGTGGATCGAGAGCTCCAACGCTTCGCCGCCGCGCCAGCCGTCGGGGCGGAGCTCGCCGAGCACGGTCACCGTCTTGCCGATGGTGTCGGCGAGGTGGGCCATGTCGCGGCCGAAGGCGTGGAGCTCGCTCTTGCCGTGGCGGAGGCGGAGCTTGAGGTGTTGGCCGTCCGCGACCACGCGGACGTCTTCGACCGCGACGTGGGGGAGCGCGAAGACCGGCGCGGCGTTGGCTTCGCCGAGGGGCTCGAGGCGCGCGAGGTCGTCGACGCTCGGGAGCGAGAAGCCGCCCGTGAGCTCGACGTCGACCACCGGCAGCGCGGTGCCGGCCTCGGGACGCGGCGCGACGCGCGCGAAGTCGTCGCGGAAGGCCTCGACGTCGTCGGCGGAGATGGTGAGCCCGACCGCGGCGGCGTGACCGCCGAAGCGCTTCAAACGTTCTTTCGACTCCGTGAGCGCTCGGTGCAGGTGGAATCCGTCGGGCGTGCGGCCCGAGCCGTGCCCGACGAGCGATCCGTCGCGCTCGCGCTCGAGCGAGATCACGATCGAGGGCACGTCGAAACGATCGACGAGGCGCGCCGCGCTGATGCCCACCACGCCGCGGTGCCAGCCTTCGCCGGCCGCGACCACGCCGTGCTGCGGACGCCGCCCGTGCAGGCGCTCGATCTGCTCGATCGCCTCCATCGTCGTGCGCTGCTCGGTGGCTTTGCGCTCGTCGTTGATCTGCTCGACCCGCGCCGCGAACGCGCGCGCTTCGACGAGGCTCTTCGCGCGCAGGAGCTGGAGCGTGAGCGTCGGATCCGCGAGGCGGCCGGGCGCGTTCAGGCGCGGCGCGAAGCGAAACGCGATGTCGAACGCCGCCACCGCGCGCCCCGGACGAATGCCCGCGAGCTCGCGCAGCGCCTGCACGCCCGGCCGCGCGTTCGGCGATGCGAGCAACCGAAGGCCCGCGCGCACGAGCGTGCGGTTGTCGCCGTCGAGCGGCGCGACGTCGGCCACGGTGCCGAGCGCGACGAGATCGAGCCAGGGCCGCAGATCGAGCTTCGCGCCGAGCTTCGCACGGATCGCGGCGGAGAGATTGAACGCGAGGCCCGCACTGCACATGCCTTTGTAGGCGAACCCGCAGTCGGGGCGATGCGGGTTGAGGAACGCGAGCGCGGGCAGCGGCTCCTTCGGCACGAGGTGATGATCGACGACGATCACGTCGATGCCGAGCGCGCGCGCCTTGGCGAGGCGCTCGTGATCAGAGGAGCCGCAGTCGCAGGTGACGATCAGGGTCGGCGAGCACGAGAGCACACGGTCGAGCGCGGCGTCGGAGAAGCCGTAGCCGCCTTCGAAGCGGTTCGCGACGAAGGTGCGGACGCGCGCACCGAGGGCTTCGAGGACGTCGGAGAGGATCGCGGCGCTCGTGGTGCCGTCGACGTCGTAGTCGCCGAAGACCGCGACGAGCTCGTTGCGACGACACGCGTGCGCGAGGCGCTCGGCCGCCGCTTCGCGATCGACCATCGGGGTCGGATCCGTGAGCTCGCCGAGGCGGGGATCGAGGAACGACCGGGCACGTTCCGGGTCGTCGAAGCCGCGGTGGAGCAGCACCTGCGCGGCCGCCGCGCCGAGACCACAGGCCCGCCCGAGCTCGCTCGCGGCTTGCGGATCGGCGGGGAGCACGCGGTAGTCGAGCTGCTTGGAACGACCGGCGAACCGCGGCGGTTCCGCCGAGGTCGCGTTACATGCGTTGTCATGCAGCGTCACGAGGCGGCGAGGATAGCGCAGGAGGCTTCGGGGCGCGATGGGCGCTTCGCGATCGGGCGAGAAGCGCGCAACGTCGCGTGAGCGTTGAGAGATCGGCGGAGACGAAGGAGCGCGCCGACGTCCGAGACGTGGCGCGCTTCGTTCTGCGCGGGCGAAGGAGTCGCGCACGAGCGGCGCGCGTCTCGTTTCCGAGCAGACGACGAAGCGTGCCGAGCCGCGGCGCTTCTCGTTCATACGAGCAGACGACGAAGCGCGCCGACGTCCGAGACGTGGCGCGCTCCGAACCGACGCGGCGAGCTCAAAACGTCAGTAGCCCATCGTGTCGAGGCTCTCGTCGTAGGCCTCGCGAATCGAACGTTCCATCTCGGGCGCGGGCGCGGGCGCCGCCGCCGGAGCGCCGCTGCTCGACTCGCTGTCCGAGCTCATCCGCTGACGCAGGCGACGACGCGACTCGCTGCGGCCGGGGGCCACCGACTCCGCGACGTCGAGCAGCGCCGCCGCCGCCTCCACGTTGCCCGCGCGGTACATCTGGATGGCCTGCGCGGTCGCCTGCGCCGCTTGCAGATCGGTCGCGCGCTCGTGGACCTCCGCGTTGCGGCTCTCTTCGACCTCCGCCGCCGCGCCGGTCGTGCGAAGCCCGAGGTACGCGCTCCGGCGCAGCGTGCCCGCTTCGCTGACCGCGTCCTGGAAGACCAGCATCGCGTCGAGCACCTCGATGGTCGCGCCGACGCGCCGCGCGGGCGTGGTCAGGCGCACCACGATCTCCTTCTGCTCCCCCATCGCGAGGTCGCCGATCTGGAGCTGCAGACCGCCGCTGCCGCCCGGCGTCTGCTGACCGACCACCTCCACCACCTCGACGCCCGGCCCCGGCTGGAGCTGGAGGATCGCGTTGCGCGCCACCGTGCGGTCCATCCGGAGCACCTCGTCGCGGAAGAGGCCCGCCACGCGCTCGGGATCCTCGACGTGGCTGAAGCGCCCGCCGCTGACCTGCGCGATCTGACCCATGAGGAGCTCGTCGTACTCGAGACCGAGCCCGATCGCGGTCACGGGGATCGCGTAGCTCGCGCAGCTCTGCGCGAGGGGCACGATGTTGGTCGGGTCGTTCGGCACGCCGTCGCCGAGCATCACGATGCGATCGAGGCGGACGCCGTCGCGGTGCGTGACGACCTGGTTGAAGGCCGCTTGGAAGCCGCCCGCCATGTCCGTGGTGCCGCGGGCCTCGATCGCGTCGATGCGCGCGAGCACGGCTTCGAGATCTGCGTCGCCGATCGTGGTCGACTCGAGCACGACCTCGGTCTGCGAGTGGAAGATGGTGACCGACACACGATCGTCTGCGCGGAGCATGCGGAGGATCGCCTTGGTCGCTTCGCGCGCGTCGCCGATCGGGTCGCCGTCCATCGAGCCCGAGGTGTCGACCACGAGCGCGAGGTTGAGCGCCGGACGCTCGCCGAGCTGGGCCTCGCCGGCGCCGATGCGGAGGCGCGCGAGCACCTCGCCCGGCTGCTCCGCGAGCAGGCGCGCGTGGCCGAGATCGGCCGTGAGCTGCACGAGGCCGGGGTCTTCGATCGTGGGGCGAGTCTCGCGCGCGCAGGCGAGCGCGCCGAGCAGGCTGAGGGAGAGGAGGAGTCGGTTCGTCGTCGTCATGTGGGCTCCAACGCGGGCGCCGCTCGGGCCTTACACCGCGGCGTTCGGCTCCGACGCCCGAGCCGTCGATTCGGCCTGGAGCGCGACCGCAACCCGCCTCGCCGGCGCGGAGGCTCACGCAGCGGACGGCTCGCGTTGCGAGACCAGGCGACGGCCCCTCGACGAAGCGGGAGCGATGCCGACGTGGCGTACGGAACGTCCGACGACACCGACGATCGTGCCGCGTATGGACGGCGCAGCCTTTTGACCCGAAGCGACGACCGAGATAATGACGTCCGCGCTCGGGTCTCGGCCGATCCGGACCGCGCCGCTCGCTCTCATGCACTCCGCACTCCATCGAGGATCGCGATGACTTCGGTCCTGACGCCGGGGAACTTCGATGGCGTGCACCTCGGGCACCGCGCGCTCGTGCGTGCCGCGCGGGAAGGCGCCGATCGCCGCGGCTGCCGCGCGGTCGCGATGTTCTTCGATCCGCACCCGGTGTGTTTCTTCCGACCCGAGGCGCCTCTGCCGCAGCTCACCTCGGTGACGCGGCGTCGCGAGCTGCTCGCGCGGGCGGGCGCGGACGAGGTCGACGTGCGCACCTTCGACGCCGACTTCGCGGCGCTCTCGCCGGGCGATTTCGTGCGCGACGTGCTCGTGGGCCCGCACCAGGTGCGCGAGGTCGTGGTCGGAGCGGACTTCCGCTTCGGGCGCGGGCGCGCGGGCGACGTCGACACGCTGCGCGCGCTGGGTCGCACGCACGGCTTCGAGGTCACGATCGTGGCACCCGTCGATCACGACGGCGCGGTGGTGTCGTCGACGCGTGTGCGCGGTCTGCTCGCGGAAGGGCGCGTACGCGAAGCGGCGCGCCTGCTGGGGCGCTTCCACGACGTCGACGCGACGGTCGTCACGGGCGATCGCCGCGGGCGCACGATCGGCTTTCCGACCGCGAACCTCAGCGTGCACGGGATGGTGCCGAGCGACGGCGTGTACGCGGTGCTCGCGCGGGTCGACGACGAGCCCGAGCTGCGTCGTGGCGTCGCGAACCTCGGCAACCGACCGACCTTCGACGCGGGTCGCAGCGTCGAGGTGCACCTGCTCGATTTCTCCGGGGACCTCTACGGGCGCGCGCTGCGCGTCGCGTTCGTGGAACGGCTCCGAGGCGAGGTACGCTTCGCCGGCGTCGAGGCCCTGGTGGCCCAGTTGAACGCCGACGTCGTGGCCGGTCGCGCCGCGCTCGACGCCGCCGAATCGGAGCTCGTGGCATGGATGTGAGGGAGCTGGATCGTTGGAGCCGCGCCGACCTCGATCGTGAGGGTCGTCGCATCGGCATCTACCGCCCCGAGGCTCTCTCGCGCGCCGAGCTCGAGCGCCGCGTGCGCGAGCACCACCGCACCCCGACCGCCCGCGCAATCGGCCGCGCGCGAGGTGTCTTCGGCAAGGTCCTCGGCCTCGCGCGCTCCCTCGCGACGGTGGCGTCCTTGCCCCCGCCGACCCCCACCCCGGTGCCGCCGCGCCCGAGCCCGTCGCGCCCCGCGAGCCCCACGCGCGCCGAGTTCACCAAAGACTCCGTCGCGGACTCCGCCTCCGTCGCGGACTCCGTCTCCGTCACGGACTCCGCCTCCGTCGCAGACTCCGTCTCCGTCACGGACTCCGTCGCAGACTCCGTCTCCGTCACGGACTCCGCCTCCGTCACGGACTCCGCCTCCATCGCGGACTCCGTCTCCGTCGCGGACTCCGTCTCCGTCGACTCCATCGCCGTCGCGGACGACGTCTCGGGCGCGGCCGTCTCCGTTGCGGACTCCGTCTCCTTCGACTCCATCGCCGTCGCGGACGACGTCTCGGGCGCGGACTCCGTCTCCGACTCTGTCGCGGTCACGGACTCCGTCTCCATTTCGGACTCCGTGGACTCCGTCTCCGTCTCGGACTCCGTCTCCGTCTCGGACTCCGTCTCCGTCTCGGACTCCGTCTCCGATTCGGACGCTGTCGCCGACTCCGTCTCCGTCTCGGACTCCGACACCGTCGCAGACTCCGGCTCCGTTCGCAGCTCGGGAGCCGCCGCGAGCTCGGGCTCGGACACACCCGAAGAAGCCGAGCTCGACGACCTCGATCTCCTGCTGCGCTCCGAGCCGATCCCCACGCGCCGCATGGCGCAGATCCTCGCCAAGCAAGGCCACGAGCGTCGCGCCCTCGCGATCTACCGGAAGCTCCTGCGCGACGCGCCGAGCGACCCCGCGTTGCGCGCGGAGGCCGAGGCGGTCGGACATCCCGCGACGCCGCGGGAGGGCGAAGAAGAAGAGAGCGGCGACCGAGACGAGTGTGTGGCCGTGCCGCTGCGCGCGGGCGAGGCGCTCGTCGCGTGGCACGTCTCCGAAGGCGCGCTTCGACGCGCACGCTCGCTCGCCGGACACGATGCGTCGCTCGTGCTGCGCGCGATCGTGCTCGATCTCGGAGAGGGCGGCGCGCCGCGTCGTCGCGTGCGCGAGGAAGACGTCGCCGCCGCGGGTGAGCGCATGCTCCAGCTCGAAGGTCGAAGCCGCGTCGTCGCGGCGGTGGGCGTCCGGGCGGGCGATCGTTTCGTCAGCATCGCGCACGCGCCAGCGCTCGAGGTCGGAGAGCCGCAACCTCGCTGAGCCGACCTCGCTGCGGTGAGCGACGACGCTCGGGGCGGCGCGCCTTCAGCCTTCGTCGTCGAGGTCTTCGGCGAGATAGCTGAGGATCACTTCGTCGAGCGACTTCTCGCTCAAGAGGTCGCTACCGAAGATGGATCCCGGCGGCGTGGAGGCTGGACGCGCCGTGCTCGCCGCCGCGGGCCGCGTCGTCTGGTAACGACCGCTCGGCTTCGACGCGGGGACTGGCGTCGGCGTCGGCGTCGGAATCGGAACCGGCGCTGATTGAGCTGCGAGCCGCGCGGCCGCGGCCTCCAGCGCATCGACGTCGAGCGGCGCGGACTTCACCTCCTGCGTGGGCTGGCCACCGTCCTCGTCGTACTCGCCGTCGCGCAGCGCGATGAACATCGCCTTGTGCTGCGCGCGCATCAGCTCTTTGACGCGGTCGCGCAGATCGTCGCGGCCCACCAGGTCGCCGTAGCTCGTCTTGCGCGACGCCACGATGCGCCCGCCATCCGCGAAGAGGTGGGTGATCACGTGCGGATGCTTGATCCCCGAGTCTTCCGTCTGGATGTGGAAGAGCTTGCCCTTGTGGCGGACGTTCGTGTTGTACCCGAGCAGGGGTGAGGGGCCCACCATGGAGCGTCGAGGATACCAGCCCGGACGCGGCGCTCACAAGCAACGAGAGGCGTCGGCGATCGATGCGAGCCGCGATGCGCGAGGCGTCCGGTGGATCCGGGCGCACCACGACGAGCGCGCGCAGAGCTTCGCGATCGCG
The DNA here is from genome assembly GCA_025453555.1 of Myxococcota bacterium. Classification (GTDB taxonomy): domain Bacteria; phylum Myxococcota_A; class Polyangia; order Polyangiales; family Houyiibacteriaceae; genus JACKEH01. Next base: position 3,537 of record JALOQC010000185.1, on the reverse strand, counting down.
ACGATCGGCCGAGCCTCAGGACTTCATCTTCGCGACGATGTCGGTCCAGTACTGCGACTCGCCCATCAGCTCGACCACCATGAGCGACTCGGCGGCCGCGCGATCGGGTCGGCAGCCGTGCTCGCGCTTGAGGGTGCGCGTGACCTCGCGCGCGATCACGAAGCGGGTCGCGAGCTCGAGGCGCGCGACGTCGAAGGTGCGATCGTCGGTCCAGCGCAGCGACCAGATCTCGTCCGCGAGCCAATCCGAGAGCACGTCGCGCTCCTCGCGCGGCGCACCCTCACGCGCCTGCGCACGATCGAACGCCGCCGCCCACGGACGATGCGGGACGCGCACGCGATGCTCGGGGTTCAGCCGCTTGCGCGCGTGCTCCACGAACCAGAGCGCGGCGAAGCCGAACGCGCTTCCGTCGATGCACTCGGCCACGATCGCGTCGAGCTCGGTCGGCCAATCGCTCTTCTTGAGCTCGGGGAAACCGCGCGAGCCGAGGGCGTCGCGCGGATCTTCACCGGACGCGAGGCGCGAGAGGAGCTGCGCTTCGATCGCGCGCCACTCCTCGAACGTCGCGGTCGTCTTCTTCGTGAGCTTCAGCTTCTTCACGCGCCGATCGGGCTTGGGCTTGCCGCGCTGATCGACGAGCGAGTCGAGCACGTTGTCCTCGTCGAGGAGGGGGCGCTCGCCGAGCGTGCGGCACGGGCAGCGATGCTCCGTCGTGATGCGCCCGCCCTGCGGCGTCGCGACGAGACCGATCGGGAAGCGGCGGCAGAAGTCGGGCTTCTGCATCGGACCGTGCGTCGCGTGGATGCCGCAGCGGCGATCGGGCTGCAGGAAGTGGCAGCCCCCGTCGGTCGCGACGCGGAGCACGGGCGGGTTCTTCGGACCGTCGTCGTACGAGAGGCCTTCGGGGTCGACCTTCGCGACGCGGCGGGCTTCGGACTTGCTGAGCGGACCGAGGATGTGGATGTCGGTGCAGCAGAGGCCGTCGCCGAAGCAGCGGTAGCGCGCGCCGGGGCGCACGAGGAACGGACGCACACGCGCGTCTTGGGCCGGAGGCATGGCGCCGCGTCTAGCAGGACGCGGCGAACGACGCGAGAGGGGAAACGCGCACCGAGCGTCGGAGTCGGTCCGTGTCGGTGTCCGTGTCGGTGTCCGTGTCGGCGTCCGTGTCGGTGTCCGTGTCGGTGTCCGTGTCGGTGTCCGTGTCGGTCTCCGTGTCGGCGTCCGTGCGTCGCGGCGGCGTTTGCGTGGAGCGCGGGTCGTTCGGTATGCCGACGCGATGAAGGACATCGAGCACCGCGCCTACGTCGGGGGTGAATGGATCGCGACGGCGTCGCGCTTCGACGTGATGGATCCCGCGAGCGGCGCACGGCTCGCCGAGGTCAGCGACGCAGACGCCGCGCTCGCGCGCCAAGCGGTCGACGCCGCGCACGACGCGCTGCCCAGCTGGCGAAGCCGGACCGCGCACGAGCGCGCCTCGATCCTCCGAAGGATTCGTGCGCTGCACGCGGAGCGCGAGGACGAGCTCGCGACCTTGCTGACGCGCGAACAAGGCAAACCCCTCGCGGAGGCCCGCGCAGAGATCCGTTACGCGGCCGGCTTCTACGAGTGGTTCGCCGAAGAAGGTCTGCGCGCGTACGGCGAGACGATCCCCTCCCCGTTCCCCGGCCATCGCGTGCTCACGTTTCGTCAGCCGGTCGGCGTGGGCGCCGCGATCACGCCGTGGAACTTTCCTTCCGCGATGATCGCGCGAAAGCTCGCGCCCGCCCTCGCGGTGGGGTGCACCTTCGTGCTCAAGCCCTCGGAGCTCACGCCGCTCTCCGCGCTCGCGATCGCGCAGCTCTGCGAAGACGCGGGCGTCCCGAAGGGCGTCGTGAACGTCGTGCCGACGAGCGACGCCGCGCGCGTCGGCGAGGTGCTCACGGCCGACTCGCGCGTGCGCGCGCTCTCGTTCACCGGCAGCACCGCGGTCGGCAAGCAGCTCTACGCGGCGTGCGCGGGCACGGTGAAGAAGCTCGCGCTCGAGCTCGGCGGCAACGCGCCTTTCCTCGTGTTCGACGACGCGGATCTCGACGCCGCGGTCGACGGCTTGATGGTCGCGAAGCTGCGCAACGGCGGGCAGACCTGCGTGGCCGCCAACCGCATCCTCGTGCAGCGCGCGGTCCACGACGCGTTCTGCGAGAAGCTCGCGAGCAAGCTCGCGCAGGTGCGCGTCGGTCCGGGCCTCGAAGAAGGCGTGACGCTCGGGCCGATGATCGACGCACGCGCGATCGCGAAGATCGAGGCGCACGTCGAGGACGCGCGCGACCAGGGCGCGAAGGTGGTGCTCGGAGGGAAGTCCCTCGGCGGATCGTTCTACGCACCGACGCTGATCACGGGCGTGACGTCGCAGATGCAGATGGCGAACGCGGAGACCTTCGGACCGGTCGCGGGGATCCTGACCTTCGACACGGAAGAAGAAGGCGTCGCGCTCGCGAACGACACCCCGGCCGGGCTCGCGGCGTACTTCTACGCACGCGACGTGGGGCGCGTGTTCCGAGTCGCGGAGGCGCTGGAGGTCGGCATGGTCGGCGCGGGGACCGGCCTGATCTCGACGCCCGTCGCGCCCTTCGGCGGCGTGAAGGAGAGCGGCCTCGGGCGCGAGGGCAGCAAGCACGGCCTGGAGGAGTGGACCGAGCTGAAGTACGTGTGCGTCGGGCCGTGATCGCGGACGCGTGCTCCTCGCCGAGGCTCTCGAGCACGTTCGAACCTCGGGCACGTTCGGCGGTCTGCGAAACCTGCGCGAGGGCTCGAGCGAGTTTCGACCCCCGCACGTTCGGTGGTCGCGCGTCACGTCGCGAACGCTCCAGACTCGCCGCGGCTCGTGGACGCGCCGAACGATCAGCTCACCCACGCCTCGCTGCGCTCCCAGAGCTCGCGCATCAAGCCCTCGTCGCGCCCCAACCGCGCGGGCTCCTTCGGCGCGCTCTTGTCGTAGTAGAGCCCCGTCTCGTTCGCCCGCTCCGGCGCGGTCGCGCAGTGAAGCTGCGTCCGCGCGCCTTCTTCGTTCGAGATCATCCAGAGCTTCATGATCGAGCGCACCGGCCACGGGACCTCGCGCCACACGTCGCTCGCGACGACGCCCGGATGCAGCGCGTAGGTGTGCACGCCCGTGCCCGCGAGCTTCTTCGCGTGCTCGGCGGAGAAGAGCACGTTGCAGAGCTTGCTCACGCCGTACTCCGGGAAGCCCGTCACCGTCTTCGTCGGTTGGCGCAGCGCGTCCCAGTCGATGCCTTTCGCGCGCACGTGCGCGCGCGAAGCGACGTTGACGATGCGCGCGTGACCGCGCTGCTTCGCCGCCTGCTTCACGCGCTCTTCGAGCAGCCGCGTGAAGAGGAAGGGCCCGAGGTGGTTCACGCCGAACGCGAGCTCGAAGCCGTCCTTCGTGTGACCTCGCTGTCCGGCGAGGCCCGCGTTGTTCACGAGCACGTCGATCGGCAGCTCGCGCGCGAGGAACGACGCCGCGCTCTGCCGCACGGCTCCGAGGCTCGAGAGATCGAG
>JALOQC010000184.1 GCA_025453555.1 Myxococcota bacterium | reverse complement strand
GAGCCGCGCGAAGCCCGCGAACTGCAGCTTCTCGATCACCTCGCTCGCGCCCGCCACCGCGACGTCCGCGCGGCCCGCGCGGATCTGATCGGCCGCGTACCCGATCGCGTAGTTCCCCGCCGCGCACGCCGCGGGCATCGTCTGAACCATGCCCGTGGCGCCGAGCGCGCGCGCGAGGTGGATCGGCAGGAGCGTGGTGCCGTAGCGCGGGAGGGCCGCCGGCTCGACGCTCTGCTCGCCGCGGTGGATCCACGCCGATTCGAGCTGCCCGAGCACGTTCGCTTCGCCCATCGTGGTGCCGAGCACCACCGCGGTTCGCGGGCCGGCGAGGTGCTCCGCCTTCAGCTTCGCGTCCTCGACGGCCATGCGCGCGGCCGCGATCGCCATCGCCGAGCAGCGACCGGCGCGGCGTGCTTCGGCCGCGGTGAGGAAGTCGCGCGGCCGGAACCCCTTCACCTCGCACGCGACCTGACGGTCGAGGCCGCTCGCGTCGAAGTTCTCGATCGGTGCGGCGCCGCTGCGGCCGGCGACGAGCGCTTCCCAGAAGTCTCGTCGACCGAAGCCGACTGGGCTCACGACCCCTACGCCGGTCACGAAAACTCGTCGCATCGCACCCTTCTCTTTCCGCTCCGCCGCGCGAGCGCGACGCGCGTGGTTCTACGCGCCGCACCCGAATGACGCAAGTATTGGAAATCGCTTAGATTTAGGCCGGGCGGCCGTTTTCTGACGCTCGCCCGAACCCCGAACGACCCCTCGCGAGCCGCTCTCGGCACGCTCAGCAAGTCGCGCACCCATCGTTCGAGGGGCGTGAGCGTTGCCTCGATCGTGCGTGCGCCCGCGCGCGCCGTGACGCGGCTGGCGCTCGAATCCCCGAGAGATTCGCGGGATCACGACCTCACGTGCGCCACGATCCGAACCTTCGCGTGACGGGTCGCGTTCGTAAATCGAGCGAAGGGGCGTGCCGCTCACGCACGGCCACCGTGCCGGCGGTTCACGCTCGAAGGCTCGCCGGAGAACGCAGGGTGAAACCGGCCACTCGGCTCACAATCTCCTGCTCTTCGCGCCGTTCCTTGACCGCTCGGGGTCGCTCACGTACCCCACGCCGCCATGAGCGAGAACCTCACGCTCGTCTCCGCGATGGCCCGGCTCCGCCGCGGCCCCGGACGCGGTTTCACCTTCGTCGGTCGCGACCGAGAAGAACGTTTCTTCGCCTACGAAGCCCTCGAGTCCGAGGCGTGGCGACGCGCGACGTTCCTCCAAGAACGTGGATTGAAGAAGGGCGACCGCGCCGCGCTCGTCATCGCAGAGCCGGAAGACTTCGTCCTCAGCTTCCTCGGTTGTGCGGTGGCCGGCGTGGTCCCCGTGCCCGTCTACCCGCGCGCGTCGTTCAAGAACGCGGACGGCTACGTCGAGATCCTCGCGCACGTGGTGCGCACGAGCGGCGCCCGCGCCGTCCTGTGCATGGAGGGCAACCGCGACGTGGTGGAGCGCATCGGCGAGCACGGCGCCGCGCCCGAGCACGTGCTCGCGGTCGAGTCCGCGTTCACCGGGACCGCACCGAGCTTCGCCACGCCGACGATCGACGAGCGCGACCTCTGCTTCCTGCAGTTCACGAGCGGCTCGACGAACAAGCCCAAGGGCGTGACGGTCACCCACCGCAACCTCGTCGCGAACGCGAGCGCGTTCCTCGGTCCACACGGCCTCGATCGCAACGACGACGACAAGGGTGTGAGCTGGCTGCCGCTCTTCCACGACATGGGCCTCATCGGCTTCGTGCTCGGCACGCTGGTGAAGGACATCCCGGTCGTGCTGCTGCCGACCGAGACCTTCGCGCGCAGCCCCGGGCTCTGGCTCGAGACGATCACCAAGCACCGCGGCACCATCACGTACGCGCCGAACTTCGCGTACCAGCTCGTGACCAAACGCGTGAAGGACAAGCAGCTCGAAGAGCTCGAGCTGTCGAGCGTGCGCGTCGCCGGCTGCGGCGCCGAGCCCATCCGCGCCGCGACCCTGAAGGAGTTCGCGCAGAAGTTCGCGCCGGCCGGCTTCCGCAGCAACGCGTTCCTCCCGAGCTACGGCATGGCGGAGTCGACCCTCGCGATCACCTTCCACCCCGTCGGCACCGAGATGGTGGTCGACGTGGTCGACGCGGAGGCCATGAAGGACGGCGTGGCGCGCCCGGCGGACGCGTCGACGAAGACTCCCCTCGAGGTCGTGAGCTGCGGCGTCGGCTTCCCCGAGCACGAGGTGCGCGTGGTCGACGAGCAAGGCCAACCGCTCCCCGAGCGCCGGGTCGGTCAGGTGATCGCGCGCGGCCCGAGCGTCACCGAAGGCTACTTCGAGAACGCCGAAGCCACGGCGGAGGCCCTGAAGGACGGCTGGCTTCAAACCGGGGACCTCGGCTACGTCGCCGACGGCAACCTCTACATCTGCGGGCGTATCAAGGACCTCATCATCATCCGCGGGGCGAACCATTACCCGCAGGATCTCGAGTGGTCGGTCGGCGATCTCGAGGGCGTGCGCCGCGGCAACGTGGTTGCCTTCTCCGTCATGCGCGACGGCACCGAAGAGCTCGTGATCGCGGCGGAAGCCAACCGCGCGGACGCCGAGCGGCTCCGCACCGAGATCGCGCGGAAGATCCAGCAAGAGTTCGGGCTCAGCCCCGCGCACGTCGCGATCTGCGCGGTGGGCGCGCTGCCCAAGACGAGCAGCGGCAAAGCCCAGCGCCGCAAGACCAAAGCGCTCTTCGAGGCGGGAGACCTCGGCGAGCACGCCTGAACGCACGCTGAACGCACACCCGCTCCCGAAGAGCCGGAGGAACCATGGCCGACGAACTGAGAGAGAAGCTCCGCGCGATCATCGCGGAAGTGGCAGAGATCGACGAAGTCCCGGACGCGACGCCGTTCAAGGATCTCGGCATCGACAGCATGATGGCGATCGAGATCGTCGCGGACGTCGAGCGCCAGTTCCAGCTCTCCATTCCGGAAGACGAGCTCAAGGATCTGACGAACCTCGAAGCCGTGTACACGAAGGTGAAAGCGAAGCTGGCCGCGAAGGGCTGATCGGCTTCTGGAGCGGCTCGAGGCGCGTGCACGAATCCTGCAAAGATTCGTTTCCATGTCCCGCACCATGCCGATCCGTGCCAGTGCCGCGTCCGCCCTGACCGTCTTTGCAGCTTTGAACGTCGTCGGGTGCGGCGACGGATCGGCCGGGCCTCCGCTGCCGAACGGCGTGTACGTGGTGGAGGGCTCGGCTACGCTGGCCACGAACCACGAGACGACCCGCGAGGTGGAAGCCCACGAGCGCTTCGTCCTCTACGTGGAGGACGACCGGCCGAGCTACTTCCGCGAGGAGAGCTTCGGCGACTACTTCGGGCGCCTCTACGATCTGAGCTTCGCGGAAGGGGCCGAGACCAGCGACCCCGTGCAGCTCGGGGCCGCCACGGGGAGCTGCACAGTGCGCGTGCGGCGCGACGGTTGCGCGGACTTCGACTTCGACGGCTGCGTCCGGCTCGATCTGCGCACCGACGCGGGGTTCTCCCTCACGGGGCGTTGGAGCGCCTGCCCGACCGACGAGGTCGCCGTTCGCCGGCTCGCGGTGGTGGGAGCCATCGAGTCGACCGCCATTACGCCGGACGGCGCGGCGCAGCTGGCGGCCAACTACCGCCTCGATCCGAGCGTGGACGCCATCGAGGTGCGCGTGAACGGCATGCCGCGCGAGGTGTCGTGGACACCCGATGCCGACGCCGACACTGCAGCTCTCGACCTCGGCCCGGTCCCGCCGAACGCGGAGCTGACGATCCGCTACACCGGCACCCGCGCAGACGTCGACTTCGATCACGTCACGCCCTTCGCGACCACGGCGGCGGTCGAGCTACCGCTCACGACCCTGGTCGAGGGCTCGTTCGACGCCCGCGGCGAACAAGCGGTGACATTCGCCGACGGAACGTTCGAGGCCGCACGCGAAAGCAATCCACCTCTACGGTCGTTCGCGTTCGCGCTCGCCCTCGGCGCAATCCCCGAAGGCACGAACTCGCTGACGCTCTCCCTCGTGAGCACCGGGTTTGGCATGGAGCCGACCCAGGTCTTCTTGGTGCGCGCGGACGGAGCGTTCGAACGGATGACGTCGGGAAGCGTCTCCGTGCCCGACGGCGCCGGCGACGCGTGGCTGATCGTGGCAAACCCCGGCTCGTTCGCCTTCGGGGCCGTCGGCATCGGAGGTCGGCTCACGATCGGCGACCTCGCCTGGGAGTGAGCGGCAAGACGCGACCCCATCACGCGCGGAGCTCGGGCTTCAACGTCGCAGGTGCGCGGGCACACCACGCTCGACCACCGTGTCGGCCGCGAAGGCGTCCGAGGTCTCCGGGTAGTCGAGCGTGTAGTGGAGGCCGCGGCTCTCCTTGCGGACGAGCGCGCACTGCACGATCAAGTCCGCGACGTCCGCGATGTTGCGCAGCTCGAGCAGGTCGCGCGTGACGAGGTGCGCCCAGTAGTACTCGCGAATCTCTTCCTTCAAGAGCGCGATGCGCCGCGCCGCGCGCGTGAGGCGCTTGTCGCCGCGCACGATGCCCACGTAGTTCCACATGAAGCGGCGCAGCTCGTCCCAGTTCTGGCTGACCACCACCGCCTCGTCGCTCGGCACCGCGGAGCCCACGTCCCACGCCGGCACGTCGCCGGGCGCCATGTGCTCCCGCTTGTCGGCGAGCGCACGCGCGACGCGGTGTCCGTACACGAGTCCTTCGAGGAGCGAGTTGCTCGCGAGCCGGTTCGCGCCGTGGAGCCCCGAGCACGTGACCTCGCCGATCGCCCACAGCCCCGGCAGGCTCGTGCGCCCTTCGAGATCCACCACCACGCCGCCGCACATGTAGTGCGCCGCCGGCACCACCGGGATCGGCTGCTGCGTCATGTCGATCCCGAACTTCAGACACTCCCCGTGGATGTTCGGGAAACGCTCCGCGACGAAGCTCGCCGAGAGGTGCGTCATGTCGAGGTACACGCAGTCGTCGCCGCTGCGCTTCATCTCGTAGTCGATCGCGCGCGCCACCACGTCGCGCGGCGCGAGATCCTTCATCGCGTGGTGCTTCTCCATGAAGGCGGTGCCGTCCGCGCGACGGAGGATCCCGCCTTCGCCGCGGAGCGCTTCGCTGATGAGGAAGCTCTTGGCCTTCGGGTGGAACAAGCTCGTCGGATGGAACTGGAAGAACTCCATGTTCCCGATCTGAGCGCCCGCGCGGTACGCCATCGCGACGCCGTCGCCGCTCGCGATGTCCGGGTTCGACGTATAGAGGTAGACCTTGCCCGCGCCGCCCGCCGCGAGCACGGTCGCCTTCGCGGTGTACGTGTGGACCTCGCCCGTCGACTCGTCGAGCACGTACGCGCCCACGACCTGACGACGCGGCGCGCCGAAGCGGCTCTGCTCGATGAGGTCCACCGCCATGTGGTCCTCGACGATGCGGACGCGTGGGTTCTCTTCGACCGCCGCGAGCAACGCGCGCTGCACCTCGCGGCCCGTGATGTCCCCCGCGTGCACGACGCGTCGCGCGCTGTGCCCGCCCTCCATCGTGAGGTCGAGCTCGTCCTTGCCCTCGCGGTGCGAGAAGCGCGCGCCGATCTCCATCAGCTCGCGGATGCGCGCCGGACCGTCGCGCACCACCATCTCGACCGCGGCCGGATGCGAGAGCCCGCCGCCCGTTCCGAGCGTGTCCTTCACGTGCGCTTCGAAGGTGTCGTCCGGGTGCAGCACCGCCGCGATGCCGCCCTGCGCCCAGTTGGTCGCGGAGTCGGTGCGCGAGCGCTTGGTGAGGATCGTGACCTCGGCGTGCTTGGACGCCTCGAGGGCGAAGGTCAGCCCGGCCACGCCGGTCCCGATCACGAGGAAGTCGCAGTCGACTCGCATCGGCGCACCTTACTCCTCGGCACCGTGGACGCACCAGGAGCCGCGATGGACGTAGCGCCGAAACGCGCTCTCGCACACCACTCAACCCACTGAGCGCATCCGCTCTCACCGCTCTCATGCCGCAACGCGCCCTCCCCTCGAAGCGGTCTCGCACTCCAGCGCACTCACCTCGAAGCGCTCTCGCGCCGCGGGCGCGTCTCAACGCGGCTGGGTGCCGTCCGCGCCCTGCAAGAACGCGTAGTAATGCCCGAGCACGCGGCGCACGTAGCGCTGGGTCTCGGCATACGGCGGTACGCCGCGATGTCGCATCACCGCGCCCTCGCCCGCGTTGTAGGCCGCGACCGTGAGCACGAGGTCACCTTGGAAGAGGTTCGCGAGGATGCGGAGGTAGCGCGCGCCGCCGAGCACGTTCTGTCGTGGATCGAAGGGATCGCGGACACCCATCGAGGCCGCGGTGCGGGGCATGAGCTGCATGAGCCCCATCGCGCCCGCGTGACTGACGACGTCGGGCACGAAGTCGCTCTCGACCTTCATCACCGCGCGGAGGAACGCTTCGGGGAGCTGGTAGAGCGCGGCCGCTTCTCGGATGTACGCGTCCCAGCGCCGGTAGCGATCGGGCGACGCGGTGCCGCGCCGACGCTGCGGCAGACTCGCGCCCTGCGCGCGCGCGCGGGTGTCGCTCTCGCGCACCACGAGCCGGCAGCCACGTCCACGCGAGACGTTCGTGAACTCGATCGAGCCGTCCGCGCCTCGACACTCGTAGATGTCGGCCGCCGCGGGGGCCGCGAGCGCGAGGACGAAGAAGACGGACAGAAACGAGCGCACCGAGCCGGAGGGTACCGGGCGGGAGGGGAAGGCGCCAAAAGACGACCCTCCGAGGTCCAGAACGCCTCGGCGCGTCGCTTGCGCAGGGGCGCCTGGAGCGCATCCTTCGCCGCCAGATGCAGCAGCCGACGTTCTTCGAGGGCCCGGAGAAGAAGATCGAGCTCGTCGTCGCGCCCGGCGGCGGCCCGAAGCTCCGATCGCTCGGCGACGAGGTCTGGAGCCGGGTGGTCGAGCTCGCGCGCGCGCAGATCCTCTCCGTAATCCGCGACGCGCATTGCGACGCGTACCTGCTCAGCGAGTCGAGCCTCTTCGTCTACGACGACCACCTCACGATGATCACGTGCGGGCGGACGCGGCTCGTCGACGCTGCGCTTCATCTCGTCGAGCTCGTCGGCGCACGACACGTCGCGCTGCTCGTCTACCAGCGCAAGAACGAGCACTTCCCCGAGCAGCAGCCTTCCACCTTCTACGAGGACGCCGAACGGTTGCACGCAGTGGTGCCCGGTCGCGCGCTTCGCTTCGGCGACGAGCACGATCACCACGTGCACGTCTTCCACGGGACGCGCCCCTACGTCGCGGAGCCGAGTGACACCACGCTCGAGATCCTCATGCATGGGCTGCGTCCCGAGGCGGCCGCGCAGTTCATCGGCATCGAGCCCCCGAACGGCTCCACGATCGCCGAGCGCACCGGGATCTCGAAGATCCTGCCCGGCTTCGCGATCGACGAGCACGCCTTCACGCCGGCCGGCTACTCGATGAACGCGCTCCGCGACGGCACGTACTACACGATCCACGTCACGCCGGAGGAGCTCGGCAGCTACGTCTCGTTCGAGACCAACGCGGACGTCGGCGGGCAGGTCGACGCGGTCGTCGCGCGCGCGCTCGAGGTCTTCCGCCCCACGAGCTTCGACGTCGTCACCTTCGCGCCGATGGGTACCCCCGAAGAGGAGGTGCGACCGGAGGGCTTCGTGGTGCGCGACCGCGTCGCCGCGAGCTTCGGCGGCTACGACGTGGCCTTCTGGCACTTCTCGGCGCCACGCGAAGGCGTGCGGGCCCCGATCGAGCTCGCGCTCTGAGCCGCGCTCGGAGTTTGATTGCTCGGAGTTTGATTTGATCGCTTGATCGCTCGGAGTGTGAGCACGGCGAATCGGAGCACTCCGAGTCTCGCCGCTCGCGGCCTCTCGCGCGTGCTGCCCCGCACGGAGTCACCTCGCACGCTCGGCGTCGACTCGCTCGGGGCTCCGCTCGGCGTCATGCTCGGAGGCCTCCCGTGAGCCCCACACGTCCCCCGTCCGATCCCTCGCGTCGCTTCCCCTTCGCGCCCGCCACGCTGCTCGCGCCGATGGAGGGCGTGACGCACCCGACGTTTCGGCGTTTGATCGCTGCGCACGGCGGGCTCGGCCTGCTGTGTACGGAGTTCGTGCGGGTGTCGCGCGCGCCGCTCTCGCCGAGCGCGCTCGCGGCCTCCGTGGTGAAGGCCCCCGACCTGCCGCTCTCGGTGCAGGTGATGGGCAACGACGCGGACAAGATGGCAGAGGCGGCCGAGCACGTGAGCCGTGCGGGCGCCGACGTCGTCGACGTGAACCTCGGCTGCCCGATGCCGCGTGTCGTCCGCAAGGGCGTAGGCGCCGCGATGCTCAAGGATCCCGCGTTGCTCTTCGACGTGCTCTGCGCGATGCGCGCGCGTACGCCGGGCCTCTTTTCCGCGAAGATCCGAGCGGGCTTCGACACCGCGGACGAGGTCGTCTCGATCGCGAAGCTGGTGGAGCGCGCGGGCGTCGACTTCCTCACCGTGCACCCGCGGCGTCGCTGCGACCTCTACGAAGGCGTCGCGGACTGGCGCATCGTGCGCGTGCTGCGCGAGGAGCTCCGCGTGCCGGTCGTGGGCAACGGCGACGTCTGGTACGCGCGCGACGCGTTGCGGATGCGCGAAGAGACGGGCTGCGATGCCGTCATGATCGGGCGCCCCGCGCTTCGCAATCCGTGGATCTTCCGGCAGATCGCGGAGCTCGAAGCCGGCGTGAGCCCATTTCGCCCGAGCGGTGACGACGTGCTGGGGTGGATGATCGCGGTGCGCGACGCGATCGCTGCGGACGGCTTCTCGCCGCTCGGCAAGCTCAAGGAGCTCGTGAGCTGGCTCGGTCGCGCGAAGGACGACGGTGGCGAGTGGAAGAAAGCGACGCTGCGCGCGCCGGACGTGGACGCGATGTTGCGCGTGAGCGAGACACACCTCGCGGGCTTGCCGCCGCTGGCGCTCGATCTCGACGCGCACGGGAGCCTGGCCCTCGAGCGCTCGGGGAACGCACGCAGCGACGTTCGCGCGGCGTGAGCTCGAGCGGCGGCGCGCTCATCGAGCCGCGGCGCACGCACCTCCGACCTCACGCGGTCACAGCGGAACCGGCGCGAACGGCCAAGAACGCAAGCTCGCGTAGAGCGCGAGGCGGTACGCGCCCGTCGGCGCGTGGCCGCGACGGTGAAACCCACGCGTGTCCGCGAGCACCAACGTGTTCGCGCGCACCGGCAGCGCGATCGGCGCCGCGAGCCCGAGCGTGGCGAGCTCGTCCACGTCGATCCGAAACGCGCCCCCGTGCGACCGCGCGTCACGTCCGCATCGCTCCACCGCGCGCGCCCGCTCCCAACGGAGCCGCGCGGGCGTCGCGCGATGCGAGCCCCGCACGTACTCGAACGGGCCGTCCTCGGGGCGCACGTCGTGAAGGAAGAGCCAGAGCTTGATCGTCGAGTGGAAGGTGTCGCGGTGGAGCTCCTTCTGCAGGTCCGGCGCGCGCGCCTCGTCTCCTTGCACGGTCTCGTAGAGCCAGAACCGTTCCGCCCGCGTGCGAAAGCCCGCCGCCATCGCCGCGACCGAGCTCAAACGCGGGTCGCGGACCGCGCGCGATGCGTGCGGGAGATCGTCGAGCGCGAGGAAGCGGTTCAAGGTCGAGCCATCGAATCGATCGAAGCCGCCGTCGAACGGCAGCCGCTCCCCGAAGCCCGCGCGCGACGAGCTCGGCCGCGGATGCCGCGCCGCCACGTCCGCGACCTTCGCGTCGGCCTCGGCACGCACCGCGTCGAAGAGACCCGACGGCAGCGCCTCGGGGAGCACGAGCACGCCGTCGCGCACGAATGCTTCGGGGAGCGCGCCGTGCCGCACGCGGAGCTGCGCTCGGCGCCCCGCCACGGCGAGATCCGACAGGACGATGCGCGCCGGTTGGAGCCCGAGCTTCTGTAGACGCGCGTTGCCGAGCACGGGGCCGCGGAAGTCCTTTCGTGGCCCGAGCACGTCGATCAGCTCGCGAACGATCCCCATGAGACGGAGCGTGGTCGCAGCGCGCTCGAACGCAAGCGAGGCGTCGCGCGACGACGGCCCGCTCAGCGCGACGCGCGGACCGCGATCAACGTGCCGCAGCCGCCGTTCGCCTCGACTCGCGCGCGCGAGCTCATGCGCACGCGCAGGCCCCGAGCGGCGAGGCGCGCGTAGGCCGCCTCGTACGCTTCACGCGTGACGGGCCGCGCGCTCGACGTGTCGACCGGGTTGTACGCGTAGAGGTGCACGGTGATCGGCACGAACGCGCGCCCCTCGGTATCCGTCGTGTGCTCGAGCTCCGACACCCGGACCGCGAACGCGTCGAGCTCGTCCTCGGCGTCGTTGTCGCCCGCGAGCATCAGGTACGCGAGCGCGAGCTTCTTGCGGCGCGCGCGCGTGAGCGAGGGCAGCTCCTCACGCAGCACGTCGAAGAGCGCGTGCAGCGGCGGCCCCTTCGGGACGAGGCGCGCTCGGGTCGGCTCGGTGCCCGCGTGCACGCTGATCGTGAGCCCGCGGTGCGGCACTTCGCGCAGGAACGTGCGCAGGCGCGGGAGCGGTCCGCCGCTCGTGGTGAGGCTCACGCCGAGCCCGCGTTCGCGTGCCCACGCCACGAAGCGCGGGACGTCGGGCGCGTGCAGCGGCTCGCCGACCCCGCTCACCGTCACGCGCGCGAGCGAGGGCGCGAGCTCGTGCACGAGCTCCACCTGGGCGCGGAGCTCGTCGAGCCCGAGCGGTCGCTGCAGACCGTTGGCGCCGCTCGCGCAGAACGGGCACCCCACCGCGCAGCCGACCTGCGAGGAGACGCAGAGCGTGTCGCCGCGGTAGAGCACCGCCTCCACCGCCGCACCGTCCGCGAGCCGCACGACGAAACGTCGATTGAAGACGCCGACCTCCTCGCGCTCGAGGCGCGCGACGCTCGACGATCGGGCGGCGACATCCACGACTCGGTCATAGCAGATGCGTCTCGCCCGCGAGGCCTACGACGCCGCGCCCAGTCGCCGACGCCCGAGCGCCCCCGACGCCCGCGACCTCGCCGGGCCCCGACGGCCGTGTGAGCCCGCGGACGCGAGCGGCGGCCCCCTCCCGCGGGTGTGCTAGGCTCGCGCGCCGCGTGCGCCACGGGTGGGCGCACGACGACGCTTCGCGGGCGCCGAGGGGCCCCGCACCACCGCGATCGGCAGCTTTCGCGGCCCCGCCGAGGGTCGCCGACGAAGGCGCCGTGAGGGACCAAGGGGTTAGCCATGAGCACGTTCGAGCCGAAGTTCGGAACCCTCGTCGAGGTCTACGAGCACAGCATCGGATCCTTCGGGAGCCGCCCGCTCTTCGGGACCAAGCAGAACGGTGCGTGGGTCTGGATGACCTACGCGGAGTTCGGCAAGCAGGTCGACGCGATGCGCGGTGCGCTCGCGGCGCTGGGAATCGAGAAGGGCCAGAGCGTCGCGGTCATCGCCGACAACCGCCCCGAGTGGGCGGTCGGCGCGTACGCGACCTACGGCCTCTGCGCGTCGTACGCGCCGATGTACGAGAGCCAGCTCCCGAAGGAGTGGGTGTACATCCTCAAGGACTGCGGCGCGCGCGTGCTCCTCGTCGCCAACGAGCGCATCGCGTCGGAGATCGCGAAGGTGCGCGGCGAGCTGCCGGACCTGCACAAGGTCGTCACCTTCGAGTCGACCCCCGGCTCCGCGGACGCGACGTTCGCGTCGCTGCTCGATCACGCACCCGCGCCGCTCGCGAAGGTCGTCCCGAGCGACATCGCCGGCTTCATCTACACCTCCGGCACCACGGGCAACCCCAAGGGCGTGCTCCTCAGCCACCAGAACCTCGCGTGGAACGTCTCGGCCGTGCACGAGATCTTCCCGATGTCGCCGGACGATCGTTCGCTCTCCTTCCTCCCGTGGGCGCACAGCTTCGGGCAGACCTGCGAGCTCCACGCGCTCTTCTCGATGGGCGCCTCGATGGGCATCGCGGAGGCGGTCGACAAGATCGTCGCGAACCTCGCGGAGGTGAAGCCCACCCTTCTCTTCAGCGTGCCGCGCATCTTCAACCGCATCTACGACGGTCTTCACAAGAAGATGGCCGAAGAAGGCGGCCTGAAACAAAAGATGTTCGA
>JALOQC010000183.1 GCA_025453555.1 Myxococcota bacterium | reverse complement strand
AGCGGCGTGTCCCGACTGTCCGGGCTCGCGGCTCGGCGTGTTGGAGCCGCTCGTCGGCACCACGAAGGAGGCGTGCGCGTTCTCGACCGCGCACCTCGCGTCGCGCCAACCGATCCCGCTCGCGTGGGGCTCGTTCGGAGTGGCGCTCGTACGGCGCGGCGTCGTGGTGCGGCAGCGCATCGACTCCGACGGCCATGCGACCTCGATCGACGCGGCGGGACCGGGCTGCTTGCTCCCCTTCGATGGCGACGCGCACGGCTACGCAGTCGGCGACGTGATCGTGTGTCTCTGCCCGCGCGACACCCTCGAGCGCGCGCTGCGCGGTGCGACGGTCGGACAGGATCTCGTCACGCTCCACCGGGCGGCCCTCTCCCGCGTCGAGCGCATGACCGAAGCCCGCGGCGCGAGCTCCGGTCTGCGCAAGGTCGCGCGCTGTCTGGTCGCGCTCGCGGAGACGCTCTCGCCACCACGCGTCCGCGACGATCTCCCCGCGGGCTTCCAGCAGCGCGATCTCGGCGCGCTCATCGGCATGCGGCACGAGAGTGTGTGCCGCGCGCTCGGCGTGTTGGAGCGCGAGGGGTTGCTCGGGCGCAGCGGCGCAGGCTCGATCGAGCGGCTCTCGCTGGACGGGTTGCGAGCGGTCTGAGCGGTCGGCGGTCGGCGGTCGGAGCGGTCTCGTCGGAGCGTGCGCGTCGCGCCGCGATCGCGACGTCGACGATCACGACCACGCAGAGTGACGTGCGAGCGCCTCGACGACGACGCTCACTCCTGCGTGCCGCCGAAGGTTCGACGGACGTAGGAGAGCGCGTCGCGGATCTGGACGTCGGTCAGGATGTCTTTGTGGGGCGGCATCGCGGGCGAGGTCGTGAGCACGCCTTCGCGGATCGAGTGCAGCAGGGTGTCGTTGTTCTTCGCGAGCCGGCGGCGATCGTCGACGAGGTTCGCCCCGGTGATGCCCCCGTTGCCCTTGCCGTCGGCCGCGTGACACGCGAGGCAGCTCGCACGGTAGACCTCCTCGCCCGCGACGGGATCGCCGGGCAAGGAGTGATCGCCCTGGTACTCGGGCGCGTTCGGATCGAAGTCGGCGCCGCCCATCGCGCTCGCGCCACCCATCGCGCTCGCACCGCCCATCGCGCTCGCCGTCGTCGCGGCGGTGTCGGTCGTCGGCGCGACGTCGTTCGACGCTTCCTCTCCGCCACACGCGGCGAAGAGGGTGAGCACGGTGGCGCTCACGCTCGCGATCACGACGCGACGGCGGGGCGCGCGAAGGACCAGCATCGGACGACCGATGGAAAGCAACGGACGGGACATCTCTCTCTCCTTCTCGAGGCAGGCCTCGACGGCGCTCCTCGGTGACGACTCACGAACGACGCGCTCGTTCGGCGCGCGCTCAGATCAGGGGTGGCGCGCGAGCGCGCGCATCGCTTCGTTCCAACGCATCGCGCGACCGCTCACGCGCGTCGCGACCGCGCTCGCGTCGGCTTCGCGCTCGTACGCGAGGGCCGGCGTGCCCATCACGCGGCGCTCGAGGCCGAGCACGTAGTGCGCGTCGGCGGCCGGCGCCCAGGGGCGCAGTCCGACGTCGTGCAGCGCCGGATCGAGGTCCACTGGCAACGTCTCGACCCACGTGTGCACCAGCGCGCCGTGTCGCGAAGGCACTTCCTGGTAGGCGACGAGATCCGCGAGCGAACAGAAGAACGCTCGCGTGCCGTCGGCGTGCACGACCTGCGCACGCGGCGAGGGCTCGTCGCGCACGATCATCCCGCAGGCCGCGCACTCCTGGCCGTCGAGCGGCTCGGGCGTGGTGGGGATCACGCGTGCCTCGTCGGCTCCACAGGCGGCGGCGAGCCCGAGCATCGCGCTCCAGAGCAGCGAGCGCGCGTGCGTGCGCTCGCGAGCCATCGAGTCGAACGAGCGCTTCATCGCAGGGCCCTCCGCGACAAGGCCGCCGCGCTGAGCGCGAGCGGGCCGAAGATCCACGCACACCAGATCGCGCCGCGCGCGGACGCGCTCGGCAGCGAGACGTCGAGCCCGAGATCCGTGAGCGCGTTTTCGCCGCCGAGGCTCGCGAGGAGCGAGACGCGGTAGAGACCGGTCGGGTTGCCGACCACGAGCGAGCTCACGAGCTCGTCACCGATCGCGCCTTCGGTCGCCACGAGGATCGCGAGCAAGCCGAGGTCGTAGAAGAAGACGAACAGGAACCAGATCGCGACCACCACGCTGGCCGCGGTCGATTGGCGCGAGACGAGGGTCGAGACGAGCAGGCCGACCGAGACGAACGCGAGCCCGAGGGCCATGGTGGGTCCGAGCAGCGCGGCGAGGGTGCGGGCCTCGCCGGGAGCGGCGGCGAGCATCGCGGCGCCGAGGCCGAGGCCGACCGCGAGACAGAGCGCGAGCGCGCGGCCCACGAACTTGCCGACGATCACCTCGGTGCGTCCGACCGGCATCGAGAGGAGCAGCCCGAGGGTGTTTCGTTCGCGCTCGCCGACGATCGCGTCGTACCCGAGGGCGAGCGCGACCAGCGGCACGAAGAGGCTCGCGAGGGTGACGAGGCTCGGCCCCGTGATCGCGGCCGCGTTGCCTTCGGCGCTGCGGCCGTAGAGCCCGACCGCGGAGGCGAGGAGCGCGAAGAGCGCGCTGATGACGATCACCCAACGATCGCGGGTGCGCTCGCGCAGCTCGTGGAACGCGAGCGCGCGGCCGACGCGGAAGGGGAGCGCGAAGGCGGGCGCACCCGCGCGTTCGGACCGTTCGGTCGAGGACGTCATGCGGCCTCCGAGAGCAAGCGCCGGTACACCTCGTCGAAGGGGGGCGGCACGATCTGAAGATCCGCGATGCACGCGCGGTGGGCGGCGTCGAGGTCGAGGAGCTCGAGCAGCCGCGAAGGCTGCACGTCGAGCTCGAGCGCGCGCGCACCACGAACGGGCGCGATCGTGCCCACGCGCTCGAGCGCTTGGACGAGCGCGTCGCGATCGGCGTCGGCGCGCGGCGCGACCTTCACCCGCACCGGCAGGGCCGCGCGTTCGCGCAGACTCGTCGGATCGCCGAGCGCGACGAGCTGGCCGCGCGCGAGCAGACCGAGCCGATCGACGCGCGACTCGAGGAGCGCGATCTCGTGGCTCGCGAGCAGCACCACGCAGCCCGCCGCGCGGTGCTCGTCGAGCACCGACCAGAGCAGCGTGAGCGCGTCTTGATCGAGGCCTCCCGTGGGCTCGTCGAGCACGAGCAGCTCGCAGGGCGCCACGAGCGCGACCGCGAGCCCGAGGCGCTGTCGCATGCCGCGCGAGTAGCCGCGCACGAGGCGCGAGCGAGCGTCCGCGAGACCGACGCGCTCGAGCACCTCGTCGATCCGCTTCTTCGGCGCGCCGCGCGCAGCAGCGAAGAAGGAGACGACCTCGCGCCCGGTGGACGACTCGGAGAACGCGACCGACTCCGGCAGGTAGCCGAGGCGCGCACGGAACGCGCGGTCGGCCCGAACGGGCGCGCCGTCGACACGCAAGGTCCCGCGGGTCGGCGCGACGAGCCCGAGGAGCACGCGGATCAGGGTCGACTTGCCGGCGCCGTTCGGGCCCGCGAGGAGGAAGACCTCCCCCGCGCGGAGCTCGAGGCTCGTACCACGAAGCGCCTCGATCCGACCGAAGCGAACCGCGACGTCCTCGAGCGTGAGCCGTTGCATGGCTCTCGGTCTACGGGGTGCAGCTGGTGCGCTCCATGACGTGGATCATTCGCGCGAGGTGGGCGTGAGGCGCATCACCGGATGGGAGGGCTCAATGCGCGAATCGGTCGTCCGTCGTGCCGATCTCGCGGGCGCGGGTACTGCGCTCGCCTTCGCGCAGGCCGGCCGCTTCGCGCGCGAGGACGAACGAGCGATGAGGACGGACGCGCGGTGCGTGATCGATCACCGTGAACGTGCGCAGGAGCGGCATGCGCTGCTCGAGGTGGGTGAGGAGCTCGAGGGCGGGGCTGCGCAAGAGCAAGATCGCGATCGGGTGACGCACCACGAGCGCGTGACCGAACGCGTCGACCCGGTACGGGCGATCGCCGACGCCGTCGTGGTCCTGATCCCAACCCACGTAGTCGCTGTAGTGGTTGCCGGGCTCGTCGAGGCCCCACTCCAGATCGCGCCGGCCCACGTAGGCGATCTGACGCGCGTTGCCGACGAAATCGTTCCCGGTGAAGACGTCGCCCACCATCAGCGCGCCCCAGAGCTTGGCGCCCACGTCGTTGTGACCGACGGTGTTGTTCTCGATGCGCTCGCGGAGCGAGTTGTAGACGAAGAGGCCTTGGCCGTTGTCGAGCAAGAGGTTGTCGCGGATCAGGCAGTCTTGTCCGTCGCGCAAGAGCATGCCGGCGCGTCGGTTTCCGGTGGCGACGTTGCCGACCACCTCGAGCTCGTGGCTCTGCATCAGCGCATAGCCGGCGAGGCTGTCGCGCACCGCGTTGTTCCGCAGACGGTTTCGGTGCGACCACATGTAGTGCACGCCGTAGCGCGTTCGTTCGATGCGGTTCCCCTCGATGAGGCTGTCGTCCGTCGCGCCGATGAAGAGCCCGTCGCGCGAGCCGCGCACCGCGTTGTCGCGGATCACCACGTGCGAGGCGTCGTGGAAGTGGATGCCGTTGCCGCGATCGGCCTCGCGCACGTGGGCGCGGCCCTCGACGTCGTTGCCGAGGATCTGCGCGAAGTCCGACTCCTGGACGTAGATGCCGAAGGCACAATCGCGAAGCCTCAGGTTCTCCACCGTGACGTGCTCCGCGGTCGGCGCGGTCCACACGCACGCGTGGAAGGCGCCGAGATCCGCGCCGCTGCCGCGCACCTCGAGATCGCGGATCACCACGTGGGGCGCGATCACCGCGATCACCTGTCCTTCGCCGCCACCGTCGATCACGCCGCCGGCGCCGCGCAGCGTGATCGTCCGCTCGATGCGGAGGTTCGCGCGCCAGGTCCCGGGCGGCACCTCGACCACGTCGCCTTCGCGGGCGCGCGCGACCACGCGCTCGAGCGACTCCGACTTGGTCGGGCGGAGGATCTCCGCCCGCGCGCGCGGCGCGAACGAAGCCACGAGCACGAGCGCGATCAGCGTCCGGGTCGCCATGGGACTCGCTCCTCGTCGCGGCGCAGCTTCGCGAGGCGCTCCTCGTCGCGTGCGCCGCGCTCGCGCTTGGCCATCAGGCGATCGAGTCCCACCAGCGGCGGGCAGCGGTCGCGATCGTTGAAGGTCTGCTCGCACTCCATGCAGCTCAAGCACTCGCGCGGATCGATGGTGCCGTCGTCCGCGATCGCGCGCGGCTCGCAGCCCTTCTGGCAGATGCTGCAGCTCGAGCAGAAGTTGCGTCGTTTCGGTCCGGAGAGCCGGAAGCTGCCGAAGAGCGCGAGGCCCGCGCCCATCGGGCAGAGGTAACGACAGAAGGGTCGAAAGACGAAGAACGACGCGACCGCGAGGACGACCCACCACGCGACGAAGAACCATTCGCGCTTCCAGAAGGGCACGAGGAAGGTGCTCTTGAAGGGCTCGATCTCGGCCGCGCGCTCGCCGACGGTGGCGGACACGAGGAAGCTCGCGAGGAGCGCGAAGAGCACGACGTAGCGCAGGTAGCGGAGCTTGCCGTGGATCCGATCGGGCAGCTCGAAGCGCCGAATCTTCAGGAGATCGGCGACCTTCCGGATCAGCTCGCTCATCGCGCCGTAGGGGCAGACCCAGCCGCAGAAGACTCCGCGGCCCCAGACGATCGAGACGATCGCGATGAAGATCCACGACACGAAGAGCAGTGGCTCGACGAGGAAGAGGGTCGGATCGCCGCCCCGCGCGACCACCTCGACGAGCGTGAGCATCTGCGTGACCGAGGGCTGCGCGCCGAGGTAGACGCCGACGAACACGAAGCTCACCGCCATGCTCGTGAGGTGCAGACCGGCGAGCACCTTGGCGCTCGTGAAGGTCCAGCGACGCAGCGCGAACACCGCCATCACGAGGAAGAGCCAGAGACCGAGCGCGATCACGTCGACGAAGCGGCGATGCCACGCCTCCTCCCAGATCGTGCGTTCCTCGGGTGGGTTCTCGACGAAGTAGACGCTCGCGGGGAGCTGGTGGGTGGCGGGGAAGGAGTGGAACTCGCGCGTGAAGGCGCCGCGCGAGTCGTGGTGACTGCCGAGGAAGACGAGGTCGAAGGGGCGCCCCGGATCGAGCGCGCCGCCGCGGGTGAGGAAGACCGCGCCTTCGCGGAAGCGTGGTGCGTCGGGCGCGGCGACGCGGCCGAGGTTCTGGTAGTCGGTGTCGCGGAACTGCACCTCTTCGAGGCCCTGCTGCACGCGGACCCGATCGAAGATGCCGCCGCGCACGAAGGCCGAGCCCTTGAAGGAGCTGGTGCCGCGCCCGAGCACCACGAGCAGGTGCTGGCCGGGCTCGAGCTGCGCGACCAGATGATCGTAGTCGCCCGTCGCCAAGAGTCCGCGGCCGATCGCGGGCGCGTCGGCGATCGTGAACCAGAGATCGACGAAGGGCTCCGCGCGCGGCGGCAGGCCCATGTCTTCTTGGGTGACGGTGAGACGGCCGAAGACGCCCTCGGCCTCCATGCGCGCCCACGACCACGGCTCCCCGTCCGCGACGAAGCGCCCGCGCAACGCGGCCTCGGCTTCGAGGATTCCGACCTCGCGGCCCACGCGGCGCGCGGCGTCCAGGATCGTGCGATTCGCGGCGAGCGCGGTGACCGTCGCGCCGCTGATCACGTCCACGGCGGCGAAGACCTGCGGCTGCAGCTCGCCGTCGACCTCGCGCGTGACGGTGACCGCGCCGCCGCGGCGCGTGGCCTGACCGACGCTGATCGACTCGTCCGCGCGGTGACCGACGTACCAAGCGACGAAGCCGGTGAGCTGCGCCTCCGGAATGCCCGCGAGCAAGATCGGCTCGGCGTGATGGACCACGCGCGCGCCGGTGATGGTGGCGGACTCGTCGAGCCCGAAGAGCACCACGACCGGCTTGCCGGAGTAGGCCGGCACGTCGACGAGCTCGTTGGAGAGCGCGACCCAACCGACACGCGATCCGTCGGCCGCGTAGCCGACCGCGTAGCCGACGTCGGTCGCTCCGTCGGGCCCGTCGGGCCCACGCGATGCGGTGCTCGGCGGCTCTCGCTCGAAGCGCACCGCCCCCGGCAGCACCTCCGCGCAGGGCATGCGCGCGCAATCCATCCGCGTCGGCGCGGTTCCGTGCTGCGCCCGCGCGGAGGCGGCGAGCACGAGCACGCTCGCGACGATGAGTACGACCCGACCACTCATGCGACTTCTCCGAGGGGGGGGTGCGCCGCGGCCCGAACGAGCGGGCCACGGCGCGGAGGCAGGCACCGAGACGGGCCCGTGCTCAACGCGGTTCGACGAGCAGTCGGCCGCGCATCTCGAGGTGCATCGCGTGGCAGAACCACGGGCAGTAGTACCAGTAGACCCCGGGCGCTCCGGCGGTGAAGGTCGCGCTGTTGGTGTCGTTCGCGTTCACCAGGAACTGCACGTCGTGCTTGGTCACCGTCAAACCGTGCGACAGGTCCTCCACCTGGTCTTGGTTCGTGACGATGACGTGCACTTCGTCGCCGGTCTTGACCACGACTTCCGTCAAGGCGAAGTTCGGCGCGCGGCTCGTCATGTAGACACGCACCGAGCGCGGACCCTTTCGGATCACGCGGCTCTCTCGCAGAAGATCGACGCCGTCCTCGCGGGCCCACTCCTCGTACATGCGGAAGCGGGGCGCCTCCCGGTTCTGGATGCTGGTCGGGTGGATGAGGTCCGCACGGACGATCACCGCGTCATGCGGCTCGGGGTACGTCGGACCGTCGTGGACGAGCTGCATCGACTCCCCGGAGATGTCGATGAGCTGATCGTTCTCGGGCTTGAGCGGGCCGACGTTGAGGAAGCGGTCCTTGGAGAACTTGCAGAGCGCGATGAGCCACTTGCCGTCGGCCTCCCGCGTCTCGCTCATGCTCGCGTTGATGTGACCGACCTGATAGTGGACGTCGAGGCGCTCGAGGATCGGATCGACCTGCGCGCCACCGTACGCCTCGATCGCCTTGGCGATGTTCCACTTCGTCACGATCGAGTCGATGAAGATCGAGGTGTAGGCGTTCCCACGTCCGTCGAAGGCGGTGTGGAGCGGCCCGAGCCCGACCTCCGGCTCCGCGACGACGCAGTCGCGCGGCTCGATGCGGCCCGCGAAGGCGTCGGCGATCTTCTCGATGTCGACCACGGAGACGGTGGGCGAGAGCTTGCCCGAGCAGATGGCGTAGCGACCGGTCGGATCGACGTTCACGCCGTGGGGGCTCTTCGGGATCGGGATGCGAAGGACGAACTGACCATTCTCACCGCGCGCGTCGATCACGGGCACCGGCGAGCTCCCGATGCGGATCGTCTGTCCGGCCTCCACTGCACGCGCGATGTTCTCGAGATTGAAGACGTAGAGGAAGTCGCGCTCCCCCGACATCATCTGCTCGATCGTCACACCGCCTTCGGAGTTGTAGGCGGTCGCGAAGGAGTATTTGCCCTGATAGTCGGTGGCGCAGAGGTCCATGTTGCCCTCCACCATCACCTGCCATCGCACCTCCATCGTCTCGCCGTCGATCGCGGTGTGAAGCGCGGCGTACTGCGTGGGATCCGTCATGTTGGATCCGTCGTTCGGCAGCGGCGTGCGGAACTCGGAGTTGCAGAGCACGAGGCCGGTCCGGTGGCGCTGCGGGAAGATGCCGTGCGTGCCCTGCGCGTGCGGGATCTCCACCACCGCGTCGAGCTCCATCACGTCGCAGCGAACACGCGCGAGGCGGCCGTTGCCCTTGTCGTTCACGTAGACGTAGCGGCCGTCGTAGGTGCCGCCGTCGTAGGAGAGGTGCACGTGGTGCGTGTCGCCGCTGCCGAAGCCGCCGAGGACACGCTTGGTCCAGTCGGTGCGGGTGTGACCGGTGGCGGAGTCGTTGTTGAAGACCGGGATGCGCTTGAGCTCGCGCATCGAGGGGACGCCGAGGATGCGGATCTCGCCGGACTGACCGCCGCTCCAGAAGCCGTAGTAGGTGTCGAGCTCGCCCGGCGCGACGTGGGTCGCCGGCGGCGCGTGGCTGTCCGGGGTGGGCGTGGTGGGCGTGGTCTGAGTCGCCTCGCGGTCGTCGCCACAACCCACGATCGCAGCCGCGCCAATCACCGTGGAGGTCTTCAAGAAGAAGCGGCGCCCTTGGCGAACCCGTTCCGCCTTGCCGACCGTCCCTTCCGTCTTCTCCGTCTTCTCCTCCGGGTCCCGGAGCTCGTCGTCGCGATCGTCCTTGCGCGGCATGATGGTCCTCCCGACGGGCCAGCGAGGTGCGGCCATTCGTCGCACCTACGCTTGTCGTGACCGACGCGCGGGCTCCATGACCGATGTCAGATCGAGCGCGATCGAAGCCGCGTGATTGCGATCGATCAACTGACGTTTCTGGAGCCGGCCGCCAGTCCGAGCGACCCGACATCACGTGAACGTCGCCGTCAGGCGACCGAACCAACCCATCGGACATCGCGACGTTGCGCTGGACGACGTGGGCACTGGACGACGTGGGCGCTGGACGACGTGGGCGCTGGACGACGTGGGCGCTGGACGACGCGGAGCGCGCGCGATAGCAGAGCGTCATGCCGAAGCGCCCGCCGAAGTTCTTCCGTCAGTTCGTCCAAGAGCAGCCCGAGGTCGCGAAGGCGTACGAGGCCCTCGGCGAGGCGGTGCGTCAGGGGCCGCTCTCGGAGCGGGAGGTCGCGCTGGTGAAGCTCGCGCTCAGCCTCGGCGCGCGCCTCGAAGGCGGCGCGCACGCACATGCGCGCAAGGCCCTCGCGGCGGGAGTGGAGCCAGCCGCGCTCGAGCAGGTCGCGCTCCTCGCGATCCCCACGCTCGGCTTCCCGTGCGCGATGGCGGGACGCGCGTGGATCCGCGAGACGATCGAAGAGCACGAGAAGGACTGAGATCTCGAGAGCACGGCGAGCCGAGGCGCCTCGAAGCGTGAAATCGATCGCGCTCCGAACGCCTCGGGAGTGTCCCTCGCTTCTCCGCGACTCCGCTCGCTCGCTCCGATCGATCAGCACCAGCTCCGGCCGACCTCGCCGCCGTGCAAGAGCTCGCGCACGTTGGCCTCGAGCACGCGGTAGCCGACGTTGCCCTGCAGTCGCTCGCGTCCGTCGTCGAAGACGAAGGTCGGGCTGACCTCGACGCCATGGCGACGCGCCGAGCGTTGTCCACGCGAGAGCTCGGCGTGCGCGCGGCCCGAGCCGAGGATCGCCTCGAGCTCGTGCGAAGGAAGCCCGACGCGCTCCGCCACCTCGAGCTGATGGCGGCGCTGCGAGATGTCGAGGCCGTCCCCGAAGAACGCCTCGCGCAGTGCCCAAGCAGTGGCGCGGAAGAGGCTCGGATCGAGGAGCTTCACCGCCGCGAGCAAGATGTGGCAGCCCATCGACGAGGTCGGCTGGCAGCGCGTCCACACGTCGGGGTGCAGCGTGACGTGGTCGAAGCGCTCGACCACCCCGCGGACGTGGGCGCCGTACGCCTCGAGACCGCCCCGATCGGCCCAGCTCGCGGCGAGCTTGCCGCGGGCGTCGCCGAAGATGTCGATGAAATGGCAATCGACGGCGATCTCGGCCGCAAACGCCTGCTCGAGCTCCACGAGCCGCACGTGCCCCACGTAGGCCCAGACACACAGCACGTCGGAGAAGTACTCGAGCGAAATGGGCAGCTCACGCTTCATGCGCGCGTCCTACTGCGAACGCGCGACGCGGACCACTCCCCGACCGCGGGCAGGCGTCGCTTCGATTGATCCCACTCAACCCGTGGTGGCCCCTCATCCCACACGCTGACGCATCGATCGAAAGACGAAACGACGAAAGAATCGTCGAACGGCTCTCCGAAAGAAGGTGTGACGATGCCCCTCGATCCCGAGCTCGCGAGTCTCAAGAAGACGCTCAAAGAGATCCCTTTCCCGTCGCGATTCGCGGTGGAGCTCTGCGCCGAGTGCAACCTCGCGTGCTCGATGTGCCATCACCCGCAGATGAAGCGCCCCAAGGGTGTGATGCCCTTCGAGCTGTGGCGTCGTTGCGCCGATCAGGTGGCCGCGCGCTCGCCGCGCACCGAGGTGTGGTTCTCGTTCTGTGGTGAGCCGCTGCTCGAGCCCGACCTCCTGCTCGAGATGATCGCCTACGGACGCTCGGTGGGTCTGCGCTCGATCAACATCAACACCAACGGCATGTTGCTCACGCCGGACCTCGACGACCGCATCCTCGAGTCGGGCATCCACCGCATCGTCTTCGGCGTCGACGGCTTCTCGAAGTCGGTGTTCGAGTCCATCCGCGTCAAGGCCGACCGCGACGTGGTCTACGGGAACGTCACGCGCCTCCTGAAGCGGCGCGACGAGCTCGGCGGAGGTCCCGAGATCAACGTGCAATTCGTGGTGATGGACTCGAACGAGCACGAGGTCGAGCCGTTCCGCGCGTTCTGGAAGCCGAAGGGCGCCACGTTGAAGATCCGCAACCAGCTCAGTTGGGGCGGCAAGTTCGAGAGCTCGCTCTGCGTGCCCGACGACGAGCGCATCCCCTGCCCGTGGGCGATGACGATGATGCACGTCTTCTGGGACGGCCGCGTGCCGCGCTGCCCGGGCGACACCGAGGGTGACGTGAACGAGGAGGCCGGCAACGCGTGGCACGAGCCGCTCGACGTGCTCTGGGCGCGCCTCGGCAAGTTCCGCGACCTGCACATGTCCGGTCGCTACGACGAGCTGCCCGAGCGCTGTCACACCTGTCAGGACTGGATGACGGGCGCGGCGGTGCGCGAGCATCCGGAGACCCCGAGCAACGACTTCGTGGCGGCGGGAGCGCTGGTGCGATGAGGACCCTCTTTCTCTGCGGCGCGACCAACCCGGAAGGTGTCCGGCTCGCGATCACCGTCAATCGCCACAGTTTCCGGTGGGACACGGAGGACGAGGTCGGCAACCTCATCGCGCGCAAGACCTCGACCCGCGCGAAGGTGCGCGAGCGAATCCTCGGGATGGGCCGCCGCCTGGTTCCGCTCGTCCACCCGAGTGTCGATCGTCTGGGGGTGCAGCTCGCCAACGACGTCACGATCTACCCGCAGGCCACCCTCGGCGCGGGCTCCAGCCTCGGGCCCGGCTGCGTCGTCTTCATGAACGGCACCGTCGGCCACGGCGCCTCGATGGGCGAGTGCTGCGTGGTCGCAGCGGGCGGCGTGCTCAACGCGCGCGTCGCCCTCGGCGATCGCGTCTACGTCGGGACCAACGCCGCCATCCTCCCGGACGTCCGCGTGGGCGACGACGCCACGATCGGCGCGTGCTCGGCCGCTCTCTTCGACGTGCCCGAGGGCGCCACGGTGATCGGCGTGCCGGGCGAGATCCTCCTGCCCTCGCGGCGGGAGGAAGAGGTCACCGTGACGCGTGTACGCGCCGAAGTCTTCGCGGCGCGCGACGACCACGGGGAGCTCGACGACCACGACGACGAGCCCGACGAGGTGCGCGCGTGCCTGGAGCTCGCGTGGAGCGACGTCCTCGGTCGACTGCCGGGGCCGCGCGATCACTTCTTCGACGCCGGCGGGACCTCGGGGCTCGCGTTCGATCTCTGCGCGCGCCTCGCGGAGCTCGGGCTTCCGCTCGCGGTCGCGGACGTGTTCCGGGAGCCGCGGCTCGACGCGCTCGCGCTCCTGCTCGCCGCGCGCGTCGGCGCTCCGCCCTCGCCGCGCAAGGCCGTCCCGAGCCAGCACTCGCACGATCCCTTGGCCGAGGTGCGCGCGCGCGCCGAGCGTCGAGCCCGCTCGCGCGGCGCTCGCAGCGCCTGAAACATCGATTGCGTCGCGCCTGCTCGACGCACGTCTGCTCGACGCACGCCGCGCTTCACCGCGCGGCGTACGTCGATGCGGCCACGCATGATCTTCATCAGCTCCGCGACCCCGCGCGGCTTTCGAGGCGCGCGACGGTTGCTACCGTCCGAGGGTGACCGTCGAGACGATCTACGAGGCGCTGCGCGAGGTGATCGATCCCGAGCTCGGGCTCGACGTCGTGAGCCTCGGGCTCGTCTACGAGGTCGCGCACGACGGCAGCCACGCGCGCGTGACGATGACGATGACCACCCCGGCCTGCCCGCTCGGCGAGCAGATCGTGTCCGACGCGTACGAGCGCCTCGTCGCTCGCGGCTTCGAGCCGGAGGTCGTCCTGACCTTCGACCCGCCCTGGTCGCCCGAGCGCATGTCCGACGACGCGAAGGAGATGCTCGGATGGGGCTGAACGCATCCACCTCCACTGCGACCGCGGTTGCGTCGTCGAGCACTTCGTCTCCGACCGCGGCCCCGTCGCAGGCGCCGCACGCGACCTCGCCGCATCCGCGCATCGGCGCCCACGCGGCCCCGGGACCGAACGCGTCGGAGCTCTACCTGCGCCGGCTCTTGCTCGTGATCGTCGCCGCGACCGCGATCACCGCCGTCCTCGGAGGCCTCGGCCGGGTCGGCCTCTTCGTCTCGAGCACCGCGTCGCTCGCGCCGCGCCACGGACCGGCCTTCGTGCTCGGCGTCTTCGTGACGGTGATCGCGCTCGAGCGCGCGGTCGCGCTCGGCAGGGCGCTCGCGTACGTCGCGCCGATCCTCGCCGCCGCGGGCGCGCTCGGCACCCTCGCGGGCACGCCTCACGCCGCGTATGCGTCGCTCCTCGCGAGCGTGGCCCTCGTCGGCACCAACGTCGCGATCGTGCGGCGCCAGTCCGTGAGCTTCACGTGGCTGATGT
>JALOQC010000182.1 GCA_025453555.1 Myxococcota bacterium | reverse complement strand
GTCGTAGCGACCGACCGTCGTGAGCAACGAGCCGTGGTCGTGGAGCGCTTCGATGCGCCGCACCACGTCGTCGCTCGGGATGTGCTGCAGCGCGCGCTCGAGGAAGCGGAGCGCGCGACCGACGCGCAGCTGCGCGCGCTCCGCCACCGCGGCTTCGTGGTAGGCGCGGCCGGCGCGCGCGGTCTGTCCGGCACGCTCGAGGTGCGGCGCGATCATCGCGGCCACACCTTCGCGGCGCAGCGTGCCGACGAGCGCGAGCCAGCGGGCGACCGCGCCGTGGCGTTGCGTGCGCGTGGCTTCGTCGACCTGCTCGTAGAGCAAGTCGCGCAGCCCCGGGATGGCGAGCTTGAGCTCGCGCGCGCCGGGGAGATCGGATTGATCGAGGCGCTCGACGAAGCCCTTGTCGACGAGGCGATCGATCACCGCGCCCAGCGCGACCGCGTCGTCGTCGTCCGGCCAGATGCCGAGCGGGTTGGTGGCGTCGCCCGGGACCTTTCGTTCCGAGCGCATCTGCCCGAGGATCGCGCCGTCCCAGAAGACCTCGCCCACGACGGCCGCGCGATCGAGGGTCGCGCGCTCGAAGGGATCGAGGCGTTCGAGACGCGCGCGCGTCGCGTCGGCGGTGGTGACGGGGAGATCGCCCGCTTCGAGTCGGGCGAGGTCGACCGCGATCGCGCCGTCTTTCAGGTAGAAGAGCCCGCCTTCCCAGAGCGCGGCGACGAGCTCGCGGAGCGCCGCGGGATTTCCGCCCGAGCGGTGCGTGAGCGCAGCGACGAGCGGCTCCGGCGCGTGCGCCAAGGTCGGCAGGAGCACGTGCAGCATCGCCTGTACGTCCGCCTCACCGAACGGTGCGATCGGTCCGATCGCGACGCCGCCGATCGCCTCGAGCTTGCTCGCGCGCTCCGCGATCGCGTCGCCCGCGACCACGATCGCGACGTGTGCGCTCAACCCGACGAGGCTCGCGAGGAGATCCCACGCCGCGTCCTCCGCCCACTGCAGGTTGTCGAGCAGCACGAGCACCGGGCGGCTCTGCGCTTCGCCTTCGACGAGGCGCGCGAACGCTCTGCGGGCACGTGCGTGGAGCTCGGGTGGGTTGTTCTCGAGCGGACCGAGGAAGGGACTGTCGGGAAAGGGGATGCCCGCGAGGTGGCCGAGGAAGTGGGTCGTCTCCGCGATCACGACGGCGTCGTTGGTGCCGAGCGCGTCGCGGACCACGGTCGTCATCTGCGCGCGCACCGCGCTCGGGGAGGAGCTCGGGGTGACGCCGAAGCGTTCGAGCAAGAGGCGGGAGAAGGGCGCGTAGGCTCCGTCGCCGCCTTCGCGGCACGAGCCGTAGAGGATGCGCACGCGCGGATCGAGGCGCGCGCCGAGCTCGCTCGCGAGCACGAGAAGGCGCGTCTTTCCGGCGCCGCGGGGGCCGTCGAGGGCGACCAGCGTGGGCGCGCCGACCCCGAACGCGCGTTCGATGCCCGTGTGCACCGCGAGCGCGGCGTCGGCTTGTCCGATGAGTGGCGGCTCACGATCGCCCTCGGCCTCCGCGAGCTCCGGCGAGGTGCCGCTCGGCTCGTCGTCGTCGAGCTCGTCGTCCAGCGAGTCCAGCTCGTCCGACTCGAGCTCGGGCACCGTGCCTTCGCTCGAGAACTCGTTGCGTCGGTAGGCCTGCGCGAAGGGGTCCGTGCGCGGCTCGTCGGGGCTGCTGGTGACGACCGTGCGGTCTGCGCCGCCGAGGCCCGTGACGCTCGTGGGCCGGAAGCCGCTCCCGAGGGGACGACCGCAGGCGGCGCACGCACGCCACGCCTTGGGATTCTCGAAGGCGCACGAGGGGCAGACGCTACCGATGTCCATGAGCGGGCCGATGCTACGCGCGGCCTCCGGCACGACACAACCGCGCGATCGGATCGATCGGTTGGCGCGAGGATCGCGCGGCGCGTTCGTGGGTCGTCGGTGTTCGGAACGACGTGGCGGAAGGTCGTCGCGCGCCGCTTGCGGATTTCTGGAGCGATGTAGGCAGGTGTCGCACTCTGCGTTCGTGCGACGTCTCTTCGGTGTGCTCGCGTGCCTGCTCGCCCTCGCTGGCGGTGCGTACCTCGCGGAGCGCGAGGCCTACTTGCCCGATGGCGTCTCGGTCGAGCCGGTCGAGGTTCCCGAGAGCGCCGCGACGCACGTCGCGGTGCGGTCGCACGACGAGACTCCGACGCGCGGCTTGGCTCGGCGCGAGGACGCGCGCGAGACGAGGTCGAGCCGCGAGCGGCCGCTGACGAGCGACGAGGCGCGCGCTCGACACGGGCTCGGGGAAGCCTTCGCGGACGGGCTCGTGCTCACCGGCGCCACGCCGCATCGGCTGATCCTGTTCACCTTCGACGACGGGCCCGATCGGCGCACCACGCCGCGCTTGCTGCACCACCTCGACGAGCTCGGCGTGCGCGCGGTCTTCTTCGTGACGAGCCAACGTCTGCACGAGCCCGGGGCGCGCGCGGTCGCGGAGCGCGCGATCCTGCGCGACGTCGTCCGTCGCGGGCACGTGGTCGGAAATCACACCCGCAACCATCGGCAGTTGCCGCTCCTCGACACGCCGGAGGTGCTCGCGGAGCTCGGCGACACCGAACGAATCTTCGAGGACGAGCTCGGGGGGCGTGCGTGGCTCATGCGTCCACCCGGCGGCTCGCGCTCGCCGCGCGTCGATCGCGTGATCGCGGACGAACGCTACACGCAGGTGCTCTGGAACCTCGGCACGGGCGACTTCCAGGTGCGCGACTCCGACTCGGTCGTCGAGACCTTCATCCGCGTGCTCTCGCGGCGCGAGCTCGAGAACGGCGAGCGTGGTGGGATCGTGCTGATGCACGACACGCACGATTGGAGCGTCGAGGCCTTCCCGCGCATCGTCGGGTGGCTGCGCGATCGCAACTGTCAGCTCATCGAGGCCGGAGAAGAGCTCTACGACATCGTCGACGATCCGACGCTCTTCTTCGCGCCGCGTGGTGACGCGGAGCCGGGCACCGTGGCGCCGATGGCGCGGCCGGATCCGGCGGTGATCGCGCGACGCCAGGCGGCGCTGCGCGAAGCGACCGCGCAGCGCTGCGGGCGGCTCGCGACGCGCTGAGCGCGCGGCGCAGGTCTCGGACCCACCGGGGAGCCCATCGCGTGCCGAGCGAGGGCGACGCGGGCCGCGCCACGTTCGTTCGAGCGCGAGCGGCTCGATTCGACGCCACGCTTCGCGCTATCAAGCGGCGATGCGCGCCGCACGTTTCCACCGCTTCGGGCCTCCGGACGTCCTTCGCGTCGAGTCGATCGATCCTCCGCGTACGCGTGGGCGCGAGCTCCTCGTCGACGTCCACGCGGCGGCGCTCAACCCGAAAGACGTGCTCGTGCGTTCCGGATCGCGCTTCGCGGCGGCGAGCCGGCCGCTGCTTCCCCTCCGCGTCGCGGAGGACTTCGCGGGTGTGGTCGCTCGCTCGTCGGATCCGGAGCTCCCCGCCGGCACGCGCTGCTTCGGGATGCTCGGGTACTTCCGCTTCGGCGCGGCGGCGGAGCAGGTCGCGGTCAAGCGTTCCGAGGTCGCTCGCATGCCCGAGGGACTCGACTTCGTGCAGGCGGCCGCGCTGCCGCTCGTGGGGCTCACCGCGCTCCAAGCGCTGAGGGACGACGCCTCCACGAAGCCCGGCGACCGCGTGATGATCCACGGCGCGAGCGGCGGTGTGGGCACGGTCGCGATCCAGATCGCGAAGGCGCTCGGCGCGCACGTGACCGCGAGCTGCAGCGCGGCGAACCACGAGCTCGTGCGCGCGCTCGGGGCCGACGAGGTGATCGACTACCGCGACACGCCGCCGCACACGCTCTCCACACGCTTCGACGTGTTCTTCGACGTGTTCGGCAACCAGCCGTTCGCCAAGGCGCGCGCGGTGCTCGACGCGCGCGGCCGTCACGTCTCGACGGTGCCGCGCCCGGCCGACTTTCTGTGGCAGGCGCGGACCTTCGCGACGTACCCGCGCACGCGCGTGGTGGTGGTGCGCCCGCGGCGGGCCGATCTCGATCGGCTCGCGCGGTGGGTCGAAGAGGGCAAGCTCCGCGCGGTGGTCGATCGCGTCTGCTCCCTCGACGAGATCGCGGACGCGGAGCGCTACGTCGAGTCGAAGCGGGCGCGGGGCAAAGTCGTCCTCCGGGTGCGCTGAAGCATCCTCGAACGTGCCGATCCTCGAACGCCACCGGAAGGTGCGGGCTTCCGCGGGCCCGTCGCGTCGTACTACGCTGCGCGCGATGGCTCGACGTCTCCTTCGCGCTCGGCTCGCGTCGCTCGCGATCGCGCTGGTGCTCACGCAGGCCGCGACGTCGGCCCGTGCGCAGGATCCCGCGCCGGCGCCGGCCGAGGCCGCTCCCGCCGCGCCGGAAGACGCCGAGGCCGCGCGAGTCGCGCGAGAGCGCTTCCGGGAGGGCATGCGGCACTTCGAAGCGCGCAGCTTCCGCGACGCGATCCACGCGTTCCAGCTCGCGGCGCAGGCGGTCCCGAGCGCGGACCTCTGGTTCAACATCGCGCGCGCGTACGAAGAGCTGAGCGACGCCGTCTCGCTGGGCGAGGCGATCGAGCACTACCGCATGTACCTGCGCGATCGCGTGGACCCGCCCGATCGCGAGGCGGTCGAGCAGCGCATCGCGCTCTTGGAGGAGCGCGTGGAGGCCGCGCGGCAGGCTTCGCTCGGGGCGCCGACCACCGGGACGCTGCGCGTGACCAGCACGGCCGACGGAGCCGCGGTCACGCTCGACGCACGCCCCGCCGGGGAGACGCCGGTGGCTGCGCCGCTCACGGTGTCGCCGGGCGCGCATGCGCTCGAGCTGCGCAGCGAGGGGTTCTTGCCGTTTCGCGCGGAGGTTGGCGTGCAGGCGGGCTCGGTGACCCTCGCGCACGCGCGTCTCACGCCCGAGACGGAGTATCGGTCGGTGCGAGGCCGGCGGATCTGGACGTGGGTGCTGACGGGCCTCGCGGCCGCGGGTCTCGGCGCGAGCCTCGGGCTCGGCATCCACGCCCGCAGCGAGGCGCGCAACGATCTCGCGGACGGTCGACGCTGGGCGAGCTTCAGCGACTACGCCCTCGGCGGCGCGATCACGCTCGGGATCGCGGCCTTCGTGGTCGGCCTCTTCGAAGGTCGAGCGCTCGGCACCGAGCGCGTGGGCGAGGCCGAGGCGGCGGACTGAGGTCGTGCTCGCGCCCGCGACCGCACGCGGAGACCAGCCACGCGAGCTGGAGAAGTGTGGCGACGCTTGACCTGACGAAGCGCTCTTTGGTACTTCCTGGACCGCCTCGGTCGCCGTTTTGTCGCGCGTTTTCGTTGGATTGCGCGACGGGGATCGCGGGTGGGCCGACGATCAGCGTGCAGAGGGAGTTCCATGCGGCTGAAGATCATCGCGGGCAATCTCGTGGCCGTGCTCCTCGTGGGACTCGGGAGCTACTTCTACGTGAAGTCCGAGCTCGAGTCGGGCCTGGGCGCGCGCATCGACGGCGAGATCTCGTCGGACGGTGAGGTCGTGAGCTCGGCGTACCGCCTCCACGGCTACGAGTTCATGCAGCAGGTCGCGAGCCGCGCGCAGCAGCGCGACATCCGGCTGGCGTACGGCGCGCTCGATCAGAACAGCCGACGCACGCGCGCGCACGAGCAGGCCAACGGCATCTCCGCGTGGTTCCAAGATCCCTCGCGCGGTCGCGGCGGTCGCCCCGATCTCGTCGCGTTGACCGACGAGACCGGCCGCGTGATCGCGCGCGACACCGACGTCAACCGCCTCAACAACGCGAACCTCGCGCAGTCTCTCCCGTCGATCCGTCGCGTGCTCGCGGGCGAGCCCGCGCACGACGCGTGGATGTACGCCGACGAAGGCAAGCTGCTCGCGGTCGCGATGGCGCCCGTGCGCAACGACGAGGGCGGCGTGATCGGCGCGCTCGTCGTGGGCTACGACATCTCGAACGGGATGGCGGAGCGGCTCGGCGAGATGGTCGGTCGCAAGGTGGCCTTCGTGCGCGAAGGGCGCGTGTACAGCTCGAGCCTCGGCGCCCCCGACACGTTCAACTCGGCGCTCGGCGGCGCTCTCTCGGCGCCGCTCGCGGCGGCCGTGGAAGGCAACACGAGCTCCGCGTTCCAGGTGCAGATGGGCAGCGCGACGTACGTGGGCACGCTGCGTCGCCTGCCGCTCGCGGCGTCGCAGCCGATCGCGCTCGCGGTGCTGGGGGATCGCACGGAGGCGATGGGCCTCGCGTCGGTGGCTGGCGTGATCCTCGCGCTCATGGGCATCGGCGTGCTGTTGGTGCTCGCGTACGGCTTCGTGGTCGGCACGAGCTTTCTCAAGCCGCTCGAGGCCATCGAGGAGGGCGTGCTCACGATCATCAACGGCCGCACCGACGTGCGCATCGACGTGGAGAGCCCCGAGTTCGGCGGGCTCGCGTATCGAATCAATCAGCTCGTGAACATGTTCACGGGCACCGAAGAGACCGACGAAGAGGGCCACACCGTCAACGTCTCGGGGAACTTCGCGGCGGTCGACGACGGCGGCGCGTCCGCGCGGGGTGCGGGTACGGAAGGCGAGGGAGACGACGCAGAGCTCGCGGAGCGGCTCGCGGCGGAACCAGAGGCCGACTACCACGCGCGGGTCTACCGCGAGTACGTCGCCGCGAAGAAAGCGGCAGGCGAGGACGTGTCGAACATCCCCGAGGATCGTTTCATCCAGCGCTTGCAGAAGAACGCCGAGGGGCTCGTCGCGAAGAACAAGTGCCGCATGGTGCGCTTCGAGGTGGTCACCAAGGGCGATCAAGTGACGTTGCGTCCGGTGATCATTCGGTGATCCTCCCACGATGAACGGTGGGGTACGCGCGCGCCGCTGGTGCGCGCGTTTTCGTCGAAGCCGCATTCATCTGCAGCAACTCTCCCGAAACCGGAGGTCGACGTGGCGCACATCCTCGAGTCGGACAGCGACGTGCGAACGCTCGCGCGGCAGGCGAAGCGGGTAGCGGTGCTGGGGATCAAGCCCGACGACCGTGCGGACGAGCCCGCGCACTACGTACCCGAGAAGCTCCAGCAGCTCGGGGTGACGATCGTGCCCGTACCCACACGTTACCCGGACGTGCAGGAGATCCTCGGGGTGCCGGTGGTGCGAGACTTACGCGCGGTCGGCGACGTCGATCTGGTCTGCGTCTTCCGACGCACGGAGGATCTCGCGGCGCACGAGGCCGACCTGCTCGCGCTGCGACCTCCCGCGGTGTGGTTGCAGAGCGGGATCCGCGACGACGCATTCGCGCAGCGTCTCGTGGCGGCGGGGATCGACGTGGTGCAGAGCCGGTGCCTGATGGTCGAGCGCATGCGCGCGTGACACCCGCGACCTCGACCGCGTGAGCATGGTCTTGCGCGCGACGGTGGCGGGCGCATGATCGCGCACCATGAGCGAAGACCTGCTGACGCGGCTGTACCGTCGCATCGAGGACGAGATCGACGGCCTCACCGCGACGCCCGACGGCTTGCGCGCGGTCGTCGACGCGCGCTTCGGCGAGATCACGCTCTGCATCGATCACGACGCCGAAGAGGAGATGGTGCGCGTGAGTGTCGCGGTCGCGCCGCCGGCCGGGGCGGGTCGCAGCTTCCTCGTGTGGTGTCTCGCGCTCAACGCGCGCTACTGGGACGTCAAGGTCGGGCTCGATTCGCGCGGGCGGCTCCTCGCGCACGCGGACTTGGACGCCGACGAGGGCGTCGACGCGGAGCGGCTCGCGGAGGCCGTCGTGGAGCGCGCGGAGGCCGTGGTCGACGTGCTCGACGAGGACCTCGTCGAGTGGTTGCTCGAGCGGGAGCTGGGGACGCCGGACCAGCGCGAGCGTTGGATCGCGGCGCGCGACGAAGAGGAAGACGACGAAGTCGACGCGTGAGCGGCGCATTCGAAGTGCGGCGAGTGCGTGACGCTCAGCGACGTTCGAGGAGCCGCAAGGCCGTTCGCAGCAGCTCGTCTGCATCGGTCGGTTTGGTCACGTACGCATCGACTCCCGCGTCGAAGCCGCGGATGCGGTCGATGCGCTCTGCCTTCGAGGTGACCATCACGATGGGCACGTCGCGGTAGCTCTCCATCGCGCGCAGCCGGCGCGTGAGCTCGTAGCCATCCATCGTCGGCATCACGACGTCGGTCGACACGAGATCGAAGCGCTCGGCGCGCGCGCACGCGAGACCTTCTTCGCCGTCGCGCGCCACCACCACCTCGCAGCCCGCGCCCTCGAACGCGCGGCGCAGCGCCTCGCGGATCACGTCCGCGTCCTCCACCACGAGCACACGCGCGCGGCGAGCGTCCGGAGCTTCGATCGGCTCGTCGCCGACGCGTGCGAGCGTCGCGCGATCGCTCGCGAGCTCGACCACCGCAGGCAGATCGAGCACCAACACCGGTCGGTCGCCGACGAGGGTCGCACCCGCCGCACCTGGTACGCGCTGCAGCAACGTGCCGAGCGTCTTGAGCACGATCTCCTGTCGCCCGAGGAAGCCGTCGCACGCGAACGCAACCACACGCTTGCCGAGATCGACGAGCACGATCGGGAGCTCGCTCGGCAGCTCGCCCGCGGAGTGCTCCCAGCCGAGCACGCGTCCGAGGCGGAGCAGCGGCCGCTCGACGCCGTCGTCGAGGATCGTCTCGCGGGTGCCGGTGAGCCGCACCTGCTCGGGCGGCAACGCGATCGTGCGCTGCACGAGGTCGAGCGGGATCGCGAGCGTCTGGCCCGCCACGCGCACGAGGAGCACCTGCACGATCGCGAGCGTGAGCGGGAGCCGGAGCTCGAACGTCGTCCCGACGCCGAGCTGTGACTCGACGTGCACCGTGCCCTTGAGGCGCGCGATGGTCTCGCGCACCACGTCGAGCCCGACGCCGCGGCCGGAGACGTCGCTGACCTTCTCGGCGGTGGAGAAGCCCGGCGCGAAGACGAGATCGATCGCCTGGTCGTCGGAGAGCTCCTTCGCGCGCGCTTCGCTCAGCAGGCCTCGCTCCACCGCGCGTCGTCGCACCCGCGCGGCGTCGATGCCGCCGCCGTCGTCCGCGAGCGAGATGACGACCTGGCTGCCGCGGTGCTCGGCCGAGAGCCGCACCGTGCCCTCGCGCGATTTCCCAGCCGCGACACGCCGATCCGGGGACTCGAGGCCGTGGTCGATCGCGTTGCGCAAGAGATGCAGCAGCGGCTCGTCGAGCTGCTCCACCAACATCTTGTCGAGCTCGACCTCCTCGCCGTGCGTCTGCAGGCGCACCTCTTTGCCGAGCTGCTGCGCGAGCTGACGCACCGTGCGTGGGTAGCGCGACCAGCCGCGGCCGACCGGCAGCATGCGCAGCTTCATGACTTGATCTCGGAGCTGCCCGCTCACGAGCTCGAGCCCGCGCTGCGCCTGATCGAGATCTTGGCGCAGCTCTTCGAAGCCGCGCTGCACGCGCGAGAGCTCGGCCGCCACCTCGGGGGGAAGGGCGATGCGTGCGCGCGCGGCGCCGCGCCGACGCTGCAGCGAGAGCTCGCGCGTCAGGTGGTTCAGGTCGCCGAGCCCGCCGCCGAGCTTGCCCTTCGCGAGGATGAGCTCGCCGACCAGATCGAGGAGCTGATCGAGCTTCGAGAAGTCGATGCGAAGCGTCGGCGTCCCTTTGTTCGCAGGGTCGGTCTTGTCGGTCTTGTCGGTCTTGTCGGTCTTGTCGGTCTTGTCGGGCTCGCTCGCGTCGCGGGCGGGTGGCGCGGTCACGGAGCCGGGATCGCGCAGGCGCGCGAGCAGCGGCGCCTCGTCCACGTCGAGCGGAGCGCGCGCGGCCGCACTATCGAGCAGCGCCCCCGCGACGTCGACGGTGGCGAGCAAGACGTCGATGACCGGGCGATCGACGGATCGCCGACGATCGCGGACTTGTCCGACGAGATCTTCCGCTGCGTGGGTCACGCGCGCGAGCTTCTTGAGCCCCACGAAACCGCTCGAGCCCTTGAGCGTGTGCAGATCGCGGAAGAGCGCGCGCACGAGCTCCGCGTCGTCGGGTCGTCGCTCGAGCTCTAGGAGCAGCGCGGCCACCGACTCCAGGCGCTCGCGGCTCTCGTCGAGGAAAGGATCGATCATGTCGGCGTCGACGCTCGGCTCCCAATGCCGATCGTCGGGGCTCGACGGTTCGCGTGCGAGCGGGGCTTCGGCGGAGCGCGCGGGCGCCAGCGACTCCGAGAGCGTGTCCGTCAGCGCGCGGAGCCGCGCGGCGTCGTAGCGCGCGCCCGACTCGTCGGCGTTCGCGAGCGCGTGGAGCGCGGCGTCCATCGCATCGAGCGCTTCGTCGATCGGATCCCCTCGCAGGGCCACGCGCATCGCGGCGTTCGCGAGCGCGGCGAGCTCCGGCATCGCCGCCGCTGCGGCGTCGAGCGCGAGCGCCTGCAGCGCGCCCGCGACGGTGTCGCGATCCGCGTGGGCACGAGCGCGCGCGAGCAAGGGCGCGGCGTCCTCGAGAAAGATCGACAGCGGGCTCACGCGCTCCTCCGCAGGGTCGCCGGTGGAACCACGCCGTGGCGGCGCAGGAATCGTTCGATGCCACCAGCCGGTGCGACGATCACCAAGGCTTCGCCGAGCGCCTCCGCGGCGCGCGCCAGCTCGCGCCCGACGTCGTCGTCCGCGAAGCGCAGCTCCGCGAGATCCAGGACGCCGCCGCGCGCGTGGAGGAGAGGCGCGAGCGTCCGACGCGCCGCAACGAGGCCCTCCGCGCCCGCGAGCTCGCCGGAGAATCGCGTCGTGAGGATCGATTCGGAGCGCTCGGAACGTGCGGTGTCGGAGCGCGCGGTGTCGGAACGTGCGGTGTCGGAGCGCGCGGTGTCGGAGCGCGCGGTGTCGGAGCGCGCGGTGTCGGAGCGCGCGGTGTCGGAGCGTGCGGTGTCGGAGCGTGCGGTGTCGGAACGTGTGACCTTCGTGACGTCACGCCGTGCCTTCGTGGG
This sequence comes from Myxococcota bacterium, assembly GCA_025453555.1. GTDB lineage: Bacteria > Myxococcota_A > Polyangia > Polyangiales > Houyiibacteriaceae > JACKEH01. Next base: position 6,579 of record JALOQC010000182.1, on the reverse strand, counting down.
CGGGCTCGCCGGACGAGGCGTCGACACGAACGGTCCCGACGTACGCGGCTCCTGCGCGACGTCGGAGAGCACCACGCGCACCGGCCCCGACCCGCGGCGGTAGAGCACGCCGTCGTCCGTACGCAGCGCCTCCGCGCCCCCGACGTCTCCTGCGTGATCGGCGTAGCCGAGCGCGACGTATCCGCCTTCGCGCACCGCGCCGAAGAGCTGCGCGATCACGCGCGTACGCGTCGCGGCGTCGAAGTAGATCAGCACGTTGCGGCAGAGCACGAGGTCGAGACCGCGTGGGTAGGGGTCGAGGAGCAGGTTGTGCACCTCGAAACGCACGTTCTCCCGCGCGCGCTCGCGTACGCGCACGTGGGCACCGTCGCGTGCGAGATCGCGGGCCGCGATCGTCTCGGGCACGTCGCGAGCGCGCTCGGCGTCGTAACGTCCCGCGCGGGCGTGCGCGATCGCATCCGCGCTCAAGTCGGTCGCCCACACGTCGAACGCGAGCTCGGGGAACGCGTCACGCAGCATCAGCGTCAGCGTGTACGCCTCCTCGCCCGACGCGCAGCCGGCGCTCCAGACCCGGAGCGGGCGTCCCTCCGCTTCACAGCGCGCGACGAGCTCGGGCAACGCCACGCGACGCAGCGCGCGGAGCTGCCGTGGATGTCGGTAGAAGCGTGTCTCTCCGACGCGCAGCGCCTCCACGAGGGCGGCGAGCTCCTCCGTGTCTCCCGCGAGCACCCGTGCCGCGTAGCGGGCGCGCGACTCCGCGGTGCGGGCGCGGCGTGCGTCCACGCGGGCCGCGAAGAGCCAGCGCTGCCGATCTCCGAGGCGCAGCCCCGCGACCTTCGCGACGTGCTCGGAGAGCGCAGCGAGCTCGGCGTCGAGCTCGTCACTTCCCGATTCACGCTCCGCTTCGGGACGCGCCCCGAGCGCTACGGAGCGGTCAGCGGTGCCTCGTCGGCGTTCGTCGTCGTCGACCACGCGTGCCTCAGCGGCGGGTCTTTTCGCCCGTCGAGAGCGCCTTCGTCGGCGCGGCGGGCAACGTGGGCGCCGGATCGTCCGGGACACGCGAAGGATCGATCTTGAAGCCCTTCACGCTCTCTTCGAGCCCGTGCGCGAGGCGGTGGAGGTGATCGCCTTGCTCGACCGCCTCCTCGCTCGACGAGAGCACGTCGGACGCGATGCGCTGCACGGTGTCCATGTTGCGCGCGATCTCGTCGCTCGCGACCGCCTGCTCCTGCACTGCCTGCGCGGTGTCCTCGACCACCTGCATCAGGCTCTGCAGATCCGCGAGCGTGAAGGTGACGAGCTTCGTGCCTTCCTCCACCTCGCGCGTGCCCGCCTCCATCGCGCGCACCGCGTCGACCGTCTGCTCGCGGATGGTCGCGATGAGCTCCTCGATGTCGCGCGCGCTCTGCCCGACCCGCTTGGCGAGCCCGCTCACCTCGTCGGCGACCACCGCGAAGCCCTTGCCGTGCTCGCCCGCGTGCGCGGCCTCGATGGCGGCGTTGAGCGCGAGCAAGGTCGTCTGATCGCTGATCTGCCGGATGACCTCGACGATGTTGCCGATGCGCTTGCCGCTCTCGCCGAGCTCGTGGATGCGCGCCGCCGCTTCGTCGACCGTGGTGCGGATGCCCTGCATTCGCGAGATGGCGTCCTGCACCGAGGCGCCGCTCTTGCGTGCCACCCGCGTGGCCTCGGTCGCGTTCTCCGCCACCTGTTGGATCGACGCGGACAGCTCGGTGACGGCGGCGGTCGAGCTCTCGGTGCGTCGCGCTTGCTCCTGGGCGCCGTCGAGCATCTGCCGCGACGCGGCGCCGATCTCAGCGCTCGACGCGCCGACTTGGAACGCCGCGCGCTGCACCTTCGCCGCGAGATCGTGGATGTGCCCGAACACCGCGTTGAGGTTGGTCGCGAGGCGCCCGAGCTCGTCGGCGCGTCCGACCTCGAGCCGCTTCGTGAGATCGCCTTCGCCGCGGGCGAGATCTTCCGTGGCGCGCACGTAGCGGTTGATGCGTCGCGTGATCAGCCACGCGAGGAACCAGCCGACCGCGAGCGTGAGCACGCCGACCGCCCCGAGCGTCCAGAGCGAGTCGTGGAACTTCTCCTTCGCGCCTCGCTCCTCGCGCGCTTCGCGCACGTAGAAGAGGTCGCCCACGTCTCGAAGCTCCGCGCCCGAGTAGGCGAGGAAGTCCTCTTGCCGCGCGAAGTGCCAGATCTTTCCTCCGAAGTCGATCGCGTCGACGATCTCGGGACCGTCCTCGACTTGGATCCAACGGTCCGGCGACGTCGCGTCGTAGAGCGTGCTGGGATCGTCGAGCGTCATCGTGGTGAAGCTCGCGTCCCCCGCGATCAGCGTCGGTTGGACGCGACGCGCGGCTTCGCGGTGGGAGTCGCGCGAGAAGCGGGCAGCGAGCGCGTCGAAGCGACGACCGAGAACGAGTGCGCCGACGATCTCTCCGGACGACGCGTCACGCGCCGGCGCGGAGGACACCTGGTACAGCCGTCCGTCCAAGAGCGCGAGACTGTCGGTCAGCACGAGACCGCTCAGGACGTCGCGCACCAGGCGAGCGCGCGCGAGCTCCGAGGGGGGGAGAGAGGTGAGCCCTGGGGCCTGCACCGCGCGACCTTCGCGATCGAGCACCAACGCCAGATCGGGCGGCGACGTGTCGCTCAGCGCGGCGACGATGCGCTCCGCGACGGCGGCACCTTCCCCTCGCGTGATCGCTCCGCCGAGATCGAACCCGCGAACCGCGAGCGCGGCGTTCGCGGCCATCGACTCGCCGAGCTGTTCGCGTTGCGACTCGAACCGTTGCCGGTGCGTGTTCAAGAACGAGCTGCGGCTCGCGTCGCGGTGGGTCTGGTAGACGCGCCAGATTCCGATCCCGGCCTCCACGGCGCCGACGAGCAGGATCGTCACCATGATCTGCGCGCGGAGGCCGAAGCGGGCGCGTCGTGTGCGCTCGTTGCTCATCGAGTCGGGCTCTCTTTCGGTTCGAGGGGATCGCGGCGCTCGCGAAACGGACGGATGGGCGGCGCGTCGAGCACACGGCGCAGATCGAGCACCGCGAGCGGGCGCTCGGCCAGCGAGACCACGCCGAGGAGCAGGGCGCTCTCGGTCGCAGGGAGGGTGTCGGGGGGAGGGCGCAGCGCGTCGCGCGCCACCGTGCGGAGGGGCCCCAGCCGATCGACCAGCAGCGCGGCCTGCCGCCCTTCGACGTCCACGACCACGAGACGCGAGCCTTCGTCGCGACGCGCGACGCCGATCCCGAGCAGGCGACCCACGTCGAGCACCGCGAGCAGCTCGCCGCGCAGGCTCACGAGCCCGACGATCGCGGCGGGCACCCCGAAGAGCGGCGTGATCGGGCGCGGATCCACGGTCTCGCGAACGAGCTCGATCGGCGCCGCCAACGCGCGAGCGGCGACCTCGAAGCTCACGAGCTTGCGTGTCTCGACGTCCCCGCTCATCGAGGCGCGAGGGTACCACGGCGATCCGTGCACGACGCGCTCGTCGACGCGCGCGTTCACGTGCTGGTTCGTTCTGGGCGGCGCGCAAGAACTTGACCCCACACCGCCGTCGCGGGCACGGAATCGAACGTGAAGCCGGAGCACGTCGCGCTGCTCGTGGTCGCTGCGGTGGCGCTCGCGCAGACGACTCGCCTCACGTGGGCGCGCGCGAGCGGGCGGCGGCTCGCGGCGCGCGCGCGACGGCTCGGCGCGGAGGGCGAGCGACGTGCAGAAGAGCTGCTGCGCGCGGCGGGCTACCGCGTGATCGAGCGGCAGGTCCATGCGATCTACGCGATCCACGTCGACGGTGCGCCGTCGGAAGCGCACGTGCGCGCCGACTTCCTGGTGGAGCGTCGCGGACGCCGCTTCGTCGCGGACGCCAAGCGTGGACCGGAGGCGAGCCGCGCGACGTTCCCCGCCACGCGGCGCCAGCTCCTCGAGTACCGCCACGCGTACGCGGTGGACGGCGTGCTCCTCGTCGACGCCGAGCGCGGACGCGTGCACGCGATCGAGGTGATGGCCGCCCACGCGTCCTCGATTCCGCCCCCGATCGCGGCGTCCTCGCGCGCGGCGCTCTGGCTCTTGCTCGGCGTAGGGATCGGCGTCGCCGGGTACGCGCTCCTCACCGGCTGACGCAATTCTCCACGCCGTTCGGTCGACTGCGTCGGGCGAGTCCGCCGGACGTCGTGGAGCAACCTGCTACCCTCCGTCGGCCATGGTTCGGCCCCGCGCTTGGTTCCAGAGCGTCACCGGAGATCCGGAGCGCTACCCGCTCAACGAGGTCCTCTACCGCGACCCCAAGTCCGGGGCGCTGCTCGAGGTCGTGCACGATCTCGAGGCGCTCAAGGGACGCACGCCCGCCGCGTGGATGAAGCTCTTCGACGAGCGCTACGGTCGGACGAGCTGGCCCTACGGCAGCGGCGTGTGGTCCAAGCACGAGTGGGTGCAGCCGCACGTCGCGCCCGAGAACGTGGTCTCGCTCTACGAAGGGAACACGAACCTCTTCTGGGCTGAGCGCTACGGCAAGAAACACCTGAAGCTGCCCGAGCTCTGGGTGAAACAATGCGGCACCAGCCACACCGGGTCCTTCAAGGATCTCGGCATGACGGTGCTCGTCTCGTCCGTGAAGCAGATGATCGCGGAGGGGAAACCCATCCGCGCGGTCGCGTGCGCGTCGACCGGCGACACCAGCGCGGCCCTCGCGGCGTACGGCGCGGCGGCCGGCATCCCGGTCGTCGTGCTGCTCCCGAAGGGCAAGATCACCGCCGCGCAGCTCCTGCAGCCGATGGCGAACGGCGCGCTCGTGTGCGCGCTCGACACGGACTTCGACGGCTGCATGCGCGTGGTGCAGGAGCTGACGAAGGATCCGACGATCTACCTCGCCAACTCGATGAACAGCCTGCGCGTCGAGGGACAGAAGACGATCAGCTTCGAGATCGTGCAGCAGTTCGATTGGGAGGTTCCCGATTGGGTGCTCGTCCCGGGCGGCAACCTCGGCAACGTGTCCGCGATCGCCAAGGGCTTCCTGGAGATGAAGGAAGTCGGTTTGATCGCGAAGCTCCCGCGCCTGGTGTGCTGCCAGGCGGAGAGGGCGAATCCGCTTTATCTCGCGCATCAGCGCGCGATCGCGGAAGGTCGGGATCTGCGAGAGAGCGACTTCGAGCCCATCGTGGCGGGGGAGACCCTCGCGAGCGCGATCCGGATCGGGAACCCGGTCTCGCTTCCCAAGGCGGTGCGGGCGCTCGTCGCGTGCCGTGGCCTGGTCGAGCAGGCGTCGGAGCAGGAGCTGGCGGAGGCGGTCGCGCGCGCGGATCGGACGGGCATGTTCAACTGCCCGCACACCGGCGTCGCGCTCGCGTGCCTGGAGAAGCTCGCCGCGCGCGGCACCATCCGTGAGGACGAGCGCGTGGTCGTGGTGTCCACCGCGCACGGCCTGAAGTTCACGGAGTTCAAGGCCGCGTACCACGAGGGCCGCCTGCCCTTCGAGTCGAGCCTCGCGAACCGCCCGCTCGAGATGGGCTCCGATCCCTCCGAGGTCGTCGAGCAGCTCCACCGCGCGCTCGACGCCCACACGGGCTGAGCACGTCGTCGTGGGTTCGCGGCCCGTCGACGTGTGTCGTCGATGGGGTGAACGCGACGAGGTCCGCCGGGGAACCGTCGGCGCCGCCGACTCGACGGGTCCGACGGACCTCGCTTCACGTCCGCCGCGCGCGCTCAGGCCGGCTTGGCCGCCTCGAAGCGCAGGTCGAGCGCGTCGCCCTTCACCGCGACGTGCACCACGCCACCCGCGTCGCGGAGCTCCCCGAACACCATCGCCTTCGCGATCGGCCGCTTGAGCTCCTTCTCCACCAGCCGCGCCATCGGGCGCGCGCCCATGCGCGGATCGTAGCCGTGGTCGGCGAGCCACTCGCGCGCGGCGTCCGACAGCTCGATGCGCACGTCCTTGGCGCCGAGCACTTCCTGGAGGACGCCGACTTCCTTGTCGACGACCTTGCGGATCACGTCGCGGGTGAGCCCCGTGAAGTAGACCACCGCGTCGAGGCGGTTGCGGAACTCGGGCGTGAACATCCGCTCGATCGCGGCCTTGCTCTTGCCCTTCTGGATCTCCTTGAGCGCCGCGTCGCCACCCGCGCCGAAGCCCACGACCTTCTCCTGCGCTTCTTGGGCGCCCGCGTTCGTGGTCAGGATGAGCACCACGTTGCGGAAGTCCGCCTCGCGCCCGTTGTTGTCGGTCAGCTTCGCGTTGTCCATCACCTGCAGGAGGATGTTGAACAGCTCCGGGTGGGCCTTCTCGATCTCGTCGAGCACCACGACCGAGTGCGGATGCTTTCGGATCGCGTCGGTGAGCAGGCCGCCTTGATCGAAGCCGACGTACCCCGGCGGCGCGCCGATGAGGCGCGACACGCTGTGGCGCTCGCCGTACTCGCTCATGTCGAAGCGGTGCAGCTCGACGCCCATCTTCTCCGCGAGCTGCCGCGCGAGCTCGGTCTTGCCGACGCCCGTCGGTCCCGCGAAGAGGAAGCTGCCGACCGGCTTGCGATCCGCGCGCAGCCCCGCGCGCTGCAGCGTGATCGCGTCCGT
>JALOQC010000601.1 GCA_025453555.1 Myxococcota bacterium | reverse complement strand
CGCGGGTTGGGCGCGAGATCGTGACCGTAGTCGCCGCGGAGATAAGGCGCGTTGACGCCGACGAGTGCCATCGCGCGCGGTGTACCACGCCGCGAGCGCCGCGCGCCTCCCGCCAGCGCGCGGTCGCTCGACACCGCCATCTCCGACGAACGGAGTATCTTCCGCGGATGCGCGCGCTCGCCCTCGTGCTCCTCCTCGCCTGTGGCTCCTCCGAACGACCGAGCTCGACGCAGTCTCCTGAAAGCACGCCCGCGCCCGTCGCCACGCCGACGCCCGAGCCCGACGTCTGCGCGCCCTTCGTCGCGCGCGCTCGTCACGTCGCGGCCGCCGATCCGGGCTGCTCCCGCGACGAGGAGTGCGCGTGTCGTTCGGGCCTGTTGTTCGAAGACTGCGGCGGCCCCGCCTCGCGCGACACCGCGGTGCGCCTCTCCGAGATCCTCCGCGAAGCGAGCCGCCACGGCTGCTCTCCCGAGGGCCCCCGCTGCGCCGCGCGCGAGTGCGCGGTGGCGTGCGTCGAAGGTCGCTGCGTCGAGCGGTGATCGCCTCGTAACGAGTGGCGTTGGACAGCTTGGGAACGGGTCAGCGATGCGGAGCCCTGTTCCCGTCGTCGTGGCCGATCTGACCGATGCTGTTGGTGTCGCAACGTCGACTCCTCGTGCGCCATTCGCATGAATGGCACCCCGGTGTGCTGGGGACGAGGGCATGGTTTGCGCCCCGTCGCTTTCCCCCTCTCGGAGGTTCGAGCGTTGGACGTCGGTTGGGACCACGCCTGCGCGATCACGCAACGTGGACCCTACTGTTGGGGCGCCGAGAACGACGGCGAACTCGGCGACGGGCCGCCCGCGTGGAGCAGCTCCGAGTCACCCGTCGCAGTCCTCCCCCCTCCGCGTTGACCCAAGATCGCCGCCACCGTGCTCGGGAGCGCGCGAGGGCCAGTATCGCGCGATGTGCAGCGCGGCCTCGGTCTCTTGCGTCGAGCCGGTTCGAAGCGGAATCGGACAAGGCGGAGCGGACGTCAGTCCGTGGAGCTGTCCGATTCCGCGAGACTGTCGGCACCGTGCGCGAGCACGAATGCCGACGCACGCGGTCTCGATGCGCGAGCGCCGATTGACGCGCGAGTTGCGCTGTGCCGAAGTAGCCGACCGTCTTCGTCGCTGCGAAGCAGCGGTGGCGAGGAGCGCCAACTCTGCCTCAGCCTCTGTCTCCGACGCGGAGGTGCGCAGCGCGGCCAGTCAACCGAGAAGGCTCAGATCCGACCTTCTCGGTTGCACGACATCATGGCATCTCTAGGTCGACGTCTCTGCCCGAGAGCGCGTTCGCCCGCTCCAAGATCGCCTTCGCGCTCATCACTCCCTTGTAGACGTACAGCGCGGCCGGCACGTCGTCGGGGAGCACCTCTTCGCTCACCCGCAGGCGGCTGGAGCAGCAGAACAAGAAGGGCGCCGGGAGCCCACGCTCGGCGGCCTCCACACGCTTCCACACCGCGTCGCGCGACCAGTGCCCGAGCACCTCCACGAACACTTCGCGTGGGCCCGTGGACGCCGAGTCCGCCCTCGCGCTCTTCTTCGAGGCGGACTTCTTTCCCTTCGCGCCCTCGGGGTCGGACTTCGTCAAACGCAGATCCGGCACCAGCTCTCCGAGCCCGGACACCGTGAAGATCGTCTCCGCGAGCTCCACCGTCCATCCGGAGGTGCTCTCGCGCAGCCGCTCGATCAGACCCGCGAGCTCCTCCGGCAGCGCGACCTCGCCGCCGGGTGCGCCCATCCGGTGCCCCTCCGTCCGGAAGTGCAGGCGCGTGCGATCCTTCCCCCAGCGCACCTCCGCGTCGAGCGCCCAGGTGTCGCAGGACCGAATCGCGGGCAGCACCAGCGCGAGCTGCAGCCCGTACTTGGTCGTGCTGCCGAAGAGGCTCGCGGGCCCGTCGATCTCCACCAGGTATCCGCCTTCCGGGATCTTCGCGATCCGATGCAGCAAGCGGTGGAACTTCAGCGCCCGAAACAGGTGCCGATACCCCGCCGGATCCACGCAGCGCACGCTCGCCGTGACACGCTCCGCCTTCAGCAGCACCGCCTGCACCTGCCCGAGCTCGTACTCGCGGACGATCGCGCTCGGCTCACAATCGGCGAACCCGAGCAGCCGATGGGCCTGCTTCAGATCCGCGTAGAGCAGCCGCTCGAGCTCCCCCGCCGCCACGCCGTGCTTCTGCGCCACCGCCGCGAGCAACGCCTCGCGATCGAAGCGGCCCTCCGCCCGCGCGGTCGCGGCCTCCGTGAACACCTCGGCGCGCAGGGTGGCGGGGTCGAGCTCCGTTTCGCTCTCGAACTCCGCTCGATCGAGCACCAGCTTCTTGAGCCCCTCGGCGAGCTTCTGCTCCCGCGCTTCGAGGTCGACTCCGTCGAGCGCCTGCATCACGTCCTGGCGCTCGTCTCCGATCGCGCGCCGCACGATCTCGAGGTACTCGCCCGCGAGCTGCTCGGCGCGCTCGGCGAGCTTCTTGTCGAAGCTGCGCAGGTGCAGCTCGTCCTTCTTCCGATACGCCCGTACGTGGTCCGTCTGCAGCATCGCGTCCCTCGTCGCTCACCGGTACGCGACGTGATCGCGCCGCCGCTCGCTCGTGAACGCCTCGCCGGTCTGCGCGGTGATCAGCTCGTACAGGATCGCGCGCTTGTCGCCCTTCTTGCGGAGCACGCGCCCGAGCCGCTGCACGTGCTCGCGCACGCTGCCGCTCCCGCTCACCACGATGGCGACGTTCGCGTCCGGGACGTCCACACCTTCGTTCAAGACCTTGCTCGTCACGACCGCGCGGTACCGACCCGACGCGAGTCCTTCGAGCACCTGACTTCGCTCGCCGATCTTCGTTTGATGCGTGATGGAGGGGATCAAGAAACGTTTGCTGATCTCGTGACAGGTCGCGTTGTCCTGCGTGAACACGATCGATCGATCCGTCGCGTGCTGCGTGAGCAGGGCCTCCAGCACCTCGAGCTTCGCGGGCGCGCAGAACGCGAGCTGCCGCTGCTCTCGGTACGCCGCCATCGCGCGCCGCCCCTCTTCGCTCCGCGCGGTGCGCTGGATGAACTCCGCGAAGCCGGCCGGCGAGCCGAGGCGAATGCCTTGCGACACCACGAACCCGCGGTAGGTCGCGCGCGCCTGCTCGTAGCGCTGCCGCTCGTCGGGTGAGAGCTCCACCTCGACGCGCTCGGTGTCGTAGTCCGCGAGGTAGTCGCCGCTCATCGCGACGATCTCCTTGCGGTACACGATGGGACCCACGATCTCGGGCGCGATCGAGAGCCGCGCCGCGAGCGCGTAGGTCTCGCTCGGCAGGTGGTGCGCCTCGTCGAACACCACGAGCCCGAAGCGCGCGCCGAGGTGCTCCATGTGCAGGTACGCGCTGTCGTAGGTCGTGACGGTCAGCGCCTCGACGCGGTGCTCGCCGCCGCCGACGATCCCCACCGGCACCCCGAAGGTCGCGCGCAGGTTGTCGTACCACTGCCGCACGAGATCGAGCGTCGGCGCCACGATCAGCGTGCTCCGCCGCGCCTTGTCGATCGCCATCATCGCGACGTACGACTTGCCCGCGCCGGTCGGCAGCACGACCACGCCGCGACCCCGCGCCTTCCACCACGCGTCGATCGCCTCGGTCTGATAGGGCCGAGGCTCACGCCGCGCGCGGATGCCGCTCTCGAGCTCCAGGTACGCTCGCGCCTCGTCGCGGTACTCGCGCTGCTCCTTGCGGAACCGCAGCACGAGCTTCGCGTAGTCGATCGCCTCGCAGCGATGACACCCGGTGCGCGAGTCCCAGCGCGCCTCCGGCGGCACCTCGTCGGACTCCCGCGCGAGCCCGTGCAGCTCGAGCGTCCCGTGTGCGAATCGCAGCGTGATCACGTGGCAGTCCTAGCACGCGCGCGATCGGGTGCGCGCGTGGCGGTCTCTCGGGCCCCGCGCGTGACGGTTGAGCGGGAGCGCGCGCGGCGCGCGGGCGTTTCGTGATCGGGACGGCGTCGCTGGGGTGGCTCGGCCTCGCGGCTGGCTCCGAAAACGTCAGATCGGACCTGCACTCGACGCCTCGCGTCGTAAGGTATCGGCATGGAACGCTTCCAGATCGCCCGCGATCCGCTCTGGCGCGCCCCGCTGATGCTCATCGGCGCGGACGCGGAGCGGAGTTACGTGACCTTCGCGACCGTACGCGAACGTGCGCGAAGCGAAGCGCCGCAAGTGGCCGTGGTACCTCGGCATCGGCATCCGCGTCGCGGGCGACAAGACGCTCGGGCTCGTGGGCTCGTCGCGTGGCGTGGTGCAGATCTCGCTGCGCGAGCCGACGGTGGACGGCGTGCTCTTCATGCGGCGACCGAATCACGTCGCGGTGTCGCTCGAAGACCCGGATGGATTCCTCGCCGAGCTCCAGAAGCGCTTGCCGCGTTGAGGACACGTCGGCGTAGGCTCCGACGATCCGTCGAGGACTACCTCGTGTGATCGCACGTGTGATCACGACGTGTGATCACCGCGTGCGATTCGACGCGAGCGCGCTCGTCGCTCAGAGTCGGCAGCCGATGCGCTCGGTCGCGACCACCACGTCGTCGTAGTGGATCGTGGACTCCTCGCCGGGATCCAGGCCGAGCTCGCGCATGCGATCGCGGCGGTCTTCCCACGAGCCGCGCTCGTAGTACGCGTCGAGGAAGATCTCCTTGAAGCGCACGTCGTCGGAGGTGCGGAACTCGAAGCCCTCGAAGGGCACGGGCTCGGTGCATGCGCTGAACTCGCAGCCGCCCGGGTGGAAGGTGGAACGCAGCCAGGTGCCGATCGGGGTGCCGGGGCCGAACTCGCCGATCGGTCGGTCGTCGATCCACGCGGAGAGCGCGCCGTCGCTCTCACCGACGGTGTTGGCGCGCGCCGCGAGCTCGACGCAGGTCCACGCGTCGCGTTCGAAGCGGTTCTGTTCCGCGGCGGGGCGGAAGACGTTGCCGTAGTAGTACGTGGTCCCTTGATCGCCCGCGCACCCCGGGGTGGCCGAGCCGTCGTTGCAGCGGCCCGAGCGCATCGCGTGCCAGTACGCGTAGAACTGGAAGGAGTCGTCGAGGTTCGCGTCGAAGTCGAACCAGAAGCCTTCGTCGCCGTCGGGCACCGTGTTCGCGAGCCCGCTCGAACGGAACGCTTCGGTGCCGGCCGCGACTCGGATCCAGTGGTGCGGGTTCGGGGCGACGCCGACGAAGCGCACGTGCAGACGCCAGTACATCTCGTCGACGCGACGTGGGAAGGCGACGCGCGGTGACGCGGAGATGTACTCGTCTTCGAGGAGCTGGTCGTGCGTGACGGTGGCGCGCAAGAAACGTTCGCCCGCGTGTGCGCCGCCGGTCTCGAGGAAGAGGTGCGCGGTGTCGGCGGTCGGTGCGTCCCAGCGTCCCCAACCCGACTCGAAGTCGTCGTGGAAGAGCACCGCTGGATCGTCGGCGAGGCCTTCGTCCCCCGGGTAGCGGTCGCGGAGCCAGCCGGTGGTGCTCGCGTCGCCTTCGGGCTCGGCGTCGCGTGCGCTCGCGGCGTCGACGGGGCTCGCGTCGCGTGTGCCTCCGTCGCGCGATCCGCCGTCGACCGGAGGCGTCGAGCCGTCGTCGTCGCCGCAGGCGAAGAGTCCGAGCAGGACGGCGAGGGGCATCGAAGGACGTCGCATCGGATCACGATGCCGGATTGGAGCGCGGAGGTGTAGTGGCGTTCGCAGTTCGAGTGTCGAAGTGGCTCGAGGCGCGGTGCGAGGCGTGATGCGGGGCGATGGAGTGGCGTCGCGATCGCGTCACGCGAGCGACGTCGGTTGTGGCAGCTCGCGACGCGCTCAGCGCGGGCGGGCCAACGCGCGGGTGATCTCGCGATCCTTCGCGTCGAGCGCGCGCCACGGACGGGCCTGCGTGAGCGCTCGGGCGCGTTGACGCAGCGCCGGCGAGAGCTCGCCCCGCGCGGCCGATCGCATCGCGTCCGCCATCGCGCGCGCGTCCTCGAACCGATCCGCGGGCTCCTTCGCGAGCCCGATCCGCAGCACCGCGACCACGTCGTCCGGGAGCTCGCGCAGCTCGCCCGGATGCCGCGGCATCGTCTCCACCACGTCGCGCAACACGCTCGGCACGTCGGCGCCGCCGAAGACCGGCTCGCCCGTGAGCGCGCGGTAGACGACCGCGGTGAGCGCGTAGAGATCCACGCGTGCGTCGAACGTTTCGCCGCGTACGAGCTCCGGCGCCATGTAGGTCGGCGTGCCCACGAGCGAGGCACCGGTCGCCGCGTCGTCCGACACGTGGCCGAGGCCGACCTTGGCGATGCCGAAGTCCAAGATGGTCCAGCGATCGCGATCGCCCGCGCGCCCGAGGAAGAGGTTCTGCGGCTTCAGGTCGCGATGCACGATGCCCGCCGCGTGCGCGACCGCGAGGCCTTCGCAGACCTGCACCACGAGCTCCACCACGTCGCGTAGTGGGAGCGGGCCGCGATGACGGAGTTCGAGGCGCTCCATCGCGAGGTAGGGGAGCGCGGCGTCCTCATCGCCGACGTCGAGCACGCGCACCACGTGCGGCGAGTCGAGCGCGGACGCGGTGCGGACCTCGTCCGCGAAGCGACGCACGATCGAGGGATCGCCGAGCACGTCGCGGCGCAGCACCTTCACCGCGGCGACCGATCCGTCGGCGTGGCGCGCCTCGTAGACCTCGCCCATCCCGCCGCGACCGAGCACGTGGCCGAGGCGCCATGGGCCGAGCTCTTGATCGGTGAAGCGTCCGGCCTCGCCCACACCCGCCGCGCGCGCGAGCTCTTCTTGGGCCTCGCGCAGCAACGCCTCGCGACGCGCCGAGCGGCGCACCTCGCGCTCGAGC
>JALOQC010000600.1 GCA_025453555.1 Myxococcota bacterium | reverse complement strand
GCGATCGTCTCGGGATCCATCTCGCGCGCCTGCACCACGCCGACGTTGCCGAGCAGGAGCACGTCCGGCGCGTGCTCGCGCACCTGGAAGGTCCACGCGGTGTCGGGCCGCTTCTGCATGGCGCGCTGGCTGCCGAGACCGAAGCCGTAGCCGCGCTCGTTCGCGATCGCCGCGAGCGTGTGGTTCACCTCGGCCGCGCGCTCGTGGCCGCCCGTCATGGCCGCGATCACGATCGGCGCGCGCAGCTTCTTGCCGAGCAACGACACCGAGAGATCGATCTCGTCGACGTGCAGATCCGGGAGCGACTGGTGCACGAGCCGCACGCCCTCGAGGAGCGTCGTCTGCTGCTTGAACGCGACCGCGTCGGTCGCGCAGAGGTCGAGGTGATCGGCCTTGCGCTCCGTGATGTCGAGCTTGCCGTGCTCGCCGTTCTTCTTCGCGTCCGTGGTCACGAGAGCGCCCATGATCGTATCCCTTTCGAGCCAGCGCGTCCGTCCTTGGAACCTGCTGGGGTCGTCGCGCTCCGGCTGCCGTGGTGAAGCCGAAACCTGGATCCGCGCGCGTCGCGCGGCGCGGCGGGCCTTTCCTGCACCGCGCGGGGTTTCCAGCAAGGCGCCGAACGGCGAGCGGTCGCCGAGCGGGGGCGAAGCGTCGTGGGTCCAGGGCGAGCCGAGGCCCGATCTCTCGACCGGGTCGGCGGGGTCAGCCGCCGACTTTTTCCCGAGGGATCGACGCTTTCGGGCGAGGCCCTCCGCCCGCGAACGAACGCTCAGTTCGCGTTTGCGCGTCCGAGTCGAGCGGCGTAGACGCGCCGCATGACCGACGTCTCCGCGCGCCTCGTTTCCGTCCGCGACCGCATCGACCGACGCCTCGTGGCGTACTTGAAGGACAAGCTCGCCGAGGTGCGCGCGACCTCGCCCGACAGCGTGGAGCTCGCGGAGGGCATCGACGACCTCACGATGCGCGGCGGCAAGCGCCTGCGCCCGATCGTGCTCGACGCGGCGTACCGCGCGGTGAAGCCGGAAGGCGTCGACGACGCGAGCACGGGCGTCGGCGCGGCGCTCGAGGTGCTGCAGTCGTACCTGCTGATCCACGACGACTGGATGGACCAGGACGACGAGCGCCGCGGCGGACCCGCGGTGCACAAGATCTACGAGCGCAAGTACGAGACCCACGTCGCGGCCTCGCTCGCGATCCTCGCGGGCGATCTCGCGTGCGCGTACGCGTGGGAGCTCTTCTTCGAGAGCCCCTTCCCCGCGCACCGCCAGGCGGAGGCCAACGCACGCTTCGTCACGATCCAGAAGGAAGTGATCGTCGGTCAGCACCTCGACTGCACCGCGAACCCCGACGTCTCGCGCATGCACGATCTCAAGACCGGCTCGTACACCGTGCGCGGTCCGCTGATGCTCGGCGCGCTGCTCGGCGACGCGACCGAGGAACAGATCGACGCGCTGCTCGCGTGGGGCAACCCGCTCGGCGAAGCGTTCCAGCTCGCCGACGATCTGCTCGGCACCTTCGGGGATCTCGAGAAGACCGGGAAGCCGGGCGACGACCTGCCGCATCGCAAGCGCACGAGCCTCGTCGCGGAGTGCGAGCGTTTGCTCCCGGTGGGGCGTCGCGACGCGCTCGATCGGCTCATGAGCGGCAAGGGCGAGCCGAGCGACGCGGAGGTCGCGGCGGCGGCCGAGCTGCTCGTGACGAGCGGCGCGAAGGCGAACGTCGAGAAGCGCCTGCACGAGCTGCACGCGAAGGCGACCGCGGTGCTGGAGAGCGCGCCGCTCGATCGCGAAGGCGTCGCGGTGCTGCGCCACGTGGCGGACAAGCTCGCGCTCCGGACGAGCTGAGCACGAGAGCGAGCGGACACGAGCGATCACGAACACGAGCGGACACGAGCGATCACGAACGTGATCGTGACGTGGTGGTCGTGGTCGTGGTCGTGGTCGGCGACGTGCTCGGCGACGTGCTCGGCGACGTCGGCGCGTGTTCGGCGCGTCCTCGGCGATGCAATCCGCGGCGCGCAGCAACGCCCTCGTCCCACCGACGCATCAATCACGGGCACGTCCGCAGCTCGTTCCGCAGCACGCACCAATCGAAGCTCCACGTCCAGGGACACGTCGTCTGAGCAGCGTTCACAGTTTATTCGCGCACCCCGCCCGCTCGTGATCGCACGACCGAGTGTGTTCACTCACAAGTTCCGTGATCGCTCTGTACGCTCGTTGCGCACTAGACGGGCAGGTCGAAGGAGCGCTCGACGACGCGGAGGACGCCGCGCCGTGAGGGTGAGCTCCGTCCGGCGTTCGGAGGAACTCATGTCGCGATTCTTCTCTTCTTCCGGAAAGAAGCTCAGCCGATTTCGCAAGCCGCCCTGCCGGACGGCGCGCAGCGAGCGGAGCGAGCGAAGGCTCGTGGGTGGGGGCCCCACGGGGCTTTACGCCCCGTGGGGGAGGGGCTGGCGACAGCCCCTCAGGGGAGGAGCGCTCACCGTGCTCCTCGCCCTCGCGGGCTGCGCAGGCCTCGACGAGCCCGGCCTGCTCGGTGGCGGCTCGCTCGAAGGTGAACCGATCGAAGGCGACGGCGTGGACGGCAAGGGCGACGAGATCGTCGGCGGGTCCGCGTTCTCCGACCTGCCCGCGGTCGGCGCCCTCGCGTACGGCAGCAGCACCTTCTGCACCGGCACGCTCATCACGCCCACGCGGGTGCTCACCGCCGCGCACTGCATCGAGGGCGCGCGCGTCTCCTCGATGTCGTTCATCACCGGGCCCTCGAACCGGCAGATCCAGACGAGCACGCGCGTCGTGCGCGCGGTGCCGCATCCCTCGTACGACTCGCGTCGCCTCGTGAACGACATCGCGTACCTCGACCTCGCGTCGGCGCCGCCCGGCGTGACCCCGATCGGCGTGGTCCCCTCGATCACGAGCGCGTGGGTCGGCGTCGATCTGCTGCACGTCGGTTATGGCGTCAGCAACGGCAGCACGCAGACCGGCGGCGGCACCAAGCGTGCTGTGGTCATGCCGATCACGCAGGTGAGCGCCTCGACCTTCCGCTACGGCGGCAACGGCCGAAACACCTGCAACGGCGACTCGGGTGGACCCGCGCTCTATCGGAATTCCAGCGGGCAATACCTCGTGGCGGGCGTGACGAGCTACGGAGATCAGTTCTGCACGAGCTACGGCGTGAACACGCGCGCGGACGTCTTCCTGAGCTTCCTCGGCGTCTCCGGTGGCGTGCCCAGCCCCGGTCCGACGCCCGGCCCGACGCCCGGTCCGACGCCCGGTCCGACGCCCGAGCCCGATCCGTCGCCCGCGCCGAGCGCGCAGACCCTCACCGACTCGCAGTCGCTCGCGCAGGGCCGCGCCCAGTTCTACGACGGAATCCCGGTCCGCGCGGGCACGCCCTTCCGCGCCGCGCTCCGCGGCACCGGCGACGCGGACCTCTACGTGCGCTTCGGCTCGCGCCCGACCGCGACCGCCTACACCTGCCGCCCCTACGCCGGCGACAGCAACGAGGTCTGCGAGCTCACGGTGCCGAGCGGAGCGACCCAGGCGTTCGTGGCGGTGAACGGCTACACCGCGTCGAGCTACACGCTGACCGTCACCTACTACGAATGATTCGGACGTCCGTTCGAACGAATCCGTATTGAATGGCCCAATGAACGACTGCGCGAGCTCGTCTCCCATCCCTCTCCCGTGATCGCGTGGTCGTTCTGAGCCCTTGCTCGAGGGTCCCCAGCCCGCCGAGGAGCGTCCGCTCTTCGGCGGGCTGTCGCTTTCGCGATCGGGCTCGCGATTCGTTCGGCCGCGCGTTGACAGATCGCATCGTCGCGCGCTAATCGTTCCGCCTCGGTCGCGGTTCGCCGAACGATCCGAGGTCGAGAGGCGTCGCGAAGGGCCGCTCGATTCGGATGGGCGACCGCGGATCGAACCGATCCGCGAGACCACACTGCGCCAGAGACACTGCGCCAGAGCGTACGGGGCCGAAGGGGTAGCGATGGACGAGTTGCAGGACGAGATCTTCGAGCTCGACGCGATCGACGCGCAGCTCCTCAACGAGCTCCAGGACGACGCGAAGATCTCCCTCAAGCGCGTCGGCGAGAAGGTGGGTCTGAGCGCGCCCGCGGTGATGGAGCGCGTGCGCAAGATGGAGCAGGCCGGCGTGATCGTCGGCTACCACGCGCAGATCGACGCGCGCCGCGTGGGCATCGACGTGGCGGCGTTCATCGGCGTGACGATCTCGGATCCGAAGCGCGTCGACGCGTTCGAGCAGTGGGTCGACGAGACGCCCTCCATCCTCGAGATGCACCACGTCACCGGCGGGCACACGCTGCTCATCAAGGTGAAGGTGCGAAACACCTCCGCGCTCGAGCAGCTCATCCGCCGCATCCGCGAGCTCGAGGGTGTCTCGCACACCGAGACGATGGTGATCCTCTCGACACACACCGAGCGCATCCCCGTGCGCCTCGATCTGCCGGACGACGAGGCCGCGCGACGCCGTCGCAAGCGCCGCTGACGCCGCGCGCGCTCCCTGCCACACTGCGCGCGATGTTCCGCGGGCTGCTGATGTCGAGCGCGCTCCTCGCGCTCTGCGCGATCGTCCCTCACGGCCGCGCGCAAGAGGCCTCGCGGGACGCGGCAGCGGACGTCGCCACGGAAGCCGCCGCGCCCACCTTCGGAGCGATGCGACGCCCCGAGATCCGCGTCGGCCTGCACGTGAGTGGCGAGCCGTCGAACGCGGTGCGCGAGGTGCGCGCGCTGCTCGAAGCGGACCTCGAGCTCGTGCCCGCGATCGTGGTGACGCGACCCGGCAGCGGTCGCGACGCGCGTGCGTACGTGCGACCCCAAGGCGACGGCTTCGCGATCTCGCTCGAGGTCGACGGCACCGACGAGACCACGCCGCTCTTCGTCTCGCACCGTGGCAACGAGCTGCGCGCGCTCGGGCACGCGGTCGCGCGCGATCTCGCCCTCGCGCTCACCGGCGAGCGCCCGAGCTTCGAGGGACGGCTCGCGTTCGCGCGGCGTGATCCGGGGCGACGCAAACAGGTCTTCGTCGCGGAGTGGGATGGCTTCGCGCCACGGCGGGTGTCGAGCGAGCACGCGAGCGCGCTCTTGCCGGGCTTCGTGGGCGCGGTGCTCTGGTGGTCGGTGCTCGAGCCGCACCGCACCTTCCTCACGCACGAGCACGCGGCGGGCGGCGTGGTGATGGAGAGCGGCGGCACCGACATGGGCATCGCGAGCTGCAACGACGCGCTCGTGCTCTCGTCGTCGCGCTCGGGCGACGCGGAGGTCTGGCTCGCGCAGCGCGACGGCACGAGCCTGCGGCGGCTCACCGAGCACCCGGGCATCGACGTGAGCCCGAGCTGCGCAGGCGATCGGCTCGCGTTCGTCTCCGATCGCGACGGCACCCCCCGCGTGCACCTCGGGCGCCTCGGTCCGGACGGCGCGCTCACGTCGTCGGTCGCGATCACCAGCCCGGGCGAGACGCAGACCCCGAGCCTCTGCCAGTCGTCGCGCGGGCTCCTGCTCGCGTACACGCGGCTCGGCGGCGCGATGCGGGTGGAGATGCTC
>JALOQC010000181.1 GCA_025453555.1 Myxococcota bacterium | reverse complement strand
GAAAACGAGACGGTTCGAGATCTCGGTGGGTCGACCCATTCGAAAACGGGACGGTTCGAGATCTGGGTGGGTCGACCCATCCGAAAACGAGACGGTTCGAGATCTCGGTGGGTCGACCCATCCGAAAACGGGAAGGTTCGAGATCTGGGTGGGTCGACCCATCTGAAAACGGGAAGGTTCGAGATCTGGGTGGGTCGACCCAACCGAAAACGGGAAGGTTCGAGATCTGGGTGGGTCGACCCATCCGAAGACGAGACGGTTCGAGATCTCGGTGGGTCGACCCAACCCAAAAACTGGAACGTTCAAGATCCGGGTAGCGAGTCGGTGCGGTCGTAGATCGCGTCGAGCGAGAGCGTTGCGCCGGCGACCACGACCTCGCCGGATGGACCGCGATCGACGAGCTTCCAGCTCGCGTCGTCCAGTCTCGTGACGAGGGTCACCGCGCGGGTCTCGGTGTGGACGAAGAGCACCTCGCGAACGGACGCGATGCGACGGTAGTGACCGAGCTTGGCCCCGAGGTCGTGGTCGAGGGTGGACTCGGAGAGCACTTCGACGAGGGCGCTCGGGTTCAGCAGCGAGGCGGGCCGAGCGCGGGTGTCGAAGCGCGGCTCGCCGCAGATGACGACGACGTCCGGGTAGACGTAGCTCTCGGTCGCCTCGACGCTCACTCGCTGGTCCTGCGTCATGACCCGGCACGACGAAGCCTCGAGCGCATTGCCCAGAGCTCGAGCCAGATTGGCCACGATTTGATTGTGCTTCGGCGATGCGCCGGCCATCGCGACGACGACGCCGTTCAGCAGCTCGAGCTTGCCGTCTGCCCGAGCGTCCATCTCGAGGTAGGTCTGCACCGAGACCCGCTCTGCGCGGTCTTCCACCGCCGAAGTATCCTCGTTCGAGCTCGACCCGTCGACCGCGGTCAGGCGATCGACGGGTCGGCCGCGTGAGCGCCATGGGCGGCAGGTCACGGGGTGGACTGCCGACTGGAGCGTTCCCCGCAGCGAGATCGAGGCGCGCGCGCGCGCGAGCACGGCGCTCTGGCGCTCGAGCGCTGGAGACCTCCAGAGACCGACCGTCCGCGCTCTCGGCCATCCGAACCATCCGAGTCCCGAGTTCAGGGCCTTCCGGGTCGCTTGCACTCCGTGCGTGAGTGGGCGCACGCGTGCGGAACTACACGGGTTTCGGCGATTCACCCGATTGACACCCACGGCGCGCGCCCGGTAGCGTGTGGGCCGCGTGCGAAACGTGCGCTGCGCAGCGTTTCCACAAAGGAGCTGTCCATGGCCCGCGCCCTTAACTTGATTCCCTTTTGTTTTGCTCTCGTCGCGATGGTCGCGGCGTGCGGAGACGACGGTCGCACTTCACCCAGCGCCTGCAATCCGGCCTGTGCGGCAGGGTTGACCTGCTGTGCGGGTGCCTGCGTCTCGACTCAGACCCGCGCCGATCACTGCGGCATGTGCGGCAACATCTGCGCGGCCGGCTCGACCTGCGCCGCCGGCGTCTGCTCGGGCGGACCGACGATGGACGGCAGCGTCCCGATGCCGGACAGCAGCGTGCCCTCGATGTGCACGCCCACCTGCAGCGCGGACGAGCGCTGCTGCGGCGCCACCTGCTTCGACCGCGCCGCCCCGGCAGGTCAGCTCGACGCGCGTGGGCACGAGAGCTTCCTGCACTGCAACGGCTGCGGCCTCGGCTGCGACATGGAGCGCGCGAGCCGCTGCGGCGCGCCGGCCGGCGGCGGCGCCGCACAGTGCCTCTGCGGCAACCTCGCACAATGCCCAGCCGGTCAGGCGTGCATTCAGAGAGAAGGCAACTTCATCTGCGCCGACCTGCGTTTCGATCAGAACAACTGCGGAGAGGTTGGTCGCGTCTGCGCCGAGGGCGAGTCCTGCTCCGAAGGAGTGTGTGGGTGCGGCTTCGGCGGCCCGACCTGTGGGGCCGGCCAAGCGTGCTGTGGTGGGGCCTGCATCGACACGTCCGCTGACCCGATGAACTGCGGCGGTTGCGGCACGGTCTGCGGCGCCAACGCGCCGAACTGCAACTCCGGGAGCTGCGGGTGCGGCACCGGTCCGGCCTGCACGGCGCCCGTCGCGGGCGTGTTCGGGATGGGCGGCATGCCGGGCCAGAGCTGCTGCGCCGGCACTTGCGTCGCCAACACCACCGAGAGCTGCGCGTGCATGGCCTGCACCGGCGAGGACACCTGCCAAGTTGGCGGCGGCGGCCTGATCCCGGGTATGGGCGGCGAGGTCTCCGTGTGCTGCGGCGACGAGAGCGTCGCAATCTTGGGCTGCGGAGGCGGCTTCCCGCTTCCGTTCCCTTGATGTCACGACCGTGTCTCGCCTCTGGTGCGTGCAGCGGCGAGGCTGCGTGCGACCAATAGTTCAGCAAACGGGGGACGCATGAACAAAAAACTGTGTGCTTATCTGGTTCCTGTTCTGGCGCTGTGTGGGCTTGCTTCAGAAGCTCGTGCGCAGTGTGGCTCGTTCTTTGGGACCACCGGAGCAGACACGATACTGGTCGGGCAAGCCGTGTGGGAATACACCAACCCACTCACGGGTGTCACATCTCCGATCCCCAGAGGCTTTGTGGGGATCTGTCGAAAGACCGGCTCGACATTCGAGTACACGGAAATCATCGGTTGCAACGACACCACACAAGACGATCTCTACATCTACCCGCAGCAGGGCAACGATCTGGTCGCCCCCGTGACCGTTGCGATTCGGTGCGGCACCAACGGACCGCACATTGGTCCGTTTCGTGAAACGACTTTTGGGTTCGGCTTCGCGGTTGTCGGCGATGGTACGGGGACTGGCGGCGATACGATCCACGGCACCAGAAACGACGACGCGTTGTTCTCGTTTCACGGGAATCCGGGGGCAAACGACAGTTCCGGAGACTTGCTGTGCGGGTACGAAGGAGACGATTTTCTGTGGGGTGACTCCAGCTCGACGCGGGAAAGGATGTCTGGTGGGGTCGGAAGTGACCACTGTTACGGCGGAACTCAGACCTCCTCACTGTCAATCGACCACGTGTGGAGCTGCGAAACCCGGTACAACTCCACGGCTGTACAGACGTCGTCCGACCCGTGCGGGAGCAGCGTTCCCACGTCTACTACGAACGGATTCCCAATGTCGCCGTACGTGTTGTGAGTGCAGCGACGAAGCAGCCGAGGGCTGATCATGAAGGGCGGTGCGATGCCACCAGCGCCGACCCTTCGATTAGCGTTCCACAACGACACGTTTGAGGGCGATCCAGGATGAGCTCGGACGAGGCCGTTTTTTAGGGTCGCGGTCGTGAAGAGCACATCAAAACACTGCGACCAAAATCGCCGCCACCGCGAGGAGCGCGATCATCCCGATGATCACGAGGCCCTGGAGGTAGCCCTTCTCGTCGTGGGCGACCGCAGCGCGCTCGTGGAGGGCGCGCTCCTTGGCGATTTCGTCGCGCTCGTCGCAGAGGCTCTTGGCTCGGCGGGTGGCGGAGCCTCCGTCGGTGGCGTTCGCGAGGAGGGCGGCTTCGGCGAGGTCGCGGAGCGCCTTGCGGAGGCGATCGCCGGCGGCGCCCGTGGCTCGTGCGGCTTGGTGGACGTCGCCTTCGAGGTCTTTGCCGAGCTCGACGAGGAGGGCGTCGGCGCGGCGGACGCGGTCGAGCGCTTCGGTGAGGCGCTTGCGGACGGCGTCGAGCTCGGCGTTCTTCTGGTCGGAGGCCGTGCGCGCGATCTCGGCTTCCGCGCGGCGGGCTTGGAGGGCGGGCTCGAGGGGGGCGCGGGAGGCGGGGTCGCCGCCGAGGTTGCGGAGCTCGATCTCGACGCGCTGCAGGGCCGCGTCCGCCCGGCG
The DNA here is from genome assembly GCA_025453555.1 of Myxococcota bacterium. Classification (GTDB taxonomy): domain Bacteria; phylum Myxococcota_A; class Polyangia; order Polyangiales; family Houyiibacteriaceae; genus JACKEH01. The sequence continues at coordinate 10,275 of JALOQC010000181.1, read as the reverse complement.
GCGCTCGTGCATGAGGGCGTCGGCTTCGGTGCGGAGCTTGGCCTCGCGGTCCTTGAGGGGGGCGGCAACCGCTTCGGCCTCGGCACGCCCGGCGGCGGCTTCTTCGCGGGCTTTGTCGACACGTTCCCGTGCTGCGCGGAGGCTGATGGATTTCGCGTCGTGCTCGCCGAGCTCGTTCGTGACCATGCGGAGGACGCCCGCGAGGCCGGCTGCTTCGAGGGCGTCGCGGCGCGACAGGAGAGACTCGCCGAGCTCGGCGAGGGCTTGGTCGGCTTTGCGGGTGGCGACGGAGAGGCGGGCGGCGAGCTCGACGGTCTTGGCTTGGAGCTCGCGACGTCGCGGGAAGACCGTGAGCACGTAGAGCAGGGCCGCGAGCGGGTTGCCGGGGGGCTCGGGGTAGGCGGCGAGGGCCCGGACGTCGGCGGGGCGGATGGTGTCTTCGGGCTTCGGCGGCTTCGGCGGGGGCGCGCCGTCTTCGGAGGGGGCCCTCGGGGCGGCCACCGGTTTGGGCGGCGGTGCGATCTCGAGGCCCGGGAGCTCGCCGGCCACGAGGGGATCGAGCGGATCGTCGAAGTCGTCGTAGGACACCGCTGGCGATCCTAACGGGATGTGCGTGCCGGGGGTGACCTTTCTGGCGGGAACGCGTGGCGATTCGCCCGTCACGAGGCGATCTGCGGCTCCGGCTCGCGATCGCCTTCGTTGACACCCCGTCGACCCCTTGGTAGCGCTCGCGTCCTGCTCGGAAGTCCCACTCCGTCGCAGGTCGCTGCCATGATCCCCGCTGCCATGACCTCTGCCCGCATCGGAGCCCGATGAACGTGCACGGCCGAGCCCCGATCTCGCCGCTCTCGACCTGCGCGTGGTGCGCGGGTCGCGGTGTGATCGCGTCGCGGGGAGCCTGAGTGGGCGACGAAGCTGAGCGCTCGAAGAAGTCGTACGCGGAAGGCGGAGAGCTCCCCGCCGACGCGCCGATTCCGCTCGACCCGAACTTCCGCATCGAGCTGCCCGGCTTCGAGGGGCCGCTCGATCTGCTGCTCTACCTGATCAAGAAGCACGAGCTCGACGTGCTCGACCTGCCGGTCGCGTTCGTGACCGACAAGTACCTCGAATACCTCGAGCTGATGGAGGAGCTGAACCTCGATCTGGCGGCGGAGTACCTGGTGATGGCGGCCACGCTGGCGCACATCAAGAGCAAGACGCTGCTGCCGAAGGATCCGAACGAATCGGCCGACGACACCGAGGAAGAAGAAGAGGATCCGAGAGCGGAGCTGATCCGGCGGCTGCTGGAGTACCAGAAGTACAAGAAGGCGGCGGAGCAGCTCGCGGGTCGAGGGGTGGCGGGGCGCGACGTGTTCCCGCGCGGGATCCCGGCCCCGAAGGCGGAGGGCGAGGCGCCGCTCGCGGAGCTCTCGGTCTTCAAGCTGATCGACGCGTTCAGCAAGCTGGTGAAGAAGCGGCAGGGGCAGCTCTCGTTCGAGGTCGACGCCGAGCGCATCACGATTCAGGAGCGCATCGGGCAGGTGGTCGAGAGCTTGAAGCGCCACGAGCGGGTGTCGTTCGTGGAGCTCTTCGACGGGTACGCCGCGACGTACGATTTGGTGGTCACGTTCCTCGCGCTGCTCGAGATGGCGAAGATGCGGATGATCCGCGTCTACCAGTCGGGGCCGGAGGAGACGATCTACGTCGAGTACCGCGTGATCGACGAGGGGCAGGGGCCTCGCTACGGCGAGGTCGCGTTGAATGTGACGTCGGACGCCCGCGAGGACGAGCCGCTGCCGGTGAGCGCGCCGATCGTGGAGGAGCCGAGCGAGGAAGAAGAGGAGTTCGACGTCGAGGCGTGGGAGCGCGAGCGGACGAGCGCGGGGGAGATCGTGGCGCCGGAGCCGGAGGTGGATCCGGAGGTGGCGTGGGAAGAGGCGCTGGCGGCGATCGGGGACGTGGAGTTGGCGGAGGACGCGGAGGCGTTGTTCGCGGAGGAGGGGTTCGAGTCGGAGGACGAGGACTCGGAGGACGAGGATTCGGAGGACGAGGACTCGGACGACGACGAGGACTCGGACGACGACGAGGACTCGGACGACGACGAGGACTCGGACGATGACGAGGACTCGGACGATGACGAGGGCTCGGACGGTGACGAGGACTCGGATGACGAGGACTCGGACGATGACGAGGACTCGGACGATGACGAGGACTCGGATGACGAGGACTCGGATGACGAGGACTCGGATGACGAGGACGACGAGGACGACGAGGACGACGACGAGTCGGAGACCGAGACGGAGACCGAGACGGGGACCGAGACTGAGACCGAGACTGAGACCGAGACCAAGACCGAGACGGACACCGAGACGGACACCGAGACGGGGACCGAGTCGGAGTCGGGGACCCAGACGGAGTCGGGGACCGAGACGGTGACTCGGCGTGGCGCGGTCTCGGACGCGTCGGGTGAGGACGCGGACGGCCTTGAATCGCACGACGATTCGGAGCAAGACGGGGCGCCGTGAGCGACGCGACTCCCGACGATGAGCGGCCCGAGAGCGCCGAGCCCGACGACGACGAGGACGACGTCGCGGACTCGTACGAGCCTCGGGACCCGTCGGCGGCTGACCCCGCCGACCCAGCGGACCCGCCGGAGGGGAGCTTCGCGGCTGCGAGCGCGGACGTCGACGGAGAAGACCCCGAGGACTACGAGGAGAGCTTCGAGGGGCCAGGTCTCAAGAAGTCGATCGTCGCGCAGGGCACCACGCTGGAGGCCGTGCTGGAGTCGCTGATCTTCGTGTCGGACAAGCCGGTCACGGATCGGCAGCTCGCGAAGGCGGCGCGCTCGCGGCTCGCGGACGTGAAGGCGGCGCTCGAGAAGCTGCGCGTCTTCTACTCGACGCGCGGCGTGCACCTGGTCGAGGTGGGCGGCGGGTTCCAGTTTCGGAGCGCGGTGTCGAGCGCGGTCTTCGTGCGGGACTTCGTGGCCCGCAAGCCGGTGAAGCTCACGCGCGCGCAGGTGGAGACGCTCGCGATCGTCGCGTACCGGCAGCCGGTGACGCGGCCCGAGGTGGACGACATCCGCGGAGTGGACAGCGGCGCGGCGCTGAAGGTGCTGAGCGACCGGAACCTCATCAAGATTCTCGGGCGCAAGGACGAGCCGGGAAGGCCGTTGCTCTACGGGACGACGCCGCAGTTCCTCGAGTTCTTCGGGATGGCGTCGTTGCGGGACCTGCCGACGTTGCAGGAGTTCAGCGAGCTGAACGAGGAGAGCCGCGGGATCTTCGAGCGGCGGATGGGCGAGCCGCTGGATTTGAAGAGCATCGACGCGGCGGCGAAGGCGGCGGAAGTGGGCGCGCAGGCGGAGATGTTCGACGCGGGCGAGTCGGACGCGGAGGACGAGTCGGACTCCGATACCGAGTCGGAGACCGAGACCGCGTCGGAGACCGAGACCGCGTCGGAGACCGAGACCGAGTCGGAGACCGAGACCGCGTCGCGGCGTGCGCGCGCTGACGACGACGACGACGACGATTCGGACGACGACGACGATTCGGGCGAAGACGAAGACGACGAAGACGACGACGACGACGACGACGACGATTCGGACGAAGACGATTCGGACGAAGACGACGAAGACGACGACGACGACGACGACGACGACGATTCGGACGAAGACGATTCGGACGAAGACGATTCGGACGAAGACGATTCGGACGAAGACGATTCGGACGACGACGACGAAGACGACGATTCGGACGACGACGACGACGACGACGATTCGGACGACGCAGGCGAGGGCGCCGCGTCGAGCAGCGACGACGAAGCGTCGGACGACGACGACGAAGACGACGAAGACGACGACGATTGGGACGACGAAGACGACGACGAGGACGACGACTGAGTCGGCCTCACGGGACGGGCGCGATGCACTTCCAAGACCTCATCCTCACCCTCGAGCGCTTCTGGGCGGAGCATGGCTGCGTGATCGGGCAGCCCTACAACTCCGAGGTCGGCGCGGGCACGTTCAACCCGCACACGTTCCTGCGCGCGATCGGGCCCGAGCCCTGGAACGTCGCGTACGTGGAGCCTTCGCGCCGGCCGACCGACGGGCGCTACGGTGAAAACCCGAATCGTCTCCAGCAGTTTCACCAGTACCAGGTGATCCTCAAGCCCTCGCCGCTGAACATCCAGGAGCTCTACCTGGACTCGCTGCGCGCGCTCGGGACCGACCCGACGAAGCACGACGTGCGCTTCATCGAGGACGACTGGGAGTCGCCCACGCTCGGCGCGTGGGGGCTCGGCTGGCAAGTCTGGCTCGACGGGCTCGAGATCAGCCAGTTCACGTACTTCCAGCAGTGCGGCGGCATCGACTGCAAGCCGATCAGCGGCGAGCTCACCTACGGGCTCGAGCGCATCGCGATGTACCTGCAGGACGTCGACGACGTGTACGACCTCTCGTACGCGGAGGGCATCCGCTACGGGGACCTCTTCCAGCGCAACGAGTGGGAGTGGTCGACGTACAACTTCGAGCGCGCGGACGTGGAGCTGCACAAGCGGCTCTTCGACGAGTACGAGGCGCAGGTCTACCGGCTGCTCGGGCTCTCGACGGAGAAGCAGAAGGGCAACGTGCTCGAGTGGCTCGAGGCGGACCCCAAGAAGCGGCTGGTGCTTCCCGCGTACGACTGCGTGGTGAAGTGCAGCCACTACTTCAACGTGCTCGACGCGCGCGGCGCGATCAGCGTCACGGAGCGGCAGCGCTACATCCAGCGCGTGCGGCACATCGCGCGCGGCGCGGCGGTGGCGTGGTACGAGCAACGCGAGGCGCTCGGGTTCCCGCTGCTGAAGAAGGTCGCCGAAGCGGCGGAGTGAGCAGCAGCTCGCGGCGCCCTCGAACGCCTACGTCTGAGGGTCGCGTCTGCGCAAGCCGCCCTACCGGACGGCGCGCAGTGAGCGAAGCGAACGAAGGCTCGTGGGAGGGGGCCCCTCGGGGCTTCACGCCCCGTGGGGGAGGGGCTGGCGACAGCCCCTCAAGAAGCCGGCGCGGTTGAGAGCGGCCCGCGCGAGTGATACGACGCGCCGCGCATGCCGGATCTTTTGTTGGAGCTTGGCCTCGAAGAGCTGCCCGCGTCGTTCGTTCGCTCGGGGCTCGAGTCGCTCGGGACCGCCGCGAAGGAGCTGCTCGCCGCGCACCGCCTCGACTGCGTGTCGATCGAGACGCTCGGGACGCCGCGGCGCCTGACGATCGTCGCGCACGCGCTGCCCGACGCGCAGCCGGATCGCGAAGAGGTCGTCGCGGGGCCGCCGTGGAACGTGGCGTTCAAAGACGGCGCGTGGACGAAGGCCGCGGAGGGCTTCGCGAAGAAGAACGGCGTGTCGATGGACGCGCTCTTCGAGCGCACGAACGAGGACCCCAAGAAGCCGAGCACCGTGGCGGCGAAGGTCTTCGAGCAGGGGCGCGCGACCGCGGAGGTGCTCGCGGAGCTGCTGCCCGAGCTGTGCCGTCGCGCGAGCTTCCCGAAGTCGATGCGCTGGGGCGCGGGTGACTTCGCGTTCGGTCGCCCGGTGCAGTGGCTCGTCGCGCTGCTCGACGACGTGGTCGTTCCCTTCGAGTTCGCGGGCATCGCGAGCGGGCGCACCACGCGCGGGCATCGTTTCCTCGCGCCGGCCTCGTTCGAGGTGCCGAGCGCGGCGGCCTACGAGGACGCGCTCGAAGGTCGGCACGTGATCGTGCGCATCGAGCGACGACGCGCGCTGATGGAGCAGGCGATCTCGCTCGCGGCGGGCGCGCTCGGCGGCACGCTGGTGCCGGACGAGTTCCTGCTCTCCGAGTGCTCGATGCTCGTGGAGAAGCCGTTCGTGGTGCCGGGCTCGTTCGAGCCGCGTTTCCTCGAGCTGCCGGAGGCGGTGATCGTCTCCGTGATGCGCGATCACCAGCGCTACTTCGCAGTCAAGGGCCCGGACGGGAAGCTGCTGCCGCGCTACCTGAACGTAGTCGGCACCGCGAACGATCCGGAGCGCATCGCGAAGGGCAACGACCGCGTGCTCCGCGCGCGCCTCGCGGACGCGCGCTTCTTCGTGAACGAGGACCGCAAGCAGAAGCTCGTGGATCGGCGTCCGAAGCTCGACGCGGTGACCTTCCAGCACAAGCTCGGGAGCATCGGCGCGAAGGTCGAGCGCATCGAGCGCATCGCGCGGCATCTGGCGACCGTGCAGCAGCTCGACGCGTCGCTCGTCGGTCGCGCGGCGCAGCTCGCCAAGTGTGATCTCGAGTCGCTGATCGTGTTCGAGTTCCCCGAGCTGCAAGGGCAGATGGGGCGCTTCTACGCGGAGAAGGACGGCGAGGATCCCGCGGTGTGTCTCGCGATCGAAGAACATTGGCGTCCGGCGGGCGCGAGCGACGCGGTGCCCACGCAGGCGCTCGGCGCGCTGCTCGCGGTGGCGGATCGGCTCGACACGCTCGTGGGCTGCTTCGCGATCGGGCAGGCGCCGAAGGGCAACGCGGATCCCTTCGGGCTCCGGCGCGCGGCGCTCGGGGTGATCCGCATCGCGCTCGAAGGTCCGATCGACGTGCCGATCGCAGAGGCGGTCGACACCGCGATCGCGGCGCTCGCGCACCTCGACTTCGACGCGGCAGCGGTGCGGCGCGAGGTGCTCGCTTTCGTGTCCGCGCGCCTCGACGCGCAGTTCCGCGGTGAGTACGGCGCGGACCTCGTCGACGCGGTGCTCGGCGCGTGGAATCACGGGTCGCTGCGCGACTTCCGCGCCCGGCTCGAAGCGCTGGCGGGTTTCCGCAGCGCGGCGGAGTACGAGCCGCTCGCGGTGGCGTTCAAGCGCGCGTTCAACATCGCGGCGCAGGCGACGGGTGACGTCGACGCGTCGCTGCTCGAAGCGGGCGCGGAGAAGGATCTTGCGGACGCGTTCGCGAAGGCGCGCGCAGACATCGACGCGCACACCGCGAAGGGTGAGTACGCGGCCGCGCTCGCGCGGGTGGCGACGGATCTGAAGGCGCCGATCGATCGATTCTTCGACGACGTCTTCGTGATGGTCGACGACGAGCGCGTGCGTGGGAATCGGCTCGCGCTGCTCGGGCAGATCGCGGGCACGGTCAGCCGGATCGTGCACTTCCACAAGCTGCAGCCAGCGGAGAAGAGCTGAGGCGTCGGCGGGGCTGCGTCGGGCTCACGAGCACGTCGCCGACCTCGTCGCCGTTCACGACCACGACCACGACCACGTCGACGATCACGATCCGTCGACGATCACGATCACCAGCGATCACGACCCGTGAGCGATCCGAATCGCGGACTCGTTCAGGATCACCTCCAGAGGAGAGAGCATGTCCCGTCACGTCTATGCGTTCGACGCTGCGCTTCCCGCTCGGGATCCGAAGGAGCTGCTGGGAGGGAAGGGCGCGGGGCTGAACGCGATGACCGAGCTCGGCATCCCGGTGCCGCCCGGCTTCACGATCACGACCGACGTCTGTCTCGCGTGGCGCGCGCGGGGTGATTTCCCCGAGGGCTTCGCGACGGAGCTGAAGCTCGCGCTCGAAGGGGTGGAGCTCCGGGCGGGACGGCGCTTCGGGGACGCCGCGGATCCCTTGCTCGTGTCCGTGCGTTCGGGCGCGCGGGTGTCGATGCCGGGGATGATGGACACGATCCTGAACCTCGGGTTGAACGCCGAGACGGTGGAAGGGCTCGCGGCGACGAGCGGTGATCGACGCTTCGCGTTCGATGCGTACCGACGGCTCGTGCAGATGTACGGCGACGTGGTGCTCGGGGTCGATCACCACCGCTTCGAGGAGACGCTCGGGGCGCTGAAGAAGGAACTCGGCGATCCGCGCGTGCTCGACAGCAAGCTGCCGGCGGAGGCGCTCGAGGAGCTGGTGCGGCGCTACCTCGCGATCCTGGAAGGCGAAGGCAAGCCGTTCCCCAGCGACGTGCAGGCTCAGCTCCACGGCGCGATCGGCGCGGTCTTCGCGAGCTGGGACAACACGCGCGCGGTCCGCTACCGGAAGATGCAGGGCATCCCGCACGAGTGGGGCACCGCATGCACCGTGCAGGCGATGGTCTTCGGAAACCTCGGCGAGACCAGTGGATCGGGCGTCGCCTTCACGCGCAATCCTTCGACGGGGCAGCGCGCGCTCTACGGCGAGTACCTCGCGAACGCGCAGGGCGAGGACGTGGTCGCGGGCATCAAGCTCGAGCGCCACTTCGGCGACATGCAGGACATCGAGTTCACGGTCGAGCAGGGGCGGACGTACATCCTGCAGACGCGCAGCGGAAAGCGGACGGCGCATGCGGCGGTGCGCATCGCGGTGGAGCTCGTGCACGAGGGCGTGCTCACGAAAGAAGAAGCCCTCGGAAGGGTCGACGCGACGAGCCTCGAGCAGCTCCTGCACGCGCGGCTTCCGACGCCGGACGAGCTGCTGGTGCGTGGGATTCGCGCGGTGGCGACGGGCCTTCCTGCGAGCCCGGGCGCGGCAGTGGGCGCGATCGTGTTCGACGCGGACGAGGCGGAGCGGCTCGCGAGCGAGGGGCGTGACGTGCTGCTGGTGCGGCGCGAGACGAGCCCGGAGGACATCCACGGGATGAAGGCCGCGCGCGGCATCGTGACCGCGACGGGCGGCATGACCTCGCACGCGGCGGTGGTCGCGCGGGGGCTCGGCAAGTGCTGCGTGGCGGGCTGCGCGGCGCTCAACGTGGACTACGCGAAGCAGACGCTGACCGTGCGCACCGAGATCGGCGAGGTGCGGACGTTCCAGAAGGGCGACGTGCTCAGCCTCGACGGCTCGTACGGCAAGGTGTACGCGGGGCCGCTCGACGTGGTCGCGGCCGCGAAGGTGCCGGAGCTCGAAGAGCTGATGCGCTGGGCGGACGAGACACGCGAGCTGCGGGTGCGCGCGAACGCGGACACGCCGGCGGACGCGCGGCGCGCGCGGAGCTTCGGCGCGGAGGGCATCGGACTCTGCCGCACGGAGCACATGTTCTTCGTGGAGGAGCGCCTGGAGGCGATGCGCTGCGTGGCGCTCGCGGGCGACGAGGACGTGCGCGCGGAGTGGCTCGGCAAGATCGAGCCGATGCTGCGCGAGGACTTCGCGGCGATGCTCGAGGCGATGGACGGACTGCCGGTGACGATCCGTCTGCTCGACTGGCCGCTGCACGAGTTCCTCCCGCGCGAGCCGAACGAGCACGCGAAGGTCGCGCGGGCGCTCGGGGTGCCGGTGTCGGTGGTGGAGCAGCGCGCGCGGCAGATGCACGAGATCAACCCGATGCTCGGGCACCGCGCGGTGCGCGTCGGGCTCACCGCGCCGTCGATCTACCGGATGATGGTGCGCGCGATCCTGGATGCCGCGATCGATCGGCTCGAGGCGGGCGGGGATCCGCGGCCGGAGATCATGATCCCGGTGGTCGGCATCGCGGGCGAGCTGTCGCGCATGAAGCAGCTCACCTTCGAGGAAGCCGAGCGCGTCTTCGAGGCGCGCGGGCGCCGGGTCGAGTTCAAGTACGGCACGATGATCGAGCTGCCGCGCGCGTGCCTGGTGGCGGGCGAGCTCGCGAAGAGCGCCGAGTTCTTCAGCTTCGGCACCAACGATCTCACGCAGACGGTGTTCGGCATCAGCCGCGACGACGCGGGGCGCTTCTTGCCGGTCTACGTCGACGAGCTCCAGCTCCTGCCGGTCGACCCCTTCGTGACGATCGACGAGGACGGAGTCGGCGCGATGATCCGCATGGCGTGCGAGCGCGGCGTCGCGGAGCGCGCGGACCTCTCGCTCGGGCTCTGCGGCGAGCACGGCGGGGACCCACAGTCGATCCTCTTCGCCGCGCGCACGGGGCTCTCGTACGTGAGCTGCTCACCCCCGCGGCTGCCGGTCGCGCGCCTGGCGGCTGCCCAAGCCCGGACGAAGCTCCGGGCCTCGTGACGAAGCGCGACCCAAGGAGAACCCCCGTTTCGGGGTTTCCCGGGCATCGTGGGGCACCGCACGGACCTTTCCGTCGGGAGCGAACCTTGACGCTGAGGTTCGCCCGGTCGATCCTTCGGCCGTGCGTCGGCTTCCGGGAGGGGAGCCACGCGCGGTCGAGAGACTTGCTTTCTCAGCCTCACGGCGAGCGGGGTATCGATGAGCCAAGCTGAGCTCAGGGTCGTGAACGGCGAACAACAGGACAAGCTGGTCGGGCAGACCATCGACGGGCGCTACCTCGTCGAGAAGGTGCTCGGCGAAGGCGGCATGGGCCTCGTCTACAAGGCCAAGCACGTCGTCCTGAACAAGCCCCTCGCGCTGAAGGTGTTGCGTCCCGACGT
>JALOQC010000180.1 GCA_025453555.1 Myxococcota bacterium | reverse complement strand
CTCGCGCAAGGTGTCGATGGCCATCTGCGACGCGACCTCGCCCGACGCGTGCCCACCCATGCCGTCGGCCACGACGTACAAGTGGTCGTCGTCGTCGACCGAGAAGTTGTCCTCGTTGTGGGCTCGCTTCATGCCGACGTTGGTCTCGCCGGCCGCGATCACTCGTGCTCGGGCCACGCTGTTCAGCCTCCCGATAATCCATCGGCTCCGCTCCCGCGCGATCCGACGGCTCCGCGTCATCGTGCAGCTTCGTGGACTGCGTCCACTACGCCTCGCGCGATTCCGCATCAAATCTCGGAGAAACGTACGCGGGGCCGGTGCTCCGAGTCAAACGAAAGGGTGAAGGGCGTGGACGTGCGCTCGGCTTCGGAGTCGTGGCCGAGTCGTGGCCGAGTCGTGGGTCGACGGACTGTGCTCGATCTCCGGTCGCGGTCGGGTCGGGGTGGTAGCGTCCGAGCATGGCCAACAAGAAGAGAGCCGCTGCGGAGACGCCCGTCGTCCCCGCGATCGATCTGGGCATCAGCGAAAAGGACCGAGAGAAAATCGCGAAGGGGCTGAGCCGCCTCCTCGCCGACACCTACGTCCTCTACTTCAAGACGCACGGGTTCCACTGGAACGTCGAGGGGCCGATGTTCAACACGCTGCACCTGATGTTCATGGGGCAGTACACGGAGCTCTGGACGGCGCTCGACGCGATCGCGGAGCGCGTTCGGTCGCTCGGGTTCCCCGCCCCCGGCTCGTACGGGGAGCTGGTGAAGCACGCGTCGATCGAGGAGACGGCGGGCGTGCCGGACGCGCTCGAGATGGTGCGCTTGCTGGTGGTCGGGCACGACGCGGTGGCTCGGACCGCGCGCGAGGTCTTCAAGCTCGCGGAGAAGGCGTCGGACCAATCGACGGCGGACCTCCTGACGCAGCGGCTTCAGGTCCACGAGAAGACGGCGTGGATGCTGCGCAGCCTGCTGAAGTGACGTGCGTGAGGTGACGTGCGTGAGGTGACGTGCGTGAGGTGACGTGCGTGAGGTGACGTGCGCGAGGTGACGTGCGCGAGGTGACGTGCGTGAGGTGACGTGCGCGAGGTGACGTGCGCGAGGTGACGTGCGCGAGGTGACGTGCGTGAGGTGACGTGCGTGAGGTGACGTGCGCGGACGAAGCTCAGCCGAGGTCGCACGCCGCACTCGACGTCGCCGTACGATTCGACGATGACCCCCTCGAGGACGCTGGGGGGTGATTCCCCCGGCGTAACCTCGGAGGATTCACCTCGCGCACGGCGTGCGGTGCGGAGGTGTGGAGATCGTTCGCTTTTTCCGGTGACCCAACGTTGGCCTCGGGCTTGCTCTCCCTCGCGACATGACGCGGGCTGCCACGAAGCGCTGGATCCTCGGGCTGGTTCTCCTCGCCGCGTGCGATGGGGGCACGTTGACCTCGCGCGACCCCGATCGACGCGGTGACGACGCCGGGCCGACGCGCGTCGACGGGGGGACCCCTTGGGTCGGCGACGGGGGACCGGAGCCGGAGCCGATGCCCGAGCCGGAGCCGATGCCCGAGCCGATGCCCGAGCCGATGCCCGAGCCCGAGCCCGAGCCGATGCCGGAGCCAGAGCCCGAACCGGAGCCGATGCCCGAACCGGAGCCGACGCCTACCGCGTGCGCGGGGGTCGAAGAGGCGCGTGTGATCGAGCTCGTCAACGCGGCGCGCACGAGCATGGGCCTCGGGACCTTGCGCTGCGACGACGCGATGGCGCGCACCGCCCGCAAGCACAGCGTGGACATGTGCACGCAGGGCTACTTCAGCCACACGGGGCTCGACGGGAGCAGCCCGTTCGACCGCATGCGCCGCGAAGGCGTGAGCTTCCGGACCGCGGGCGAGAACATCGCGTGGGGTCAACGGACGCCGGAGGCGGTGCACGACGCGTGGATGAACAGCTCCGGCCATCGCGCGAACATCCTCAACGGCGCGTACGGTCGGATCGGCGTCGGCTACGAGGCGTGCGGCGGGCGGGCGCACTGGACGCAGGTGTTTGCGGACTGAGCTCGCTGCTCGGGGCACACGTCCTGGTCGGGGCACACGTCCTGGTCGGGGCACACGTCCACACGTCCTGGTCGGGGCACACGTCCTGGTCGGGGCACACGTCCTGGTCGGGGCACACGTCCTGGTCGGGGCACACGTCCTGGTCGGGGCACACGTCCTACGTCCTGCTCGGGGCACACGTCGGGCTCGCGTGCGGACCGATTCGCGGGCCGGCTCGCGTGCGGACGGTAAATCGCGTTTGAACGCGACCGCGCGTTCAAGAAGCGCGTTTGAGCACGCTTCCGAGGAAGGGCTCCCACGCGGGCAGCGGATCGCGGAGGCCGTCGAGTTGGATCACGACCGTCCAGGTCGGTCGCATCGGGCGCTCGCGCAGCTTCATCCCCGCCTCTTCCGGGGTTCGGCGACCCTTCGCGAGGTTGCACGCGCGGCAGCACGCGACGAGGTTCTCCCACTGCGAGAGCCCGCCGCGCGACTTCGGGAGCACGTGGTCGATGGTGAGCTCGTCCTCGGCGTCGTCGCAGTACATGCAGCGGTTGCCGTCGCGCAGGAAGATGTTGCGGCGCGAGAGCCGCAGCGGCGTGCGCGGGACGCGGTTGTAGTCCTTGAGCAAGAGCACGCTCGGGACACGGAGCGCGCCGCGCGTCGTGCGGAGGGTCGGCGTGCCGGGCTCGGGCGCGAGGTTCGACCACGCGTCGAAGTCGAAGGGCTCGTAGGCCGCGTCGAGGGCGTCGGCGCGACCGCAGTAGAGCAGGGTGAAGGCTTCGCGAGCGGACGTGATGCGGACCGGGTGGTAGCTGCGGTTGAGGATCAGCACCGGGTGTCGCAGCGGGTCGCGCTCGTTCGGTCTTGGTTGCACGGCGCCATACTCTAACAGCGCTGTCCAGGAGCTGGGGTGCGGGGCCGGTGCGGCCCGTCGTGCTGCGCTCGATGGACGAAGCGCGTGGTCGCTGCCGTGGGGTTGGTTGGCGGCGTGGGGCGGTTGCGTGGATGGGGGGGCTCGTCTACGCCCCGCCGGATGTCCGAGTCGCAGCATCCCGACATCGAGCTCTTCCGCGAGCCCTCCGAGGAAGCCGACGAGGCCGCGGGGCCGCGCATCTTCGTGGTCGGCGGCGCGAAGGGCGGGGTGGGCAAGACGCTGCTCGCCGCGAACCTCGGGGTCTACATGGCGACCCTCGGTCGCCGCGCGGTGGTCGTGGACGGCGACGCGGGCGGCGCGAACCTCCACAGCTTCCTCGGCGTGGGCCACCCGAATGGGCTGGCGCCCTACGAGCCACCGCTGCCGACGTTTCGTGCGGCGGAAGAGCTCGATCTCGAGCTGATGAGCCTCGAGTCGATGGACGGGCGCGTCACGCTGCCGGGCGCGCTCTTGCCGTCCGAGATCGCGACGATGGTCGGCATCGACGAGGCGGTGGAGCTGCCGGTGCCTGGGATGCGCCTGCTGCACGCGGGCATCGACGAGCCGGCGCGGGGTCAACGACGTCGGGCCCGGCGCGGCAAGCTCATGCAGCGGCTGCGCGCGATCGACGCCGACTACGTGGTGCTCGATCTCGGCGCGGGCACCCACCGCTCGATCTTGGATCTCTGGCTCGACGGCGACGTGGGCGTGTTCGTCACGCTGCCCGAGCCCACCGCGATCGAAGGCACCTACCGCTTCGTCCGCTCCGCGTTCGCGCGCGCGGTGCTGCGCGAGGCGGTCGACGCGGAGGAGCGCCGTGCGTTGAACGCCGAGCTGCGTCGCTACGGCAACAACCCGCCGCCGCTCGATCTCGCGCGCGCGCTCGAAGAACGCCGCAGTCCGCTCGCGGAGCGAGTTCGGGCGTGCATCGAGACGTTCCGTTTCCCGTTCGTGGTGAACCAGACGCGGCTGCGCGCGGACCTCGAGCTCGGCGAGCAGATGGAGTCGGCCGCGCGGCGTCGGCTCGGGTTGCGGCTCGACTACCTCGGCTACGTCGACACCGACGACACCGTGTGGAACGCGCTGCGGATCGGGCGACCGCTGCTGGTGGAGAGCCCGGGCACGAAGGCGAGCCGCAACATCGAGAAGATCGCGCGGCGGCTGCTCGCGCTCGAGCAGGGCAAGCACCGCCGTCGTCCGATCCCGGACGTGCCGGTCGACACGCACCACGACGTGCTGGAGGTCGATCGTGGTGCCACCGACGAAGAGATTCGTCGCGCGTCCAAGCGCGCGCGTGAGCTCTACGGGCCGAGCTCGCTCGCCTGCTACGGGCTCTTCGACGGTCCCGGCCTCGCGCGCCTTCGCGCTCGTCTCGACGAAGCTCACGACGTCCTGCTCGATCCGGCGCGGCGTCGACCCTACGAGCTGAGCGTGTTCCCCGTCGCGCCCGAGCCGGTCGAGGTGCCCAGCCAAGAACGCGTGCGGCCGTTGGTGCCCGCGCCGGTGATCACGCCGGAGACGGACTTCACGGGGAACCTGCTGCGCGCGGTGCGCGAGTCGCAGGGCATCGCGCTCAAGGACGTCGCGTCGGTCACGAAGATCGGGCAGGCGTACCTGCGCGCGCTCGAAGACGAAGACTTCGCGTCGCTGCCGGCGCTGGTCTACGTGCGCGGCTTCCTCGTGGAGATCGCGAAGCTGCTCAAGCTCGACCCGCAGCACGTGAGCCGCACCTACGTGCGTCGCGTGCAGCGCTGGCACGAGGAGCGGGAGCGGCTCGCGTGAGCCACCAGCCGTGGCCTCTGGTGCTCGCGAGCGCGTCGCCGCGACGACGCGAGCTGCTCGCCACCCTCGGGCTGCGCTTCGAGGTGCGCGCGTGCGACATCGACGAGTCGGTGGTCGTGGGAGAGAGCCCGCTGGACTACGTGCGGCGGCTCGCGGAGGAGAAGCTCCACGCGGCGTTCGCGTTCGACGAGGTGGGCGATGCGTTCGTGCTGGCCTCGGACACCACGGTGGTCGCGGATGACGTGATCCTGGGTAAGCCCGAGGACGCGGCGGAGGGGAGGGCGATGCTCGAACGTCTCTCCGGTCGCGCGCACGAGGTCCGCACCGCGATCGCGCTCGGCCGCGCGGGCCGCACGCTCGCGGTGCGCGACGTCGTCACGCAGGTGGTGTTTCGCGCGCTCGGCTCGGACGAGATCGCGCGCTACGCCGCGCTCGGCGAAGGGCGCGACAAGGCAGGCGGCTACGGGATCCAAGGGCTCGCGGGTGGGTTCGTCGCGCGGATCGAGGGCAGCTACTCCAACGTGGTGGGTCTCCCGGTCGCGGAGACGCTCGAGCTGCTCGTCGCGCACGGTGCGGTGGAGGCGTGGCCGTGAGCCTGGTCGCGAATCACGACGCGCGCGCGGGGCTCCTCGCGGTCCGGGCGCGGATCGCGGAGGCCTGCGCGCGCGCGGGACGCGAGCCGTCGAGCGTGCGGCTCGTGGCGGTCTCGAAGGTGCACCCGCCGGCGGCGATCGCGGTCGCGCGCGACGCCGGTCAGACACTCTTCGGCGAGAGCTACGTGCAGGAGCTCGTGACGAAGGCGAGCGCGTTCGAAGGCGCGGAGCTGCACTTCATCGGGCACCTTCAATCGAACAAGATCAAGGTGCTGCTCTCGGTGGAGGCGCTGGTCTGCGTGGAGAGCGTCGACTCCGAGCGGCTCGCGACGGAGCTCGATCGACGCGCGCGAGAGCGCGGGCGCACGCTGGCGGTGATGCTGCAGGTGAACGTCGGGCGTGAGCCACAGAAGTCGGGGGTGCTGCCGGAGGCGCTCGACGCGTTGGTCGCGCACGTGCGAGGGCTGTCGTCGCTCGAGCTGCGTGGGCTCATGGCGATCCCACCCGCGGACGTGGATCCGAGGCCGCACTTCCGAGAGCTCGCCGCGCTCGCGGATCGACACGCGTTGCCCGAGCGCAGCATGGGCATGAGCGACGATCTGGAGATCGCGATCGAAGAGGGCGCGACGCTCGTGCGCGTGGGCACCGCGATCTTCGGCCCGCGCGGCTGAATGCGGCTCGCCGACGAACGCCGGATCGCAGCAGCCCGCCGTTCGGAGCCCCCGCTGCGGACCGCTGCGCCGCGAAGGGTTGCGCGGGGATCCAGGCGCGAGCCGGAGGGGCTGACCGATCGGTCAACCGCCGCTGCGTTTCTTCGCGAGCTCCTCGCCGAGCTGCTTCGAGCGCAGGGTCGCGTTCTCCACCGCATCCATCAGCGTCTTGCGCAGTCCGCCCGCTTCGAGCGTGTGCAGACCCGCGATCGTGGTGCCTCCCGGGCTCGCGACCATGTCCTTCAGCTTGCCCGGATGCTCACCCGTCTCGATGAGCATCTTCGCGGCGCCCAACACGGTCTGCGCGGCCAAGCGCTGCGCGGTCGTGCGGTGCAGACCGACCTTCACGCCGGCGTCCGAGAGCGCGTCGATGATCACGAAGATGAACGCGGGGCCCGAGCCCGAGAGCCCGGTGACCGCGTCGAGGAGCGACTCTTCGAGCACCTCGGTGATGCCGATCGACGAGAAGAGCGCCTCCACCGTCGCGAGGTCTTCCTCCGACACGTGGGTGCCGGGCGCGATCGCGGTGGCGCCGGCGCCGACGAGCGCGGGTGTGTTCGGCATCGTGCGAATCACGCGCGTGCCAGGGGCGAGCTGCGACTCGATCGCGGCGATGGGGATGCCCGCAGCGATGGAGACCACGAGGGTGTCGGGACCCGTGCCGGAGGCGATCTCGGTGAGCATCCGATCGAAGACCTGCGGCTTGGTCGCGAGCACCAGGAGCTCTGCGAAGCGCGCGACCTCGAGGTTCGACGCGCTGGTCCGCACGCCGCGCTCGTCGAGCTCGCGCCGTCGCGCCTCGCGTGGATCGGAGGCCATGAGCTGATCGGCGGTGGCCGCGCCCGCGTCGAGGAGCCCCTCGAGGATGGTCGTGCCCATGTTGCCCGCGCCGATCACGCCGATGCGGAGCTGCTTCAATCGCTCGTGGCCCATGGGGCGCGAGCGTGGACGCGGGTACCCCCGCCCGCAAGTTCGATCCGAATCGGCCATGGATGTTCGGCATGGATGGCGGCGTGGAGCGTGGCGTGGATCGTCCTGGATCGTCGTGACGCGAGACGTTCGGCGCGACTCGTGGCAGAAGCTTGCGGCGTGGAAGCCCGGGACCAGCTTCGAGCTCAGATCGAGCGATGGCGGCGCAGCGAAGCGGAAGCGGCGCTCGCGATCGCGCGGGGCGAAGAGCCGCCCGAGCTCGCGTTCCCATCGCGCGACTCGGTCGGGCTGCTCGCCGAAGCGGCCCCCGATCTCGAGCCGGGCGAGCACGAGGCGTCGGCGGCGCACCTCGCGCGCGCGGAGGCGGAGCGCGCGCTCGACGGCCCCCGCGAGGCGCTCGAAGGTGAGCTGAGCCGACGCCACGTCTTCGGGCGGGAGACCCGCTCGTGGCGCGCGCTGCTGGCGGGGCTCTGGCAAGGCGAGCCGGGTGAGCGTGGCCAGGCGACGCTGCAGGCGTCGGAGGAGGCGGCGGAGCGCGCGGACTCGCTCTGGCGCGACGCGCGAAGGGCAAGCGATCGGCGCGCGCAGCGGTGGCTCGTGGAAGCGGGCGTGGGTTCGCACGCGGACGCGGGGCCAGACGCGGAGGCGCGACGCGCGTCGGCCGTTCGTTGGCTCGACGCGACCGACGACGTGCTGCGCGGGATCCTCGACGATCGGGGTCTTCAGGACGCGGCGGCGCTGCTCGCGGCGCTTCGCCGGCCCGAGCTCGACGCGTTCGTTTCGCCGAAGACGCGGTGGCGCCGCTTCGGCGAGGCGCTCGTGCCCTTCGGCTACGAGGCGGTGCTCGATCGCGTGGTGCGCGTCGACGCGCCGCATCGCTCGCCGTTTCCCACGCCGCGGCTCGTCGTGCGCACGGTCGGTCGCGACGCGAAGCTCCTGCCGCCGCGGCTCGATCACGGCGTGCTCGGCGAGGTTCTCGCGATGGAGGTCGCGGGGCGCGCGGTGGCGCTCTCGCTCGGCTCGCCTGGGTTGCCGCCCGCGCTCGCGCGGCCCGCGGTCGCGACGGTCGCGCGCGGCTACGGTCAGCTCTTCGCGCAGCTCCCGTGCGAGCCCGCGACGTGGCGTGCGCGCGCGATCGAGCCACGCCACGCCGACACGCTGGCGAGACAGGCGGCGCTCGTGACGCTCGTGCTCTCGCGCGTGCTCGCGGTCGGCACGCTCGTGCGTGGCTTGCACGACGCGGCCCCTGCGAGCTCGGGGCTCTTGCTGGCGGACGTGGCGCCGACCCCGACCGTCGACGTCGACGAGCGCGTCACGGAGCTGGTGGAGCGTGCGCTCGGCGTGCCGATCTCGACGCGGCTCGCGCGTGCGCTCGTGTGGTCGCCCGCGAGCTCGGGCGCGCGGTTTCGTGCGCTCGTCGGCGCGTTCGCTACGTGGGGCGCGCTCCGCGATCGGTACGACGAGGATTGGTACCGGAACCCGCGCGCAGAGCAGACGCTGCGGGCGGCCTTCGAGCGCGGTGGACGCCTCTCGATCGAAGCGTGGTGCGCCGAGCTCGGCGCGACGGAAGAGAACGCGCTCGCACGCGCGCACGAGCTCTTCGCGCGCTGAGCACGCAGAGCACGCAGAGCGCACAGAGCACACAGAGCACGCAGAGCCGTGACGCGCGTGATCGCAGGAGATGAAGTGCCCGCGTCGGCGGGGTGCTTCCACCGATTCGTCGTGACGTCGAACGTCAACGATCCGCGAGGATTCGTTCGATCTCGTCGGCGTGCTTCGGGATGTCGTGGGTGAGGTTGTGGTGACCCGTTTCGGTCACGACCACGTCGTCCTCGATGCGGATCCCGATCCCGCGCCACTTCGGATCGACGTCGGCGTTCGCGCCCACGTACACACCCGGTTCGATGGTGAGCACGAAGCCCGGCTGCAGCGGACGCGGCTTGCCAGCGTCGTAGTAGAGGCCGACGTCGTGCACGTCCATGCCGAGCCAATGACTCGTGCGGTGCATGTAGAACGCGCGGTACTTCTGCTGCTCGACGTTCTCGGCCACGCTGCCCGAGAGCAGCCCGAGCTCGATCAGGCCGCGGGTGATCACGTCGACCGCGACGTCGTGGAGCGCGTCGAGCGTCGCGCCCGGCTTCGTCGCGTCGAGGCATGCCTGCTGCGACGCGAGCGTCACGTCGTAGAGCGCGCGCTGCTCGGGGCTGAAGCGCCCGCTCACCGGGAAGGTCCGCGTGACGTCGCTCGCGTAGTAGTCGAGCTCGCAGCCCGCATCGATGAGCAGCAGCTCGCCTTCGCCGAGCACGCGCTTTCCTGCGCGGTAGTGCAGGATCGTGGCGTTCGGTCCGGAGCCGACGATGCTCTCGTACGCGGGGCGCTCGCTGCCGCCGAGCCGGAACACACGCTCCATCTCCGCCGCGACCTCGATCTCGCGTCGACCCGGCTTGGCCACGCGCATCGCTTCGAGGTGAGCGTCGCGCGTGATCTCCGCGGCGCGTCGCATGGTCGCGAGCTCGTCGGTGTCCTTGCGCAGCCGGAGCTCGTGCAGCGAGCGGACCGGATCGACGAGCTCCGTCGGCGCACGGATCCCTCGGCGCGAGCGGCCTCGAACCACGTCGAGCGCGCGGAAGACCGTGGCGTCGAACGGGTGACCGCGGCCCACGCGGACGTGCACGCGATCGACGTCGCCGAGGTAATCCGGGAGCTTCTCCGCGAGCTCCGCGACGTCGAACGCCGCGTCCACACCGAGCTCCGCGACCGCGCCCTCGACGCCGAGTCGCGGGCCGTCCCAGATCTCGCGCTCGGGGTTGCGGGGTCGCACGAAGAGCACCGCGCGATGCTCGGGGTGCTGGTTCGTCAGCACGAGCACGCTCTCGGGCTCGTCGAAGCCGGTGAGATAGAAGAAGTCGCTGTCTTGGCGGTAGGGGTGCTCGACGTCGTTGTTGCGAGGAAACACCGGGGCGGAGGGCACGAGCACGACGCCCGGCCCGATCGCTTCCAAGAGGCGGGCCCGGCGTGCCGCGAACGACTTCATCGCGCTGTTCATCGTCGTGAAGCTACCACGCGATCCGGAGCGCGGCAGGTCGGGTCGGGAGCCTGAAAAGACGCTGAGGCCGATTGCGCAAGCCGCCCTACCGGACGGCGCGCAGCTCGCGAAGCGAGCGTAGGCTCGTGGGTGGGGGCCCCATCGGGGCTTCATGCCCCGTGGGGGAGGGTCTGGCGACAGACCCTCAAGGAAGCTGTCAGCGCCAGCGAACGGAGAGCGAGATGCCGGACGCGGTCGGCTGCACCCACGCGCGAGGCTCCCGGGCGCCACACAGCTCGAGGTAGCGCTCGGTCAGACCAGCCACGAACGATGCGAACGCGTGCGCGCTGGGGGCGCCGTCGGCCTCGACGCGGAACGAGCCCGTCTCGGTGCCGTCGACGTGGACGGTCGTCCCCTCGAGGTACGAGCGGAGCACGGTCGGGAGCTTCGCGATCCCGATCGTCGGGGTCGCGTTGCGGAGCACCAAGCGATGCGTGCGTTGCAGCTCGTGCTCACCCACCTCGCGACCACACAGCCGCGATTCGCGTCCGTCGGTGCCGCCGCGCGAGAGCTCGAGCGCTTCGAGGTAGGCGACGAAGGGGGCGGCCGAGATCCACGCCATCGGCAAGATCACGCCCCCGAGCGTAGCGACGTGGCTCGCGGAGAGGCCTCGCACGATCCTGGCGTCGGTCGGGACTCCGTGGCGCGCGACCACGCGTTCGCGGGTCGCTTGGACGAGCGCTCCCTTCACGCGCGCCTCGGTGTTGGGCTCGCTCTCGAACGAGCGACGGGGCTCGGCGGTGCGCGAGGGCAGCGAGGGTCGCAGTGAGCTCGCGGCCCCGGCCGTGCGCGGCGTGGCGCCCGTGGAGCGCGACGCGCTCACGCTGGGCGGAGGCAGCGAAGGAGCGCGCCAGAGATCGGCGCGCGCGTCCGACCAATCCGCGCTCGTCGCCACGAACGCGCGGCCCGTCCCCGACCACGCGGCGCGCGGCCGCGCCGGATCGAGCGGCGGCGGCGTGGGGAGCTGCACGGGCTGGAACGCAGACGCTTCGCGCAGCTTCGCGCGGAGGATCTCGCCTTCCATTGGTGTCGTGGGGAGCGCGCCGAAGCCAGTCGCGAGCGAGGACGCCGAGACCTGAGAGGGCGCGGGCGCCGACTCCAACCGCGCGGGAGCGTCGGCACCGAAGAGCACCAGCGCCTCCCACATCGCGCGTGCGTTCGGGAAACGATCGTCGGCGCGCTTGGCCAGCGCGCGATGCACGACCTCCGCCAAGCCTGCGTCGAGATCGGGCACGAGCTGCTGCAGCGGCGTCGGCTCGCGCGCGAGGATCGACTGCAAGAGCGCGTGGTAGTTCTCGGCCTGGAAGGGGAGTTGCCCCGCGAGGCACTCGTAGAGGATCACGCCGACCGCGTAGAGGTCGACGCGGTGATCGAGGTTGCGGATGCCCCGAGCCTGCTCGGGCGACATGTAGTGCGGCGTGCCGACCATCACGCCGGTGCGCGTGAGCCTCGGATCCTTGCCCTCCGTGCTCATCTTCGAGACGCCGAAGTCGAGGACCTTCACGTAGTCGGTGCGGCCGTTGCGCTTCGAGAGGAAGATGTTGTCCGGCTTGAGATCGCGGTGGATCACGTCGAGCGCGTGCACGGCCTCGAGCGCGGAGAGCACCTGCCCCGCGATCGCCGCTGCGCGACGCGGCGCGATCTGACGCTGACGCTTGAGGCGGGTCGCGAGGCTCTCGCCGACCAGCAGCTCCATCACGAGGTACGGCGCGCCGTCCTCCGCGAAGCCGAGATCGAGCACGTCCACCACGTGCTCGTGGCCCGAGGCACCGGCCGCGCGCGCTTCGCGTTGAAACCGACTGATCGCGTGCGAGTCGTGGGCGAGCTCGGGGTGCAGGCGCTTGAGCGCGACGCGCCGCCCGACCGAGAGGTGCTCGGCTTCGTAGACCGCGCCCATGCCGCCTTCGCCGATGAGGCCGAGGATCCGGTAGCGATCGCCGATGACGCGCCCGACGAGCGCGGGCCCGGTCGTCAGCGGCTTGCCGGTGGTCGGGCAATGCGACCACGTCTTGGGGTGGCTCCCCGCGCAATGGGGGCAACGCGTGGCCTCGCCGGACTGCTGTGCCCGCACGGCCGCTTCTGCGTCCACGCTCGTGCCGTTCGGATCCTTCATGCGCGCGTCGTCGAGCCGCGATGGTCGATGGATCTGACGCAAAGCGTCAAGCGCCGGCCTTCGGTGTCGTCGCCCGTTTCGTCATCGACCCGGCCTTCAAGCGCGACCAGTAGTCGTCGAGCCGTTCGCGGACTTTCCCGGACAAGAGGAGCATCCCGAGGATGTTCGGGAAGGCCATCCCGAGGATCATCAGATCCGAGAAGGCGATCACGTTCCCGAGCTCCAGGATCGAGCCGAGGACGGTGAAGGCGAGGAAGACGACGCGGTAGGGCATCGAGCTGGCGGTGCCGAAGAGGAACGTGCAGCAACGCTCGCCGTAGTAGCTCCAGCTGATCATCGTCGAGTACGCGAAGAGCACCACGGTCGCGGTGAGCACGTACTTGAAGCCCGGGATCACGGTGTCGAACGCGCGGCTCGTCATCTCGACGCCTTCGAGGCCGCTCTGGTAGGTGCCGGTGATCACCACGACGAGCCCCGTCATCGTGCAGACGATCACGGTGTCGATGAAGGGCTCGAGCAGCGCCACGATCCCCTCGCGCACCGGCTCGTTGGTGGTGGCCGCGGAGTGCGCGATGGACGCGGAGCCGACGCCGGCCTCGTTGGAGAACGCCGCGCGCTGGAAGCCGACGACGAGCACACCGAGCACGCCGCCGCCGACCGCCATCGGCGAGAACGCCTCGCCGAAGATCTTGCCGAACGCCATCGGGATGTCGCTCGCGTGCATCACGACGACGGCGAGGCCGGCGAGCACGTACACGCCGCACATGAAGGGCACGATCAGCTCGGCCACGCGGCCGATGCGCTTGATGCCGCCGATGATCACGGCGCCGGTCAGCAACGCGAGCGCGATGCCGAACGCGAGCTTGCCGCCCGAGCTCGCGAAGAGCGGCACCACGCTGCTGATCTGCGCGGTCGCCTGGTTCGCCTGGAACATGTTGCCGCCGCCGAAGCTGCCGCCGACGCACATGATCGCGAAGCCGATCGCGAGCACCTTGCCGAGCTTGCCGAGGCCCATCTCCGCGAGGCCCTTGTCGAGGTAGCGCATCGGTCCGCCCGACACGTTCCCCTTCGCGTCGGTCTCTCGGTACAGCAGGCCGAGGGTGCACTCGGAGAACTTCGAGCTCATGCCGAAGAACGCCGCGATCATCATCCAGAGCACCGCGCCCGGGCCGCCGATGCCGACCGCGACCGCGACGCCCGCGATGTTCCCGAGCCCGACGGTGGCGGAGAGCGCGGACGAGAGCGCCTGGAAGTGGCTGACCTCGCCGTGGTCCTCGGGGGCGTC
Source organism: Myxococcota bacterium (assembly GCA_025453555.1). Taxonomy (GTDB): domain Bacteria; phylum Myxococcota_A; class Polyangia; order Polyangiales; family Houyiibacteriaceae; genus JACKEH01. Next base: position 11,729 of record JALOQC010000180.1, on the reverse strand, counting down.
GTAGTGCCCGCGGGTGACCGCGATCGCGTGGCGGAAGCCGCGGATGCTGATGAAGCCGTAGCGGACGGTGAAGAAGATCGCCCCGAACACCAGCCAGAGCACGATGAAGGGGATGCTGAGCGCGTTCGCGTGCGCCCAGAGCAGGTGCCGCTCCCACGCGCCCACGCCCTCGATCGAGTCGATGTCGCCGATGGCCGCGAAGCCCTCGGTCGGGCGCGCGGCCACGATCGCGGCCGCCGCGTCCGCTCCGACCATCCCGGCGAGCTTGGCCTCGTCGAAGCGGTTCACCGCGGAGAGCATCCAGCCGCGATCGTTGTCGGACGCGTGCGCGAGCGGCTCCCCGTCGCGGAGGTTCGCTCCGTCGCGGGCGGCGGCGTCGTCGTGGGCGGGCGGGGTGTCCCAGAAGACGATGTCGAAGAAGAGGACCGACGCCATCGGCCCGACGATCCACTCGCCGAAGAACTCGTCGACGCCCTTCTGGAGGTTCTCGGCGAAGCCCGGCTCGGGGGTCTCCGCCGTCGCCTGCGCGGAGGTCGGAGCCGTCTGGGCCGCGACGAGTCCCACGAGCGCGATCGAGCGCGCGATCCGAACCACTGAAACGTTCACGTCTTCCCCTCGTCCTGCAGAGCGTTCGTGCTCGCGGATCCTTCTTGCGGACGAATCGCCCACCTGCGATCCGCCTCCGAGGCGCGCGGACCATCGCACAGTCGACCTCTCACGCAAAACCCGTCGGCTTCTCGAAGGGGCTGCGGCGAGGGTTCGGTGGGCGTCCCGACCCACGGGACGTGCTCCCCGCCTCCGCTCGGGGGCGAGCGACCCCGCTCGGGGGCGAGCGACCCCGGCGCGTTCGAAGGACTCGATTGACGGGGCATCGCCACGACGCTACAAGCGCGTACGAATCTCGGGAGATTGCGCCGATTTCCGCGGATTTCGGCCCTCCCAAGCCGCCAGGATCCGGTTCGCGACCGCCAGGGCTCCAGCCCCGAGGTCACGGGACCGCCCGACCCGAGAGAGCTCGCTTCGATGCTCAGCGCCTACTTGCCCGTCTTCTTGCTCCTGCTCGTGGCGACCTTGGTCGCGCTCGGGATGTTCACCGCGACCTCGCTCGCCGGACCGAACAAACCTACGCCCGAGAAAATGCTGCCCTACGAGTCTGGCTCGAACACCACCGGTGCGAGCCACCTCCGGCAGAGCGTCAAGTTCTACCTGACCGCGATCCTCTTCGTGGTCTTCGACATCGAAGCCGTCTTCATGTACCCGTGGGCAGCGCTCTTTCGCCAGCTCGGTTGGATCGGCTTCCTCGAGATGGTGCTTTTCCTCGTCGTGCTCGGCGTCACGCTCATCTACGCCTGGAAGAAGGGAGCCCTCGAATGGGAGAAGTGAAGACCATCGTGGGAGGCTCTTCGGGTGAGAGCTTCTTCACCACGAAGTTCGAATCTCTGCTCGCCTGGGCCCGGAAGTATTCGCTCTTCCAGTATCCGTTCGCGACCGCCTGTTGCGGCATGGAGTTCTTCGCCGTCGCGTCGCCGCGCTACGACATCGCGCGTTTCGGCGCCGAGGCTCCGCGCTTCTCGCCGCGCCAGAGCGACGTGCTCTGGGTCGTCGGGACGATCAGCCAGCGGCAGGGGCCTGCGCTCAAGCGCATCTACGAACAGATGGCCGAGCCGAAGTGGGTCGTCTCGTTCGGAACCTGCGCGAGCTGCGGCGGCTTCTACGACAACTACACGACGATTCCCGGGGTCGACAAGATCATCCCGGTGGACGTCTACATTCCCGGTTGCCCGCCGCGCCCCGAGGCCGTTCTGGACGGCCTGATGCTCCTCATGGAGAAGATTCAGAAGGGCAATCGCGAGCCGGTCACCGTGCTCCCGAAGGTCGTTCCCGAGCTCGCGCAGCTCCGCGGGAAGCGCGCGCTTCCGATCGCCGGCGGCGGAAGCAAGGAGGGCGCATGAGCGCCAAGGTCCTGAAGAAGCTCCAGAGCGTCCTCGGCGACGCGATCCTGGAGACGTCGAGCTTCCGCGGCGACGAAGAGGTCCGCGTCGCGCTGAAGGATTGGGTGCGGGTGGCGCAGGTGCTCCGTGACGATCCGGAGCTCGCGATGAACCACTGGGTCGACCTCACGGCGGTCGACTGGCCCGAGCGCGAGATGGAAGGGCAGCCGCGCTTCGACGTGCTCTTCTCGGTGCGTTCCTACGAGAAGAAGCACCGCATCCGCGTGAAGGCGCTCGTGAAGGACGGCGAGGACGTGCCGACGCTCACCACGGTGTGGGCGGGCGCGAACTGGGCCGAGCGCGAGGTCTTCGACATGTTCGGCATCCGCTTCGCCGGGCACCGCGACCTGCGCCGCATCCTCATGTACGACGAGTTCGTCGGGTACCCGCTCCGCAAGGACTACCCGATCGATCGCGTGCAGCCGCTCGTCGAGTACCGCGACGCGGACGACACCCTCAAGCTCCCGCCCTTCGGCATCGAAGAGGGCCAACCTTTCGCGCGCGTCGATTGGGAAGAGCGCCTCGCGGGACGCGACGAGCAGGTCTCGCCGTCGATCGCCGTCCAGACGGGTCAACGCCGCGCGCTCTCCGACTCGGAGATCGCGGAGGCCCAGTTCGCCAAGAAGCCCGAAGAGTCGGCCGCCGAGTGAGCGCGAGCTCCTCTCCGACTCTCCCTCCCTCTTTCTTTCGGGGTTGATCAAACATGGAACCCGCCGACGAGATCCTCGAGGACGACGACGAAGCCCTCGAAATCCCTGCCGACCCGATGCGCCTGAACATGGGCCCGTCGCACCCGGCCATGCACGGCACCATCCGGATGGTGCTCGACCTGGACGGCGAGACGGTGATGAACGTCGACGTCCAGCCGGGCTACCTGCACCGCGGCTTCGAGAAGAGCTGCGAGCGCGGGACCTGGGCGCAGGTCTTCCCCTACGTCGACCGCCTGAACTACGTCTCGCCGATGCTGAACAACGTGGGCTTCGCGCTCGCGGTGGAGAAGCTACTGGACGTGAAGGTCCCCGACCGTTGCCAGTACTACCGAGTGATCCTCGGTGAGCTCGCGCGCATCTGCGACCACTTCACGTGCAACGGCGCGTCGGCGATGGAGCTCGGCGCGTTCACGCCCTTCCTCTGGCTGCTCAAGGTGCGCGACTGGGTCTGGGACATCCTCGAGAAGGAGTCCGGCGCGCGCATGACGCACAGCTTCGCGCGCATCGGCGGCATGGCCGCCCCGCCGACCGAAGGGTTCAAGGACGACGTCCGCGCGATCATGCCGGAGATCCGGAAGGTCGTCGGCGAGGCGGAGTCGCTCCTCCTCAAGAACCGCATCTTCCTCGACCGCATGGAAGGCGTGGGCAAGCTCAGCAAGGAGCGGGCGCTCGCGCTCGGCGTGACGGGTCCCGTCCTCCGCTCGACCGGCGTCGCGTACGACGTCCGCAAGGATCACCCGTACCTCGTCTACGACCGCTTCGACTTCGACGTCCCCGTCGGCACCGACGGCGACAACTGGGACCGCTTCATGGTCCGCACCGAAGAGATCCGTCAGTCGCTCCGCATCATCGAGCAGGCGCTCGATCAGATGCCGGACGAGGGCCCCGTCAGCATCGACGATCCGCGGATCATGCTCCCCGAGAAGCGCGAGGTCTATTCGACCATCGAGGCGACCATCGCGCATTTCAAGCTCGTGATGGAGGGCCTCAAGCCGCCGAAGGGCGCGGTCTACTCGTACACCGAGGCCGGCAACGGCGAGCTCGGCTTCTACCTCGTCTCCGACGGGAGCGGCACTCCGTACCGCCTCCGCGTGCGCCCGCCTTGCTGGTTCAACCTCCAGGCCGCGCGCGAGATGATCATGGGCGACATGATCGCGGACATCATCCCCACCTTCGGCTCGGTCAACATGATCGGCGGCGAGTGCGACCGCTGAGCGGCGCGCATCCCTGAGAGAGCCCGGAAAGAAGTCATGCCGACTTTCAAGCTCAACGGCCAGGAGATCCCCTTCGAGAAGGGCGATACGATCATCCGCGCAGCCTGGCGCGCCGGCATCGAGATCCCGCATTATTGTTGGCACCCCGGCCTGAGCGTCGCTGCCAACTGCCGGATGTGTCTCGTTCACGTGAAGAGCGGGCGTCAGATGATGATGCCCATCCTGAAGTGGAACGAGAAGAAGCAGGCGTTCCTCCCGGACACCAAGCCGAAGCTCGTCCCCGCGTGTCAGCAGGCGGCGGAGGAGAACCTCGAGGTCGACTCGGTGGGTCCCGAGGTGAAGAACGCGCAGGCGGCCGTGCAAGAGCTGCTGCTCCTCAATCACCCCGTCGACTGCCCGATCTGCGATCAGGCCGGCGAGTGCAAGCTCCAGGACTACTACGAGGAGCACCAGGCGACCCTGAAGCGCAAACGCACCGAGCCGGTGCACAAGCCCAAGGGCGTGCGCTTCGGCCCGACCATCGTCTACGACGCGGAGCGCTGCATCATGTGCACCCGCTGCATCCGCGTCTGCGACGAGCTCGTCGGTGACCACGTGCTCGACATGCGCGAGCGCGGCAACCGCAACGAGATCGTGCTCGCGCCCGGTCGCGAGCTCGACCACGACTACACGCTCATGACCGAGCACGTGTGCCCGGTCGGCGCGCTCACGAGCCGCGACTTCCGCTTCAAGGCGCGCGTCTGGTTCCTCAAGAGCGCCGAGGGCGTCTGCACGGGTTGCGCGACGGGCTGCAACACGCACGTCGACTTCGACCCGCGCTACGGCAAGGTCTACCGCCTGCGCCCGCGCGACAACGCGGACGTGAACCGCTTCTGGATGTGCGACCAGGGCATGATGACGTACCGCGAGGTGCACGAGCGTCGCCTGGTGACGCCGGTGCTCGGTCGCGGGCCGAGCGCAGAGAAGCTCCTCCCGGAGGACGCCCCGAGCGAGGCGGCGACGCTGCTCGGTCGCGTGAAGGAGAAGGGCAAGCTCGCGGTGGTGCTCGGCGCGGGCATGTCGAGCGAAGACAACTTCGTCGCGGCGCGCTTCGCGAAGCTCTTCGGGACGAGCCGCCTCTACCTCGCGGCCCGCGACGCGGAAGCGGTCGGCTGGAAGGGCGACGCGATCCTCAAGAACGCGGATCCGAACCCGAACCGCGCGGGCGCCACCCAGGTGGCGGGGCGTGACCTCGCGGACCTCGACGATCTCCTCGCAGACGTGCTCGCGGGTCAGGTCTCTTCCGTCGTCGCGCTCGGCCACTTCGGTGGCGAGGGCGAGGGCAAGCTCGACGCGCTGAAGAAGCTCGACGTGGTCCTCAGCCTCGCGAGCAACGAAGGCCCGCTCCCGAGCGTGGCGTCGCTGCAGATTCCCGTCGCGAGCTGGGCGGAGACCTTCGGCACCTTCGTGAACGCCAAGGGCATGGCGCAGACCTTCGTGCGCGCGATCCCGGCGCCCGACGGCGTCCACCCCGCGTGGAAGACCCTCTGCGCGATCGCGAAGGAGCTCGGGCTCTCGCTCGCCTACGAGCGCACCGGTGACGTGCGCAACGACATGAACGCCGCCGCGGCCGCCGCGGACGCCCAACCGCAGGCCAGCGCCTGAGAGCACGACGATGGAGCTCGGAACCCAGATTCTCGTCGCCGTCGCGAAGATCCTGTTCATCGTCCTCGTGGTCGTCGGTGCGTTCGCGCCGATGCTCGTGTGGGCCGAGCGGCGTCAGTCCGCGATGATCCAGGACCGCGTCGGTCCCCACCGCGCGCACATCCCGCTCCCCGCGAGCCTCGTCGACTTCCTGCGCTTCACGCTCAAGCCGATGGAGGTGGGGATCTTCGGTTCCTTCTTCGCGGCGGGCCTGGCGATCGTGGGCCTCGCGATCTTGCTCCTCACCGGCAACGAGTCGCTGTTCGGCTTCGAGGCGAAGACGTTCTACCTCGCGGTGCTCGGCTTCGGCATCGCGGGCGTGCTCCTGCGTATCGGCCACAAGCTGCACGCGGGCATCGTCGAGAGCGGCGGCAAGCTCGCGTTGCTCGGTCTGCTCCACCCGGCGGCCGACGCGCTCAAGATGATCTTCAAGGAGGACTTCATCCCGCCCAAGGCGGACAAGCTCCTCCACGGCCTCGCGCCGATCATCACCCTCGTCCCGGCGCTCGTGATCTTCGCGGTCATCCCCTTCGCGGACACGCTCTTCGTGGAGTGCGCGACGGACGTGGTGCCGCGTGACGTGGCGACCGTGATGGCGTGCGACGGAAGCGGCGTGGCGACCTCGATCCCGATGCAGGTCGCGTCCCTCAACGTCGGCATGCTCTTCGTCTTCGCGGTCGCCGGCACCGGCATCATCGGCGCCGCGATCGGCGGCTACGCGTCGGACAACAAGTACTCGCTCATGGGCGGCCTCCGCGCCGCGAGCCAGATGGTGTCCTACGAGGTCGCGCTCGGCCTGACGGTGGTGCCCTGCTTCATGATCTACGGGTCGCTCCGGCTCGAGGACATGGCCTTCTGGCAGTACGAGCAGGGCGTCTGGGGCGTGTTCATCCCGCCGCTCACGATCGCGTGTGTGCTCTACCTCTTCGCCGCGGTCGCCGAGACCAAGCGTGTTCCCTTCGACCTTCCCGAAGGTGAGTCCGAGCTCGTCGGTGGTTACCTCACCGAGTACTCCGGCATGAAGTTCGGCATGTTCTTCACCGGCGAGTTCGTCGAGGTGGTCGGTCTGTCCGCCATCGCGTCGATCCTCTTCTTCGGTGGTTGGGACGTTCCTTTCCTCTACCGCAGCGGGCTCGATCTCCCGGGGACCTGGGAGCTCACCATCCCGATGACGGATTGGGTGATCCAGGATCAGATCCTGCTCCAGCATTGGGCGATCATCCTGATTCAAGTCGTTGCCTCGCTCGTGAAGATCGTGGTTCTCATCTGGTTCCAGCTCATGATCCGCTGGACCCTGCCGCGCTTCCGCTACGACCAGCTCATGCGGCTGTGCTGGAAGGCGCTGCTCCCGCTCGCGCTCGCGAACATCCTCTTCACCGGCATCGCCGTCTTGCTCTGGACCTGAGGAAAACATGGCCGTCGGAATCAAGGTCGTCCCCAAGCCCGAGCGCACGCTCTCCGATCAGCTCTACGCGCCCGAGATCGCGAAGGGTCTCGGGAAGACGATGGCGCGCTTCTTCAAGAACACGTTCGGTCCCGAAGAAGAGAAGGAGATCGCGACGGTTCGTTACCCCGAAGAGAAGCGGGAGTATCCGCCCCGCTTCCGCGGGATCCATCGCCTGACGCAGCGCGCCGACGGCTCGCCACGCTGCGTGGCCTGCCTCTGTTGCTCCACCGCCTGCCCGGCGCAGTGCATCCACATCGAGCCGGCGGAGTACGCCGAGGGCGACCCGCGGCACGGTTACGAGCGCTTCCCCGCGGTCTTCACGATCGACGAGCTGCGCTGCATCTACTGCGGCTACTGCGTCGAGGCGTGTCCCTGCGACGCCATCCGCATGGACACGGGGCTCCACATGCCGCCCTCGACCTCGCGCGAGCACTTCCTCTACGACAAGGAAGTCCTGCTCAACCTGCCGGGCCGGGACGGCACCTACCTCACCGCGAACCCGCGCCACGAGCCGGGCGACCCGACCCATCCGGGCATCGACCGCGAGCAGGGTCACTGAGCGCGGGCACTGAGCGCGAGCGTTCACCGAGCTTTTCTGAGAGTTGCTCCGACGACGCCGCCTCCGGGCGGCGTTCTCGATCGTACCTGCCACGTCGTTCTCGAGATCACGTTCCTGCTCGTGGGCTCGGGCGCTCGACCCGCACCGCCTCCGAGCTCACGAGAACCCCTTGCTCTACGTCTTCGCTCCCGAGAACGAGCTGCTCCGCGCCACGGCGTTGCGTGAGTCGCTCACCGCAGAAGGGCTCGCGGTCGACGTGCGCGAGCGCGCGACCGGGTTCCGGCTCGCGGTGGGCGAGCTCGTGTGGGAGGTGCGACGGGTACGCGCGAGCGACCTGACGCGCGAGCTCGGTCCGCGTCTGCGCGGAGCGCCCGCCGCGGTGGTGACGGCGCTGCGGCAGGTCGAAGTCGGCTTCGCGATCCCGCCCGAGCCGCACGGGGCGCGCGTGACCATCGCGGTCGCGCGGCTGACCGGGGGCTGGGTGCACGCACGCGGGGTGTGGTCGCGCGTGAGCGAGGCCGGGCTCGAGCGGCTGGAGTGACGAGTCGCGTGGCTCGACCCTCGAGCCGACGTACCTCCGAGTCGGCATGCCTCCGAGGCACTCCGCGTCGGTGTGCCTCGCGGTCGACGCTCAGAGCCCTCGCGCGGAGAACGCGAGCGGCAGATCGAAGGTGACGGGGCCGTCGCCCTCGGGGCGTGGGAAGGCCCACGCCTGCGCCTCGAGCTGCAGACAGGTCACGAAGGGCGGCGGCATCTCGCCATCCGTCACGACCCGCACCCGACGCACCCGGCCGTCCGCGCCCACGATCACGCGAAGGACGTAGCTGCCGGCGAGCTCGGGGTGTGTTCGGCGCAGCGAACGCTCGTAGCAGCGCTTGAGCTGCTCCACGCGCGGCGTGACCACTTCGCGGATCACCTCGGGGGCGAGGTAGCCGCGTCGGGGTGCGCTCGGCTCCGCGGTCAACGAGCGCTCGTCGAAGACGAAGCCTTCGTCGACGCTCACGATCCCTCGGTGGCGGAGGCCGTCGGTGTCGATCGCGAGCAGCTCGTGATCGCCGGCCGGGACCCGCATCGCGAGCCCGTCCGCGGCGGGGAGGACCGTGCCATCGAGCTCGATCTCGACGAAGCGACCCGACGGCAGCCGAAACGCCGGCCAGCGGAGCTCGCGCGCAAGCGCACGTGGGCGTTCCACCGTGCGTGGCACGTCGAGCGTGTCGGAGGAGCGCCACTCTGCGGGGGCTTCGAGCAACACCAGGAGCTCGCCGTCGCGGGAGATCGCGACGCGGCCTTCGTCGAGCCGGACCGCGACCGCGTCTCCGTCACGATCGACCGAGAAGCGCGTCCCGCGGACCTCGACCCGGTAGGGACCCGCGACGACCGCGTATGGGGTGCCAGTGAGGACCTCCGAGGCCACGCGTCCTTCCACGAGCGCGAGCTCGATTCCGTCCGCGCGGAGGCGCTCCAGGCGGACACGCGCGGTCGTGCTCGGGCGGTCTCGAAACAGGCCAGGCGCGATCGCGACGCCGGTGCCCTCGTCGATGCGCGCGTGGAGGCTGCCGGCGACGGTCACGAGGTCGCCTTCTCGAAGCGAGTCGCCGAGCGCGAGCGGCTCGTCGCGACCGTCGAGGGTGGCCTCGCCCGCGAGGGTGGTGATCTCGGCGTCCAACGCGGGCGGAGCGATCACGAGGGGCTCGATCGGATCGAGCTCGACCTCCGCGACCGGATCCGAAGCGGCGGGCGGGCGCGTGACCAACAACGCGAACGCGGCCGCCGCAGCGATCGCGAGCGCAGTGCCGCCGAGCCATCGCCGCCGAGCGCGCGCGGAGTCGATGCGCGCGACTTCTCGACGGAGAGGGAGCTCCAGGCGCTCGAGCCGGGCGGCGCTCACCGCGTCGCGCGCGGCGCGTTCGGACTCGCGCCGAAGCTCCGCGAGAGTGCGAGCGCGGGCGAGGGCGTCGGCGAGCTCGGGTCGTTTGGCTGCTCGTGCTTCGAGGCGGTGCTGGCCTGCGGCGGAGAGTCGTCCGTCCGCGTAGGCGGCGATCGCGCGGGTGGGGAGCGGACGCGCGGCAGAGGCGGTGTCCGAGACGGTGTCCGAGACGGTGTCCGAGACGGTGTCCGAGACGGTGTCCGGGTTTGGGGCGGCGATGGGCTCGGACGCGATCGCGGCGAAGAGCTTCGCCTCCAGGGCCGCCGTGTCGAGCCGCAGCTCCGGCGCGCGGGCTTCGTCGAAAGCCGCGCCGAGCGCCCGCTCCGTGGCGAGGCGTGCGGCGAGCACTTGGTCGATCCGAGGGTCGAGCGCGGCTTCGACGTCGCGTGCGTCGGAGAACGCGCGATCGAGCGCGTGGGCTGCGGCGACACGCGTCGCGAGGGATTCGTCGAGACCGTCGGACAGCGCACGCGGGACGGGGAGCTCCGCGAGCACGGCACGATAGGCACGAAGCGCGGAGTGAGCCCGACGCAGCGTGGGGTCGCGGGCGAGCTTCGCCTCCACGCGCGCGCGTCCCGCCGCGGAGAGGTGACCGTCCTCGTAGGCTTCGAGAGCGCGCAGGCTCATGGCTCGCTCTCCGTCGGCCGGCCGGGGAGCTCGGCGAGGAAACGCTCCATGAGCGCCGCGAGCGCGGGCTCCTCGGCGAGGGCTGCGTACAGCTCCTTGCGCGCGTAGAAGAGCCGCGTGCGCACCGTGAGCACCGGCGCGTCGACGATCGTGGCGATCTCCTTCGCGCCGAGGCCTTCGAGGTCGTGCAGCACGAGCACGGTGCGCTTCTTGTCCGAGAGGCGATCGAGCAGGCGGTAGAGCGCCTCGACGCGCTCGTTGCGCTCGACGAGCTCGTCCGGCCGGCCGGCGGTGGCGTCGTCGGTGGCCTCGGGGACCGCGACGTCGGCGAAGCGCGGCCGCGAGCGCGCGCGTCGCAGGTGCATCTTCGTGACGTTCGCGGTCAGCCGGTAGAGCCAGGTCGTGAACTTCGCGTCGCCACGAAAGCTCGGGAGCGAGCGGTAGACGTGCACGAACACGTCTTGGACGACGTCCTCCAGATCGGCGGAGGGCCCGAGGAAACGATGGACCGTGCGCGCGACGGAGTCGCGGTGTTGGCGGAAGAGGGCCTGGAACGCGGCCGCGTCGCCTGCTTTCGCGCGCGCGACGAGCGGGTCGATCGCTTCGGCGGGCGCCGCGCGCTCGGGCACGCCTTCGCGTTGCGGACGTTCGGGGGCATCGGCCATGCCGAAGATCGTGAGGGGGGAGTCGGTCGAGGCCGCGGACATGTCCACGGATGTTGCCCGGATCCGGGGCTTCGTTCACGTGGCCCGCGCGGCATCGGACGAAGAGGGAACGTCGCGTGGGCTCGGGCGTTGGTGCGAACGCTCGTGGGTGGTATGTCGCCCGCTCGTTCGGCGCCGGGTGCGCCGCCGACTGCGTGGACCTCGTGAACGGGCCGCGTGGGAGAGACGTCGGGAGGACGCGTGCTGGAGGTCGAACAGCTCACCAAACGCTACGGGACACGAGAGGCCGTCAAGGGCATCTCGTTTCGCGTGAACGAAGGCGAGATCGTCGGTTTCCTCGGGCCGAACGGCGCGGGCAAGAGCACGACGTTGCGCATGATCACCGGCTTCCTCGCGCCGACCGCGGGGAGCGTGCGGATCGCGGGCATCGACGCGGTGGCGGATCCGATTCGGGCGCGCGAGCGCTTCGGGTACATGCCCGAGGGCGTCCCGCTGCACACCGAGATGCGGGTGCACGAGCACCTGCGCTTTCGCGCGGAGCTCAAGGGCATTCGCGGCCGGAAGGCGGTGGACGCGGCGGTCGAGCGGAGCCTCGCGCAGGCCTCGGTGAGCGACGCGGTCGACCGAATCATCGGGCAGCTCAGCAAGGGCTACCGCCAACGCGTGGGGCTCGCGGACGCGCTGCTGTCGGATCCACCGCTCTTGATCCTGGACGAGCCGACCTCGGGCCTCGATCCGAACCAGATGCGCGCAGTGCGCGCGTTGATTCGTGGCTTCGAGGGCAAGAAGACGGTGTTCCTCTCGACGCACATCCTGCCGGAGGTGGAGGCGACCTGCGGGCGGGTCGTGATCCTCGACGCGGGGCGCGTGGTGGGGGAGGGCGATCCCTCGGAGCTGCGCAGCCGC
>JALOQC010000179.1 GCA_025453555.1 Myxococcota bacterium | reverse complement strand
GCTTCGATGACCTTCTGGTTCACTTCGTAAGCGCGCTGCGACGTGATCAAATCGAGCATCTCGGTCACGACCTCGACGTTCGATCCTTCGAGGAAACCTTGGGCGACCGTGCCGAGCCCTTCTTGGCCGGGGGCGGCGACGATGGGCTCGCCGCTCGCGGTCGTGGGGACGAAGAGGTTGCGGCCGATGGCCTCGAGTCCGCCGGGGTTGGCGAAGCCGGCGAGCTGGATCTGACCGATCTCCTGCGCCGCGGTCTGGCCGGCGGTGACGACCGAGAGGAGCCCCTCGGGCGTGATCGTCACGCTGACGGCGTCGGGCGGAATCGTGAGCCCCGGCTCGAGCGGGTAGCCGTCGACGTTGACGAGCTGACCTTGGGCGTCGGTCTTCAGGTTGCCGGCTCGGGTGAACGCGAGGTCGCCGTTCGGGCGTCGAACCTGGAGGAACCCAGACCCTTCGATCGCGAGATCGAGCGGTCCTTCGGTTTGAAGGAGGCTTCCTTGGCGGTGGATCTGCGACGTCGCGACGATGCGGGTTCCGTGTCCGACCTGGATGCCGGAGGGTTGAGTGCCGCCGTCCGCGGTCGGCCCGCCGGGTCGGCGGACCGTCTGGTAGAGCAGGTCCTGGAACTCGGCCCGGGCGCGCCGGAATCCCGTGGTGTTCACGTTCGCCATGTTGTTGGCGGTGACGTCGATCCGAGTTTGTTGGGCGACCATTCCGGTCGCGGCGGTGTTCAAGGCTTTGAGCATGAGGACCTCGCGAGTGGGGAAGAGAATCGAGGGGAGTCGGCGTCAGCGCTGGCGCATCCCGACGTCGCGCGCGGTGCGTTCGTCGAGCGCGCGGAAGCCGTCGATGACCTTCTGAAACGCTTCGAAGCTGCGGTTCACGGTGATGAGCTCGTTCATGCCGGCGACCGCGTTGACGTTCGCGGACTCGAGGAAGCCTTGGCGGACGCGGACGTCTTCGCCGATCGCACGAGGTGCGCGCCCCGTGAAGAGCGTGAGGCCCTCCTTGTCGGGCGCCTCGGCGAAGCTCACGACGCGCAGCCGACCGAGGTTCGTTCCATCGACCACGACCTCGCCGCGCTCGCTCAACGACAGCTCGCGATAGCCGCGCGGGAGCTCGAGCGGTCGCGGACCGCGAGGGTCGTCGATCAGCACCGCGTGACCGTCGGCGGTCCGCACGGTGCCCGCGTCGTCCGTCGACCACGCGCCCGCGCGCGTGTAGCGCTCACCGGCAGGCGTACGCACCGCGAAGTAGCCGTCGCCTTCGAGCGCGGCATGCAGCGGGTGCCCCGTGTCCTGCAGCGCGCCCGCCGAGCGGTCCGCGACCGTCTCGTCGACCGCGACGAAGCGCAGGCTCGCGGGGGCCGGACCGTCGGGCGCGACCTGCGAGAGTACCTCGCGGAAGACCACCCGGTCGGCTCGGAAGCCCACCGTGTTCACGTTGGCGACGTTGTTCGCCACCACCTCGAGGCTTCGCTGTTGGGCCACCGCGCCGCTGAGCGCGGACCAGATTCCGTCACTCACGGCTTGGCCTCCTCACGCCGCGGCTTGGTCGCGCGCCGCATCTTGGTGGCCGAACGTTCGTCGTCCGCGAGCGCGGCGCGCAGGCGAGCGGCGGACTCCCCCAGGATCTGACAGACGCGACCCTCGGTGACGCCGAGGATCTTTCCGATCTCGGCTTGGGTGCATTGCTCCTGGTAGTAGAGCGCGAGCACCATCCGCGAGCGCTCCGGCAGCGCGTCGATGGCGCGCGCGAGAAGCTCGGAGCGCTCTCGCTCTTCGACGATCGTGAAGACGTCGGAGTCCGACTGCACGAGGACGTCCGGATCGATGTCGCCCGTACGCGCCAGCGCGGGCACGCGCGCGGCCTCCTCGCAGAGGCGTCGGTACTCGTCGAGCTCGAGGCCGAGGTGACCTGCGACCTCCGCTTCTTCGGGCGCGCGACCGAGCGTGCGAGTCAGCTCCTGCACGGCCTTGGTCACTTCGGCCAGACGTCGGCGGCCGTGGCGCGTCATCGGGTCGAGCGAGCGCAGCTCGTCGAGCATCGCGCCACGGATGCGCATCTCGGCGTAGGCCGCGAAGCTCGCGTGACGCGCGGGGTCGTACGCGTCGGCCGCACGCACGAGCCCTTCGCTGCCGGCGCCGATGAGATCACCGACGTCGACGTTCGGAGGCAACCGTCGCGCGAGGCGAAACGCGAGCCGCCGCACGAGCGGGAGCCCTTCGGCGATCAGGCGATCGCGTTGGGCTCGGGGTGAAGACTGGCGAGCGGTCAGCACGTGGCCTCCTTCCGAAAGAGCGCTCCGATGCGGTGCGAGAGCGACTGCAGCGCGCGGGCGCCGCTCGACTCGGGGGACCCGAGGATCACGGGGTGTCCCGCGCGGTTGGCCTCGACCACCTCGCGATCGGTGGGGATGCTCGCGGCGAGCTCGAGGTCGAGGACGAAGAAGCGGTCGACGATCGACTGCAGGCGATCCCGCAGCTCGAGCCCTTCACGCGACGAGCCGACGAAGTTCGCGACGAGGTGGAGGCGGCGTACGTCCGCGCGGACCTGGAGCACCTTCGCCATCGCGTAGGCGTCACGAAGCGACGAGGGATCGGGGGTCGCGACGAGGATCACTTCGTCGGCTTCGGCGGCGAAGGCGATCGTCGAGGCTCCGATGCCGGCGCCGGTGTCGATCAGCAAGACGTCGTAGCTCTCGGCGAGCTCGCGCACGAGGTCGCTGAGGCGGTCTCGCGAGCTCGCGTCGAGGTTCGCCATCTCGTAGCGACCCGGGCACGCCGGGACGAGGTCGAGGCCTCGCGCGACGGGGACCAGCACGTCCCCGAGGGTGGCCTCGCCGCGCACGACCTCCACGAGGTCCGCGCGCGGCCGAGCGCCGAGCGCGAGATCCAAGCTCGCGAGCCCGAGGTCCGCGTCGAGGAGCAGCACGCGCAATCCTTGTTGGGCGAGCCCGACGGCGAGGTTCGCGCTCACCTGCGTCTTGCCGACGCCACCCTTTCCGCTCGTGACCGCGACGGTCCACGTGGCGCCCCCGCGAGTTCGTCGCGTGCGCTCTTCACCCTCGAAGCGCACGCGCAGCCCCTGGGCCTGATCCTCGACGCGAATCATTCGCTCACCTCCTCGCCGCAGAGCAGACCGGCCACACGCCTCGCGGAAGCGACCTCGAGGTCTTCCGGGACGCGCTGGCCGGTCGTGAAGTAGCCGTAGGGGATGCCCGCGTGGACCTGAGCGGCGACGAGGCTCCCGTGGTGCAGCGCCTCGTCGAGCTTGGTCGCGAGGAGCCGGTGCGGCTGGAGGGCCGCGACGTGCACGTCGAGCATCGCGGCGAGCTCGCGGTCGTGGACCTGCGCGACGAACGCGAGGTGCACCTCGATCGCTTCGCGCGCGCCGCGCAGCGTTTGTCCGAGCCGTTGGAGCGCGGTGGTGTCACGCGGCGAGCGGCCGGCGGTGTCGACGAGCACGAGGTCGCACGCCGCGAGCCGACGAAGCGCGCGATCCAATCCAAGCGCGTCGTCCGCGAGCTCCATCGGGATCCCGATCAGCTCGGCGTACTTGCGGAGCTGTTCGGCGCCGCCGATGCGGTATTGGTCGAGGCAGACGAGCCCGACGTTCCGGCCGTCGACGAGCGACGCGTTGGCCGCGAGCTTCGCGATCGTGGTGGTCTTGCCGACGCCGGTCGGGCCGACCACGGCGATCACCCGCGGCGCGCGACCGATCGGGCCCGCGAAGATCATCTCGCGCTCGAGGACCCGCGTGAGCGCGTCGCGCGCAGCGCGCAGACTCGGCGGGACTGCGCCGTTGGCTTTCACGATCGCGCGCGTGAGGGTCTCGGCGGCGGTGGTGGGGACGCCTGCGCGCACGAGGCGGCGCTCGATGAGCCCGAGGTCTTGTGCGCTCGGCTCACCGCCGACCCGCGCGCGGATCTCCACCTCGCGGGTGCCTGCGATCTCGCGCGTGCCGAGGATGATCGCCTCGGGCCCGAGATCGCGTCGCACCGCGGCGAGGGCAGCTTCGTATCCATGGGCTCTCACGGTTTGCTCCATCGCTCCGCTCCGAAGTTCAGGCGCTCACCACGCCGAGGTTGCGAACCGTCGTTCGACCGTCGATCTCGCGAAACGAGAGGACGGAGAGGCCGGGCACGCGCCGACCGAAGAACTCCGCCGCGCGACGGCGTACGTCGGCCGCGCACAGCACCACGGGAGGTGTCGTCACCTCCGCGAAGGAACGCGCGGCCTGCTCGAGCGAGCCGAGCATTCGCTGGGCGGACGCGGCGTCGAGGCCGGCGCGGAAGCGCTCTTCGGCGCGTGGGTCGAGCACCAGCGCCGCCACGCGACCGTCGTCGCCCTTGAAGCGCGCGGTGATGTGGCGCGCGAGCCGCTCCCGCACGAGCTCGGTGAGCTCCACCGGATCCTTCAGTTCGCGCGCGTGATCCGCGAGCGCTTCGAGGATGGTGCGCAGATCGCGGATCGACACGCCCTCCGCGAGCAGGTTGCGCAGCACCTTCACCACCTCGCCCGCGGGCAAGAGGTTCGGGATGAGCTCGTCGACGAGCTTGGGGTGGTGCTCCGCGAAGAGATCGAGGAGCTCTTGGGCCTCCGTGCGACCGAGGAGCTCGGGCGCGACCCCGCGGAGCAGCTCCGTCAGGTGCGTGGCGGCGACGGTCGCGGGATCGACGACGGTCAAGCCCATCGACTCCGCGCGGACGCGCTGCGCTTCGCGCACCCACTTCGCCGGCAACCCGAACGCCGGCTCGCGCACGTCTTCGCCGTCGAGTCCCGGGGTGTCGCCGAGCGCGTCCATCACGAGGAAGCGACCGACCCGCACCATGCCGCGCCCCACCTCGTTGCCCGAGAGCATCAGCCGATACGTCGACGCGTCGAGGCGGAGGTTGTCGCGGATGTGGATCGAGGGGACGACGATGCCGAGCTCGGTCGCGAGGTTCTTGCGGATGGCGCCGATGCGCTCGACGAGGTCGCCGCCGCGGCTCGAGTCGACGAGCGGCACGAGATCGAAGCCGACCTCGAGCTCCAGCAGCGCGACCGGGAGGAGCTCCTTGATGCCGTCGCGATCGGAGCGCTCGCGTGCCGGCGCCTCGCCTTCCTTCGACGCCGCATCGTGCTCGTCGTGCGCCGCCTGCGGGGTCGAGCGCGACGCGGCGAAGAGCGCGGCGCCGAGGGCCGCGAAGGGAAGGAGCGGCATGCCCGGCAGGAGCCCGAACGCAGCGACGATGCCCGCGGTGGTGCGCAGCGCGCTCTGGCTGCGACCGAGCTGACCGACGAGGGCGTCTCCGAGGGAGGCGCCTGCTGCAGCGCGGGTCACGACCACGGCGGCCGCGGTGGAGACGAGCAGCGCGGGGATCTGCGACGCCAGGCCGTCGCCCACCGTGAGCACGGTGTAGGTCTCGGCGGCGGTGCTCGCGTCGAGGCCCTCTTGCACCACGCCGACCACGAAGCCGACCACGATGTTGATCGCGGTCATGAGCAGGCCCGCGATCGCGTCGCCGCGCACGAACTTCGACGCGCCGTCCATCGCGCCGAAGAAGTCGGCTTCGCGGGCGACCGTCTCGCGCGCGACCTTCGCTTGCGCTTGGGTGAGCACGCCCGACGCGAGGTCCGCGTCGATGGCCATCTGCTTGCCCGGCAACGCGTCGAGGGTGAAGCGCGCGCTCACCTCGGCGACGCGGCCCGCGCCCTTCGTGATGACGACGAAGTTGATGATGACGAGCAGGACGAAGATCGCCGCGCCGACCACGACGTTGCCGCCGACCACGAAGCGACCGAAGGCATCGACGACCGCGCCGGCCGCGTCGGTTCCTTGCCCACCTTCGAGGAGGATGAGACGCGTCGAGGCGACGTTGAGCGCGAGGCGAAGGAGGGTCGAGAAGAGGAGGATCGCGGGGAAGCTCGAGAGGTCGAGCGGCTTCTCCATGTGGATGGAGACGAGGAGCAGGCCGACGGAGAGCGCGATGCTCGCGGCGAGCAGGACGTCGAGGAGGCCCGCGGAGAGCGGGACCATCATCAGGAAGACGATTCCGACGAGGACGAGCGGGACGAGCGTCGAGGCGCGGCTTCCGACGCTGCCGCCGACTGCCTTCGTGTCGCGCGGGGCGGGGAGGGCGGCGGTCATCGCGCACCTCCACGAAGGCGCAGCACGTGCGCGATGATCTCGGCGGCGACGCCGAAGAGCTCGGCCGGGATCGGACGACCGACCTTGCCGGCCCGCAGGAGCGCGCGCGCGAACGGGCGGTGCTCGACCACGGGAACGCCGGCGGCGCGGGCTTCGGCGCGCATGCGGAGCGCGACGTCCTCGACGCCCTTCGCCAGCAGCATCGGCGCGTCGTCCTTGCCCGGGACGTAGCGCAGCGCGCACGCGACGTGCGTCGGGTTGACCACCAGCACCGTCGCCTCCCGTACGTCCGCGACCGCACGTTGCTGCGCGAGCTCGCGCGCGCGGGCGCGACGACGACCCTTGATCTGCGGATCGCCCTCGGACTCCTTGTGCTCGTCGAGGACCTCCTTGCGGCTCATCTTCGACTGCTCGGCGAACTTCCGCTTCGCCAGGAAGAAGTCGAGCGCCGCGAGCGCTGCGAACGCGAGCGCGCCCGCGAAGGCCACGCGACCGGCGGCGCGGCCGGCGACGGCGGTGGCGGCGAGGGGCGAGCCGAGCGGCAGCGCGAGCAGCTCGGGGAGCGCGGCCTCGGCGACCTGCCAGACCACCGCGCCCATCACGAGCACCTTCAGCAGCTGCTTGCCGATCTCGCCGAGCGACTCCTTGCCGGGCAGGGTCTGCTTGAGCTTGGAGAGCACGTCGAAGCGCTCCGCCTTCGGCAGGAGCTGCTTGGTGTCGAAGCGCAGGCCGACCTGGGCGACGCCGGCGGCGGCAGCCGCGACGCTCGCGATGCCGAGGGTGGGGAGCGTCGCGCTCGCGAGGGCATCGCCGAACGACTCCAGCGCACGAAGAGGAGCCTCGCGGTCGACGAGGCGGAAGCTGCGACGCGCCAAGCCCTCGGCGGAGCGGGCCATCGACGAGGCGGCGAACGCGAGCGCCACGCTCGTCGCGCCGATCACCGCCGCCGCGCCGACGTCCTGACTGCGCGCGAACTTGCCCTCGTCGCGGAGCTTCTCCTGCTTCCGCGGGGTTGCCTCTTCAGTTTTTTGCGAGTCGTCCGACATGGTGTGGGGTGAAGATCGAGGTCGAGGAGGCCGGTCTCAAACGCCGAAGAGCTCGGTGAGAGAAACGGAGATTCGTCGGATCTCGTCGCCCATCGCCGCGGCGATGCTGGGCGCGGCGACGTAGAGGACGAGGACGCCCGCGCTGATGGCGATCGAGAACGAGAACGCGAAGAGCTGGACGCGAGGAGCGGCGCGGGAGACCAGCGCCAAACCGAGCTGTACGAGGAACATCGTCGCGACCACGGGCGAAGCGATTCGCAAGCCACGTGCCACGAGGTCGCCGCCCAACGAGACGACGCCCTGGAGCTCGAACGCGACGTCCACCGCGCCGGGCGGTGCCGCGCGAAGACTCGCGCCGAGCGCGTGAAGGACCGCGTGATGTCCCTCGAAAACGAAGAAAAAGAGGACCGCCAAGCTCGAAAGAGCCACGCCCAGCGGGGACGCTTGCTCGCCGAGAGACGGGTCCACGGTGCCCGCGAAGCCGAGGCCGCTCGAGAGGTCGACCAGGGATCCCGCCACCTCGACCGCCGCGATGATGACGCGGACCGTCAGACCGATGACTGTGCCCACCAGGACCTCGAGGACGGCCGCGCGGAGCAGGCGCGCGGGCGCGAGCTCGCGATCGAGCGCGAGCTCGTGGACGAGCTCCCCGTGCGGCAGCGCGATCGCGATCGCGACGAGCACCGAGAGCGCCACGCGCACCACGATCGGCGCACCGGTCCCGAAGGGCGCGGGGAGCGCGGCGAACACGACCCCGACGCGAAGCGAGACGAGCAGGACGAAGGGCAACCACGGGGCCACCACGTCCACGAGCCCGCCCCATGGGCCCAACGAATCGAGCGTCTCGAGCGTCTCGTTCACGTGCGCGCCTCCGCGGGAGGGACTGCGCGAGCGACGATCACGACCGCCTCAGGGCGTGACCTCGCCGATCGCGGCGAGGACGGAGCGGGTGAAGTCGACCATCTCGCCGAGCAGGAACGGCCCGGAGATCACGAGCGCGATCACGACCGCGAGCGCCTTGGGCCCGAACGCGACCGCTTGGTCGTTGACCTGCGTGGCCGCTTGGACGACCGCGATGATCAAGCCGACGACGACGACGGTGAGGACGACGGGAGAAGCAGCGATCAGCGCGGTCCAGAGCAGCTCGCGAAACCAGTCGAGTCCTTGGCCCGCGTTCACGGTCCGCCTCCGAAGCTCGCGACCAGCGATTGGGTGAGCAGGCTCCAACCGTCGACGACCACGAAGAGCAGCACCTTGAGCGGCGCCGAGATCATGGTCGGAGGGAGCATCACCATGCCCATCGCGGTGAGGATCGACGCCACGACCAGGTCCACGAGCACGAAGGGTAGAAATATCAGGAATCCCATCTCGAAGCCGGTACGGAGCTCCGAGACCACGAAGGCCGGAACCAGCATGGAGAGGTCGACCTCTTCGGGGGTCGTCGGGCGATCGGTCTGCGAAAGATCGTAGAACGCCAGAAGATCGGACTCGCGGGTCTGCGGCAGCAGGAACTCGCGCACGATCGCGGCGGTACGATCGTAGAGCTCGCCTTCGTCGATGCGCTCCTCCACGTAAGGAGTCAGCGCCTCCGCGTCGACGCGCCGCGCGACGGGCGCCATCGTGACGAAGGTCAGGAGCAACGAGAGCGCGAGCAGGACCTGCATCGGCGGGACGGTCTGGGTGCCGAGCGCCTGTCGGGTGAACGAGAGCACGACGACGATGCGGGTGAAGCTCGTCATCGTCACGAGAATGCCCGGTGCGATCGAGAGGATCGTGAGCAGCCCGAGGATCTTCAGCGTCGGGACGACCTGGCTCGGGCCCTCGGGATCCGTGATCGAGATCTGGAGGCTGGGCTGCGCAGCGGCGATCGTGGGGAGGGCGAGCACGAGGGCGGCGCCGAGGCCGATGCCGACCCCGCGTCCAAGGCTCCCGAACGTGCGGTGGGGAGCGGAACGCCGGCGCGTGTGGGTGGTGAGGGTCGGGGTGGGCATCGTCAGGGCGCAGCTCCGCCGTCGAGCCGAGGGTGGCTCGCGGCGAGGACGAAGGACGAGTCGAGGTTCGTGCGGGAGAGAGCGAAGATTCAACCGTTCTCTTGTCGCGCCTTCAAACGAAGAAGACCTGCCACCGAGTCGCTCGTTCCGGTCGGATTCTGCTTCGGGGCGACGTCACGGCCGCCGACGAGGCTGAGGAGGCGCGCGCCGAAGCGCTCGTCGGCGTCCTCCGCCGAGTGAGCCGGAGGCGGAGGCGCGGCGCGTTCGTCGGAGGCCTCGCGAAGACGCGTCAGGAACGTGCTCGGGCGCTCCTCGTTCGGCTTCGTCGTTCCGAGCACCTGCGTGGTCTGCCCATGCACGGCCAGGAGGTGGTCTTGGCCGAGCGCGCGCACCACGAGCAGTTGATGCTTCGGTCCGAGCCGATGGGTCGCGAGGATCTGGATGTCGCTGCGCTCTGCACCCGCCCGGCGGTGCTTCTTCGCGTAGACCCACGCGCCGAAGAGCGCGAGCGCGAGGATGCCGAGCGTGGCGATCGGGAGCTCGGACGCGGGGCGCGTGCCGAGCGCAGTGGGGCCTTCTTCGGTTCGTCGCGCGCCGAGGGCCGGAGCTTCGTCTTCCGGCGTTGCCGGCGCCGCTCCGCTGCGTCGTGTACGAGCGGCCGATGCGGTCGAGGGGTCGACGTCGGCGGAGTCGGCGGCGGCCGGAGCGATTGGCGCCGCGCTGGGTGCCGCGTTCGTCGCGGCTTCCGACGGCGTGGGCTCCACGCTCGACGGGGGGGCGACGGGCGCGGGCGGCAGCCAAGCCGTCGGCACGTGCACGAGGCAACCGTCCGGGGTCGGCTCGATGCGCACGTCGCTGGCGGGGACCCGCACGTCGTGACCGAGGTCGACGCGCAGCACGACCGTCTCTTCCATGCCGGGCCCGAGCGCGACGGCACGGATCGCGCGTCCGTCGCCGTCGATCTCGAGGCGCGGACGGTTTTCTACGCCCGAGAACCACACGCGCAGACGGCCGGACTCCGTGCGCACGCGGGCGTTCTCGAGCGGCGCATCGGCGAGCACCCGCACCGCGATGTCGTCCCCATCGGACTCGATGCGAACTCCGCCGAGCGAAGGCGCGGCGTGAGCGGTCGTCGTCGCGAGCGCGAGCATCGACGACGCGAAGAAGAGGGTCGTACGTCGCATGGTCAACGGGCCTCCTTGCCGCCGAGGCGCGCCACGCGTTCCTCGGGCGAGACGATCTGAGTGATCCGAACGCCGTAGCGGTCGCCCACCACCACCGCTTCGCCTTCGGCGACCAAGGTCCCGTTGGCGAAGAGCATGAGCGGGGTGCCGGCCGCGACCTCGAGGGTCACGACTTGGCCTGCGCCGAGCTCGAGCAGCTCGGAGATGCGCATGCGTTTGCGACCGAGCTCGACGTGGAGCGTCAGCGGGATGGAGAGCACACGCTCGAGGCCGTCGAGCTCGAGGCGCGACGGAGCTTCGTGGCTCGAAGCGGCGCGGGGGGGCGGCAACGAGTCGGAGCGCTCGTGCGCGTCGCCGTGGCGCGGCTGAGGGTCGAGCGGACGCGCATCGAGCTCGGGAAGTCGAAACGGAGACGGTGCGGGGGGCTGCGATTCCACGAGTCCTCCTTCAGCGGTGGTTGAGGGACGCGCGCGTCGGCAGCGCGCCGGTGATGCGTACGGCGAGGTTTCCGTGCTCGACGCAGGGACGGCCGAGCAGGGCGGGGACACCTTCGACGCGCAGCTCGACGGTGCTCGAGGCGGGGGTGTCGAGGCGGAGGATTTCGCCCTTCTTCAACGCGAGCAGAGCCGACACCGTGCTCTCGGCTTCGCCCAGCACCGCCGCGACCTCCACCTCGGCGTCGCGCAGGCGGGAGCCCATCGTGCGGCGTTCGCGCGCCGAGCCTTCGCGAACGGGGGGCGGGGCTTCTTCGGGGAACGCGCGCCGCGCGGCCGCGAGCTCGAACCCGTAGACGAGGGGCGCGGCGCCGAGGCCGAGGTCGACTCGGAGGTCGACGACGAGGAGCGGATCGCCGTGCTGGCTCATCGTGGTGCCACCGACCTCGAGCACGGCCTCGCCTTCGACGCGGAGCCCAGGCAACGCGAGCAGGTCGTCGAAGAACGGACGAAGCACGCGGCGCTCGACCGCGCTGAGCAAGAGACGAGGGGCGGTGCGCTCGGGGTCTCGTGTGGTTGCGAGCGGAGCGCCGAGGCGTCGGTCGAGCGCGAAGCTCGTCAGCGTGGAGTCTGCGAGGACCGCGAGGGCGCCCCCGTCGACGCGCGCGCGGAGCAGACACGTTCCCGGTTCGATGCGACCGAAGTAGAGGTCCGGCGCCACCACGTCGACCGAGACCACGTCCAGGCTCGGCAGGATCCCGGTGTGGCGGAGGAAGGTTCGCACCAGCGACTCGCGCCACGCATCGGCCGCGCGGTCGGCGGAGCCGAGGTGTCGACGCAGGCGGGCCTCGGGGCTCGCGAGGTCGAGCGTCATCGCCTCACGACGGTCGTCGCCCGACGTCTTCATCGCGTCGAGGAGAGCGTCGGTCTCCTCGGCCGAGAGGAGCGGCTCGAACGACTCGTCGCCCATCATTGGACCACGAACTCCGAGAAGTAGACGCGACGAACCAACTCGCTCCCGATCACCTCGTTGACGGCGGGCACGAGCTCTTCGCGGAGCACGTCTTTGCCGCCCGGCGCGGCGGCGCGCGTCGGATCGAGCTCGCTGAAGTAGATCAGCAGGCGGTGGCGGATCGGGATCTCTCGCGCCACCACCGTCGCCAGCGCCTCGTCGTCTTTGGCCTCGAGGTGCACCGTGACGCGCACGAAGCGGCCGGCGGACCGATCGGGGAGGTTCGCGACGATGGGGGCGAGCGGGTGGAGCGGGCCGTATTCGGTCGCGGCGGGGGCGGGCGGCGGCGCGGCCGCGGCGGCGCTGGCACCTGCGGTGTGGAAGAGCGCGAAGTACGCCACGACGCCGCCGACGGTCAGCAGGTTGACGAGCAGGATCGCAACCACGAGCGGCCAGCGCTTGGCGGGCTTCGCGTCGTTCGAGTCTTTCGCGTCCTT
>JALOQC010000599.1 GCA_025453555.1 Myxococcota bacterium | reverse complement strand
GTCACCCGCTGCCCGTGCGCATTGATCCCGTAGAAACTCTTGCTTCCGATGTCGAGCCTTGCGAATGTACCAGTTCCGCTCGTAGCCCCCAAGCTCGCTCGAAACTGAGCCAACTTGGAGAACGCACGCGCTCCCCCTCGCGGGCCGAACGGGGCAGCAGCGGCCGCTAACCCCTTGAGCGTCAGAACTCCCGCCTTCAGCATCCCCGCGGTGATGCCGGGGATGACGAACGCCGCAAGGGACATGGCGCAGCGCGAGGCGTGCGCGCTGCCGTTGCCGCACCCCGCGAGCGCGTCACGAATCGGCGCGACGAAGCACGAACCGATCACCGCCGCGCCATCAGACGCGGTGTCCGCAAGCAGACCAGACGGATCGATCGCGTTCACCGGGTCGTTCGCGACGTAGCCGTACAGGTTGCTGTCGCCGCCCGCGAAGCCGATGGGGTCCTTGGCGGTCCAGCGTCCGAGGCGGGCGTCGTAGTCGCGAGCACCGAAACGCGTGAGGCCCGTGAGCTCGTCGTAGAGCCCTCCGGCGAAGCGGAAGGGGACGACGTTGCGGGTCTCCTCCGCGCGCTCGATCTCGCCGAAGGGCGAGTACTCGTACTGCTGGACGACGGCACCGGTCGTGAGGTCGACGACGGCGCGCACGGAGCCGATCGGATCGGAGACCACGCGATAGAGCGTTCCGTCGCGGTGGAACGCGAGGTCGGGGACCCAGTCGCGGGTGAGGTAGATGAAGGTGACCTCGAGGCGTCCCGCGGCGTCGAGTTGCCCGAGCGGGGCGAGGCCTTCGCCGTACACCCAAGCGTGCGTGCGCGCTCCGTCGACCTCGCGGGCGATTCGGCGTCCGAGCGGATCGGCGAGGTAGCGAACCGCGCGACTCGGGAGCTGGATGGAGCGGAGGTTCCCGTAGGGGTCGTAGTCGTAGCGAGTCGTGCCGCTCGCGTCTCGCCGCACCAGGAGACGACCTCGCGAATCGTAGTCGAGCGTGACGGTGTCTGCGCCGCCGACCGGTCCGTACCGGCGCAGGCGATCCTGCGCGTCGAGCTCGACGCAGCGGTTCGCGTCGCCGCCGCTCGAGCACGAGGACGTGGGCGACGACCAGCCGATGCGGTTGCCGTTCGCGTCGTACTCGTAGCGGTAGCGGGGTGTCGCGTCGCCGCCACGCGTGACGGATTCGAGGCGCCCCGCGTCGTCGTAGTCGTAGGTCCAGGTCTGCGCGCTCGCACCGACCTCGGTTCGGGTCTGCACGCGACCGCCCAGGTCGAAGGTCTGCGTCCAGCCGAGTTGCTGCCCACTCCACGTCGAGACCTCGCGCTCGAGGCCACCGAACGCGTCGATGCGGTACTCGGTCTGCAAGCCCCGCGTCGTGAGGAGCTCGCGATCCCCCGACGCCGGCGCGAGACGAAGCGCGAATCGCTCTCCATCGACGAGCACGCCGTCGTGCAGACCGTCGTCGTCGTAGGAGTAGCCGATCTCCGACGACGAGCCGCCCGCGGTGAGCGTCATCGTGTCGAGCCTGAAGGCGTCGTCGAAGGTGGCAGCCACGTTCGCGCTCACCGCGCCCCGCATCGCGAGGTTCGTGAGGAGCGGACCGTCGAAGGTCGGGTCGATGACCACGCTCGTGGCCGCGTCGTGCGTCCACGTGAGCTCGTCGAGCACCCCGCGCGTGTCGTAGCTGGCGACGAGACTCTGCGCGCGATCGGACGCGGGGCCCATGGTCACCGTCGAGGACGTGAACCGACCCGCTCCGTCGACGATCGACTCGACGACACGACCGTCGGGGTACGTGACGCGCTCGAGCACGCCGTCGTCGTCATACCCGTAGGTGGTCGGCGTCGCTCCGCTCGCGAGCATCGGAGGCTCGTAGCGTTCGAGCCGCCCGCGGTCGTCGTACACGAAGCGATGCGCGGAACGTCCCGGTGGCGTCACCGTCTCCGTCCGCATCGCGTCCTCGTAGTCGAAGCTCACCGCGCCAGCAGCATCCGCGAACGCGCTCGGGCGACCGAGCGTGTCCGCCCGCGAGACCGCAGCACGTCCGGTGGCGTCGGTCGCGGTGACGTCGCCGAACGTCGTGCTCGGCAACGAGGGGAGCGCGTACGTGATCTGTCGCCGCAGCTCGGGACGGCCTTCCGGGCCCTGCGACGCGCGCTCCAGGCGTCCGCGGTCGTCGTACTCGAGCGTGATGGGGTGGCGCCCTGGGCGTCGAAGCGTGACGAGCTCGCCGCGCTCGTTCTGTACGGCGGTGCCGCTGCGACCGACGCCCGTCGTCACGGTGGTGGTGCTCGCCCCCGAAGCCTCGACACGGGTCACTTGCGTGATCGTGCTCTCGTCGGGTGTGCCGGCTGCGTGCGTGAGCGTGGTGAGTCGCGACGCGACATTGCCGGTGGCCGGATCACGCGAGCTCGTTTGCTCGACGGTCCGAACCACGCTGCGACCCCCGGGCGTGGTGAGCGTGACCTCTTGAGGAACGGCGACCGCAGCGCCGAGGAGCTCGTCCGGTCGCCACGTCACACTCTGCGTGGTGCCGTCGGGGAAGGTCGTGGTGTCGCGGCCCTCGACGTCGCGACCGTACGCGGTCTCGAGGCCCACGCCGTCGGTGAAGCGTTGCTCGAGCGTGTAGCCCGCTTGGGCAACCGCGACGGAGCGTGTGCGACCGGCCGCCGTCGTGAGCGTCACGCCCGCGCGCACGTCTTCCTCGAACGGTTCGAGCGTCTGCGACGGATAGCCCTCGAACCCGTCCGTCACGAGGCGTCCGAGCTCGTCGTACCCGAACACGTGCGTGATGCCGAAGCGGTCTTGATGTCGCGTCAGCAGACCACGCTCGTCCCACCCGAGACGGGTCGCGCGCGCGTCGTCATCGCCCGCGATCGTGATGCGGTCCGCGTACCCGTCGCGGTCGTCGTCGTGGAGGGTGGTCGCGGGACCTTCGGTCGGCGTGAGCGTCACCGAGCGAATCGCGAACGGGTTCAGTCGATCGGCTTCGCGCGAGATCGTCAGCGAGTTGCCGTCGGCGTCGTCGATCGCGACGAGGCGTCCGCGCGGGTCGTACCGAAACGCGAGCAGCGGATAACCCACGGTTGCCGTCTCGGTTCGGAGGTGTCGCCCGCTGCTGCTGAAGACGTAGCGGAGCGTCCCGTCGCCCGAGGGCACCAGCCACTCGTCGGCGTTGCCGGAGCCGAAGCTCGGCGCGATTCGTCGCACGCGGTTCGCGGGGTTGATGTCGGTGAGGAAGAGCTCGCCACGGGGACCCTGCGCGAGCTGTCCGGTACCCACCAAGGTCGCCGCTGCCGCCGAGCCTCCGTCGCCTCCCGGCCAATCCGACAAGCGGCCCGCGACGTCCTCCAAC
>JALOQC010000178.1 GCA_025453555.1 Myxococcota bacterium | reverse complement strand
GTCGGCGAAGGTCTTGCTCGCGGTCTGCTTCTCGCTCGGCACGCTGATCGCCCAGCGGTTGTTGCGGCAGAGGAAGATCACCGGCGCCTTCATCACGCCCGCGAAGTTCAGGCCGGTGTGGAACTCCGCCGAGCTCGTCGCGCCTTCGCCGAAGTAGACGCTGCTGACCTCGTCCTTGCCCTTGTGCTTGGCGGCCCAGGCGAAGCCGACCGCCTGCGTGATCTGGGTGCCGATGGGCGAACTCACCGAGCCGAAGCGGAACGCGCGGCCGGTGTAGTGATCGGGCATCTGCCGACCCTTCACGAGGTCGTCGGCGTTGCCGTACATGTTGTCGAGGTACGACTGGAGCGGGAAGCCGCGGAAGAGCAGCGCGCCGAACTCGCGGTAGCAGGGGAAGATCCAGTCGTGCGGGCGCATCGCCGCGGCGCTGCCGAGGATGCAGGCCTCTTCGCCGAGCGAGCCGATGTGGAAGCCGATCCGGCCCTGGCGCTGCAGGCGCACGAGCTGCTCGTCCACGATGCGCGTGCGGACCATCGCCTTGTAGAGGTCGACGACCGTCTCGACGGGGAGCTTCGGATCGTTCTGCGGGTTCAGCTTCCCGTCCGGCTGCAGCACGGTGAGCACGTCGTCGTCGAACGACGACTCGGGGGTCCGAATGGGGACGACCTGCTGCGGGGAAGATTGCATCTCGGCTCCTGACTCTCTCGAACTTCACGACGTTCGCGGGTGTCACCGCGGACCGCGGCGACCGATCGCGGCGCGACCTCAGGTCACGACCGCGAGGTGCTTCTTCTTCTTGCCGTAGCGGTCGGCGTGCTCCGCCTCCGACTGCCCGGTGAGGACGCCGTGGAGGAAGGCCTCCGCGGCGCGGTACGACGAACGAACGAGCGGCCCGCTCGCCACGAAGCGGAAGCCCATGGCTTCGCCCGCCTCGCGGTAACGATCGAACTCCGCCGGCTCCACGAAGCGCTTCACCTCGGCGTGCTTCTTCGTGGGCTGCAGGTACTGACCGAAGGTGACGACGTCGACCTCGGCCGCGCGCAGGCGCTCCATCGCGTCGTAGACCTCGTCCTCGGTCTCGCCGAGGCCGACCATGATCGATGATTTGGTGATTTGCGAACCCGCAGCCTTCGCCCAGCGGAGCACCTCGACGCTGCGATCCCACGAGCAGCGCGCGTCGCGCACGGTGCGCTGCAGGCGCGGCACGACCTCGACGTTGTGCGCGAACACGTCGGGGCGACCTTCACGCACCACGTGCTCGACGTCCTTGCGCACGCCCTGGAAGTCGCCGAGCAGCGTCTCGACGAGCAAGTTCGGGCTGTAGTGCTTGATGCGGCGGATGGTCTGCGCGACGTGGGCGGCGCCGCCGTCGAGCAGGTCGTCGCGGTCGACCATCGTGAGCACGACGTACGCGAGGTCGAGCTCCCCGAGCATGCGTCCGACGTTCTCGGGCTCGCGCGGATCGGTGAAGCCCTCGGGGTTCCCCGTCGCGACCGAGCAGAAGCGACACCCGCGCGTGCAGGTCTCGCCGAGGATCATGATCGTCGCGGTGCCCTGACCCCAACACTCGAAGATGTTGGGGCACTTCGCCTCCTCACAGACCGTGTGGAGGTCGAGACGGCGCATCGTCTCCTTGAGCTTCACGAAGCGGTCGTGCGCTTCGCCGGTGGGCAAGCGCACGCGCAGCCAATCGGGCTTGCGCGGCTTTTCGAGCGTTTCGGCGGGGTCCGCCGGGCGGTCGGGGAGCGTCATGGAGAGCTTCGTAGGGTGCCGAGCGCGCAGGGGCCAGCCGTGACGCACGAGGCGCCGTCGGCCCACACCGAGCTCGACGCGCGCGACCCTAGAAGGCGCGTCCGGGGGTGTCAACCGAGCGAAATCACGTCGTTTGTGCCGCACTGCGGCATCGGCGGGCCTCGTTCGGTGAGAGGGCCGATCCGAGCGCCGACGAGCGCCGCCCCGAGGCCGATCCGCCGAAGAACGTTAGGTGACGTTGGGTGAGCGTCGCTCCGCGTGGGTCGCGCCCGGTGCGTTCGCGCACGAGGACCGACGGTTCGTACGTCGATGGCCGAACCCGCGAGCACGTGCTCACGACGGACGGCGAGTGCGGAAGCGCGTGCTTCGCGGAAGGTACGGGCCGCAGCTTCACGGAGAATCGTCGTACGCCACGACGGGCACGACGCGGCGTCACCGATTCGTCGACACGCAGCACACGATCGTCGCGACCGCGCGATCAGAGGCGCGCGTCTTCGGGGCCGATGAGCTGGCCGCCGAGCACCACGCCGACGTGGGCGATCGCGAGGTAGATGACCGGAATGCGCGAGACCGCTTCGAGGGCGTGCTCGGTGCCGGGGTGATGCACCAACCGATCGCCGCGACCGTGCAGGCGGCCGGTCGCGGTGTCGCGGAGCTGGCCTTGGAGGATCACGCCGATCTCTTCGCCGCCGTGATCGTGCTCGGGGAAACGCGCGCCCGGCTCGATGCGCACGAAGCCGGTGATCGCGCCCGCGGTCTTCGGGCCGCCGTCGAAGTGGAGGAGCGACAGACCAGGCATCGGCCCGGGCGACCAGCGCGCGGGCTCGTCGATCGCGAGCAGGAGCGCGGCGGTGGTGTCGTCGGAGAGGTCCGCGTCCAGCGCGATCTGCGCGAGCACGTCCTCGAAGCGGTGGGTCGTGCGTGCGCTGTCGAGCAGCCGCGCACGCAGCTCGGACGGCGCAGACGGCGACGCCGAGGACGACGCGGCGTCCATCGCCTCGAGCTCGCGGAGCAGGCGTTCGGGCGGATCGCTCACGACGTCGCCTCCACGAGCGCGCGCAGGCGTTGCATCGCGGCCGCCATGCGGGACTTCACGGTGCCGATGGGGATGCCGAGCTCGGCGGCGATCTCGCTCGACGTGAGTCCGTCGAAGTACGCGAGCGTGACGACCGCGCGTTGATCGTCGCCGAGCTCCGCGAGCAGGCCCGCGACCCGACGCGCGTCGAGCTCACCGCTCGGATCGTCGGGCGCCACCCGCTCGTCGCGTTCCAGCGAGCGGCGGCGCGAGAAGGAATGAGAGCGGAGCCGATCGAGGGCCCGCGATCGCAGACGAACCAGCAACCAACGGCGCACGTTCGCGCGCGCGGGATCGTAGGTGTGGGCCTGCTTCCAGACCTCGAGGAAGACGTCGTGGACGAGATCCTCGACCTCGGCGCGCTCGGCCAAGAGCTGGCGCGCGACGGCGAAGAGAATCCCCGAGTGGCGGTCGTAGAGCGACGCGAGCGCCGCGCGATCGCCCGCCGCGACCGCCTCCACCAGGCGCACGTCCTCTTCGTGGCTCGCTTCCCGCTCTTGCGAGGCGAGCACGGCGCTTCGGTCGACCATCCGAGGCGAGCATAGCGTGAGGGCCGCGTGCACGACCAACGTTACGGCCGCGAGGCCGGATCGGATCGGTGAGCGAACGAAACTGTCGGATCACCACGACAGTTGGGAGGACCGGCCGTTGGAGGACCGGGGCTTGTCCCGATCGGCTGGCTCGCCGACGATGCGCGCCATGTCGACCTTGGCCATCGCCGCCCTGCCCCTCTCCCCCGAGCTCGCGCGCGACGCGCTCGGAGAGCCCGTGGAGGGCGAGGACACCTTCGAGACCGCGTTCGGACTGGTGCGCGTCGAGGCGCTCGCGGACGGCATCAAGCTGCACCTCGGGCTCGACTTCGGCGACGAGCCGGAGCGCTTCGGGCTCGCGGTGCGCATCGCGCTCGGGGACGCGGTGGACGCGATCGAACGTGTGCTCGTGTATCCCGAGGTCGCGCGCCCGAGCGCCACCACGTACGCGACGCTGCTGGAGGAGATCGGCGACGGGGGCGAGTGGGCGATCGTGGCGAGCGCGGAAGAGGCGGAGGCGGCGCTCGAAGACGACGACGAGGATGACGCGCCGGATCTCTTCGGCGCGCTGCAGGCGATGATGGGCGGCGGTGGGCTGATGGGTCAGGTGCAGGCCGCGATGGCGGGTGGTGCGATGGCGGGTGGCACGAACGACCTCGCGAGCCTCGCGCAGCAGCTCATGGGCAACGCGGACATGCGGGCGGCCATCCAGCAGATGGGCGAGCAGCTCATGAAGTCCGGCGCGCTCGAAGGGCTCGATCCGAACGGCGACGTGCTCGCGCAGGCGCAGCGGCTCGCGGGGCAGGTCGCGCAGGAGCACCCCGAGCTGCTGGAGGATCTCGGAAAACGTGTGGGCGCGGCGAACGGCGCGGCGAACGACGACGAGGAGGAGGAGCCGTGAGCGGCAAGGCGGCGAAAGGGAACGCGAAGTCGAGCGCGGCGAAGTCGAGCGTGAGCGCGACGCCGAACGTGAGCGGGAAGTCGAGCGCGAGCGCGAAGAGCGCGAAGTCGAGCACGAGCGCGAAGAACACGAAGACGAGCGCGAGCGCGAAGAGCGCCGACACGAAGAGCACGAGCGCGAAGAGCACGAGCGCGAAGAGCACGAGCGCGAAGAGCACGAGCGCGAAGAGCACGAGCGCGAAGAGCACGAGCGCGAGCACCGCAGCGCCGAAGGCGCCGGAGCCGAAGGCCGCCAAGCCCGATGGCGCAACGACCACCGCGAGCAAGGGCAAGGGCGTGACCGCGCTGCTCACGCACGAGGACGCGGAGGTGCGCGTCGCGGCCGCGGTCGTGGTGCGCGAGCTCGGCGTGTCCGACGGCTCGACCGCGCAGGCGCTCGCGGGTTTGCTCGACGAGACGCACGGCGCGCTCGAGCATCGCGCGGCGCTGCGGGCGCTCGCGAAGCTCGGGCTCGCGGGGAGCGCGCTCGATCGCGTGACGCACTTCCTCGGTGCGCGCGACGACGGCGTGCGCGAGGCGGCGATCGAAGCTTCGGTGTCCGCCGGACAGGCCGCCCTCAAGCCGCTGCGCGCGAAGCTCGACGCGGTGCCGCTCGGTGCGGCGGGCGCGCTCAAGGGCACGCCCGCCCCCGGCGCGGTCGAGAAGCGTGCGATCGAGACGGTGCTCTCGCGGCTCGGCGGCAAGGAAGCGCTCGGCGCGCTGCTCGCGGGCATCGTGGACGACCCGAGCTCCGCACGAAACGTGACGCACGAGCTGCGCGCGCAGGTGAAGGACGCGGACGGAAACGCGCGACGGACGATCCGCGCGCAGCTCGAGGCGTTCCTCGACGAGCACGACAAGCCGGATCCGAAGCTCGATCCGGCGCGCGCGGCCGCGATCAAGGTGCTCGGCTACCTCGAGGACGAGCGCACGGTGCCGCGGCTCGTGAAGCTCGCGAAGAGCCCGAAAGAGCGCGGCGAGGTGAAGCAGGAGGCGATCATCGCGCTCCGCTTCGCGGCGGCAGGGCACAAGCCGGAGCCGAGCGTGGTGGACGCGCTGCAGAGCGCGGCGCGGGCGGACGAGTCGAGCCTCGCGCAGGCCGCCCTCCTCACGCTCGGTTCGCTGCCGATGAGCAAGAAGCTCGCGGGGGTGTTCCAGGAGCTCGCGGGCCATCCGGACATCGCGCGCGCACACCTCGCGATCCGACGGCTCGCGAGCGACGACGACGCGGACGGAGCGGAGGCGCTGGCGGCCCTGGTGGGCGGGCGCGACGAACAGCGCGCGCAGCTCGCCAGCGACGCGCTCGGGGAGCGCCGCAAAGAAGGGCGCGACGACGGAACCGACGCGCTGCTCGCGCAGCTCGCGGAGTGCGACGACGCGCGCGGCGCGGCGCGGATCCGAAACCTGCTGCGCCCCGTCGCGAGCGGCTGGAGCGCGGCGACGAAGAAGAAGCTCCTCGCGAGCGCGGATCGCGCGCTGGAGAGCGGGCGCGTGGGTTGGCGCGAGGCCTACGATCTCGCGGCGAGCGCGGACGTGAAGACGACGGCGAAGCACCTGCGCGAGGTGGTCGCGGCGGCCCGCAAGAGCCGCAAGCGCGACCGCGAGCGCGAGCTGCTCGGGTTGCTGTTGCGCATCGATCCGACGCCCGAAGATCGTTACCGGCTCGCGCTCTTCTTGCTCGACGAGTCGAAGCTCGACACCAACCGCGCGGCGCGGCGCGGCGACGAGGCGCTGAAGATCCTCGATCAGCTCGCGCGCCAAGACTTCGACGTCGCGGGCGCGCTCCGCAAAGAGAAGAACGTCACGCTGGAGCAGCTCTACTACCTCGGTTTCTGCTTCGCCGAAGAGGGCGACGATCTCGGCGAAGAGCTCTTGAAGCTGGTGGTGGAACAAGCGGGGCGGAAGAAGATCGCGGTTGCCGCGAAGAACAAGCTGAAGCTGATGGGCGATTGAACGTTCGGAAGAATCACCATGGAACATCCGATCCGATACAACGCCCTCTTCGGGATCTTCTTGCTCCTCGTCGGACTCTTCACGCTCGGGGTCGGCGTGATGGTCGGCAAGGCGATGTTGATGTTCGTCGGCGGCCTCAACGCGGCGGTCGGCTTCGGCTTCACCACGCGGCCCTTCGTCGTGGTCACCGAGCGCGGCGTGGAGATGAAGAACCTGCTCGGCATGACGATGCGCACGCACGCGGTGCCGCGAGAGCACCTCGCGGTGCGCAGCGGATCGATCGTGGACGCACGCTCGGGGAAGAAGCTCGCGGGCGGGATGCTCGCGCGGCGCGAGGACCTGGAGTCGTTGGAGCGCGCGCTCGCGAAGAAGTGAGCGCGGACCTCACCCTGGACCGCCCGCAGCGTGGACCACACCGTGCGCCGCCTCTTGTCCCGAGCCTTCTTCTTCGTCGTCGTGGCGCTGCAGGTCTACTTCATCGCGCGCGCCCCGCAGGATCCGCACAAACACTTCGCGTGGCGGCCCTTCAACGAGTCCGACACCTGGAGCGCGGACATCGATCGGATCACCCGCGATGGACGGCGGATCCCGATCGAGGAGCCGTGGTCCGGCTACGTCTGGGGCGAGCTCGTGCGCCAACGCGGGCTCGGCGTGCCGCGCGGGTGGCGTCACGCGTCGTCGGGCGCGAAGTCGACGCAGGCGTTCTTGCAGGAAGCGCTCGACTGGGTCGCGACGCACACGCCGGAAGACCGCGAGTCGCTCTATTACGAGGCTCAGTTCCACTTCACGCGAAACCGGCGCGGGCCGTACACGGTGGTGCTGCGCAGCGTGGAGCGAGAGGTCCCGTGACGACGGCGAACCGACCGCTCGGGCTCCGCGCACGCCTCGACGCGATCTTCGACGAGCCGCGCAGCCTGCGCGCGCTCGGGCTCCTGCGGATCTTCGTGGGCCCGATCGTGCTCCTGCACCTGGTCCCCTTCCTCGAGGACATGGCGGCCGGGCACTACTACGCGGACGGCTTCTACAGTCCGTGGTTCGCGTGGTTTCCCGAGGTACCGAAGAACCTCTACTTCGCGCTCCTCGTGGCCACCCTCCCGGCCGCGCTCCTGCTGACGGCGGGGCTCTTCACACGCTTCGCGAAGGTGTACTGCTGGGGCTTCGTCACCTGGAACTACTTCCTCTGTCAGACGCACTTCCACAACAACCGGACCTTCCTGTTGGTCGTGCTCACGACGCTCCTGCTGACGCCGTGCGGGAACGTGCTCTCGCTCGACGCGTGGCGCGCGCGGCGACGTGGTGCGCCTCTGCCGGAGGTCGCGCCGCTCTGGGCGATGTACCTGCTGCGCTTCGAGGCGCTCGCGGTCTACCTCGGCTCCGGCGGCTCGAAGCTCTTCGAGCCCGACTGGCGCGCGGGCATCGTCACGTGGGACCGGGTGCTGCGGTACCGGCACTTGCTCGAAGAGTCGATCGCGCCGACCTGGTTCGTGGAGCTCCTCTCGGAGCAGAGCTTTCACGCCGCCTTCGCGAAGATCGCCATCGCGACCGAGATCTTCATCGCGCTCGGGCTCGCCTTCCGTCGCACGCGCTACACCGCCGCGTTCGTTGCGTTTTGGTTCCACGTCGTGATCGGCGTCGCCCTCGCGGTGCAGGTGTTCTCGTACTTGGCGGTCGCGGCGCTGCTCATCTGGGCGACGCCGACGGTGCGGGATCGGACGCTCGCGATCGACGAGCGCACGCCGCAGGGCAAACGCCTCGCGCGCCGGATCCGTCGCTTGGACTGGCTCGCGCGTTTCGAGCTCGTGCCCGACGAGGGCCCGCCGCGCCTCACGGAGCGTGACGGATCCGCCGCGTCGGCGGGGTCAACCGCCGACGGCTCCGCCACGTCGGCGGGGTCCGCCGCCGACGAAACCGTGCACGTCGGAGGCGCCGCGGTCGCGCGGGCCTACCTGCGATTGCCGCTGCTCTTCCCGTTCGTCGCGCCCTTCGCGCTGCCGGGGTTGCGTCGGCTCGTCGTCGCGCGGCTGGACCGTCGTTGGCGGTCGTAGCGACTCACGCCGCACGACGACGCGCATCTCGACTCACCACGAACGCGTCGTGCTCGGAGTGTCGCGCGCCGAGCGTCACTCCGAGCGTCACTCCGCGCGACGCACGCGCAGGGTCTCGCCGACCCCGACGATCACCCAGACCTGCGGCGCTTCGCCGGGCATCTCGACCACGAGCCGATCGCCTTCGAGGCGCCACCGCCCCTCGCCCTCCCCGTGCGCGTCGTTCGCCGCGAGGGTGCTGGCGCGCAACACGCCGCCCGCCTCGAAGGTCCAACGCTGACGGAAGCGCGCCGGCGGCAGCTCGAGGTCGCCGCGCACGAACACGTCGACACCGTCCGCGCTCTGATCGTGGTCGTGCTGCCACGCGCCGAGCAACGCCGCCTCGGGAGACTCGTCCCCGCTCGGCGTGGCTTCGGTGCCGACGGTGCCTTCGCTCTCGGTCGGGGTGGTCGGCTCGGTGGCGGGTTCGCTCGCGCAAGCGACGAGCAGGAACAGGAATGCGTGCTTCACGGGCGCGAGCTTGGTCGCGGATCGACACGACGTCGACCGCGCGCCGCGGGATGCGTGCTCTCGAAGCGCACGATCGGGTGCGAAGTCGTCACTGCAGGCCGTAGCCGCGCGTGCTCGTCGAGACGAGGCTCGCAGCTGTGAGCGCGCGTGCTCGTCGAGCCGTCACTGCAGGCCGTAGCCGCGCGTGCTCATCGAGACGAGGCGCCCGTTCTCGAAGACGAAGACGCGCAGCAAGCGCTGCGAGCCGAGGTCGTAGGTCCACTCGTCGATCTGGACCTCGACCATGCGCTCGATGCGGACCGGGGTTCCGTCGGTGCCGCGCAAGAACGCCGCGACGCTGCGGAGCTCGACGCGCTCGATCACGTCCGCGGGCTCGCCGCAGAGCGCACGCACGCGGTGGCGGGAATCGCCGTTCTTCACGATGCGTTGGCCGCAGTACATGGCCTCGGCGGTCGCGGGCAGGACCAAGCTCGCGAAAGGCGCGAGCGCGAGCGTGGCGGCGAGGAAGGCGTGACGCATGGCTCGATCAGCGTGACAGAGGCGCCGCGCGACCACCGTCAAGGTTCGTGAAGAGCGTCGTGCGGGCTCGCACGTGGACGTACGCGGCGAGCGTCCGCACCAAGCGCCCGCGACCTCGTGGCAAGCCTCATTCGGGAGAGCGTCGACGCTCGCGCTCGGTTCGCGCTCGGAACGAGCGCGCGAGCGCTCAGAAGCTCGCCTTGTAGAGCGCGAGCATGTCCTCTTCGGTGCACGCGCGCGGGTTGCTGCGGTGGCACGCGTCCTCGAGCGCCAGCTTCGCCAGCTTCGGCAGGCCGTCCTCGGGCACGCCCGTCGCGCCGAGCCCCTCCGCGAGGCCGATCTTCTTGCGCAACGCCCGCACCGCGCCGCTGCACTCGAACGCGAGCGTCTCGACGTTCTCGCCACGCGCGCCGAGCAGCTTCGCGATGCGCGCGATCTTCTCGGGCACCGCGCTTCGGTTGAAGTCGAGCACCGCGGGCAGACACACCGCGTTCGCGAGGCCGTGGTGGAGGTGGTGCTCGGCCGAGAGCGGGTGCGCGAGGCTGTGGCAGGCGCCGAGGCCCTTCTGGAACGCGACAGCGCCCATCATCGAGGCCTTGAGCATCGCACCGCGCGCTTCGAGATCCTTGCCGTCGTGCACCGCGTTCTCGAGGTGCTTGCCGCAGAGCTCGATGCCCTGGAGCGCGATCGCGTCCGCCATCGGATGATCGCCGAGCGCGCAGTACGCCTCGATGCAGTGCGTGAGCGCGTCCATGCCGGTGGCGGCGGTGATGCGCGGCGGCATCGTCTCCGTGAGCTTCGGATCGAGGATCGCGACGTTCGCGAGCAGGCGCGGCGCGAAGATCACGACCTTGCGGTTGGTCGCCTGGATCGTGACGACGCCGCTGCGGCCGACCTCGCTGCCCGTGCCGGCCGTCGTCGGGATCGCGACCATCGGCGGGACGGGCTTGGTGATCTTCTGCCAGCCGTCGATCGCGTCGTCGTACTGCGCGAGCGGGAGCGGATGGGTCGCCGCGAGGCGCACGAGCTTGCCCACGTCGAGCGGGCTGCCGCCGCCGAGCGCGACCACACCGTCCGCCTTGGCGTTGCGGTAGGCCTCGGTCGCGGCGAGCACCTCGGCTTCGAGCGGGTTCGACGAGATGCCGTCGAAGACCACGCTCTCGATGCCGGCCGCCTTCAGCGACTCGACGATCGGATCGACGAGCCCGGCGCCGCGCACGCCCGCGTCGGTGACCACGAACGCGCGCTTGCTGCCGAGCGCCTTCAGCTCCTCGCCCACACGCACGGCCGACCCGGCGCCGAAGAGGATGCGGGTCGGAAAGCTCCAAACGACGGTCTCGGACATCGTGACTCCTGGGCGGGCTCGCCGCCTGGCGGCTCGTCGGCCGCGATCTTCGGGCCGCAATCTTCTGGGGGCAGCCCCTCGCGAGCGGGATGAAAGCGCCGGATGCCCCGCCGGGGCAAGTCCGACCGTCCGCGGCTGACCCCGCGGACCGGAAGAACCACGCGCGGCGGCGCTTGTACCTTGGCGTCCCGGAGCGCGCCACGCGGCCTCCGACCGCGCCCGTTCGTCCTCCCGCTTGCGCACTCTCTACCATCTGGTAGACAGATGGCGACCGACCGGTAGACAGCGGTAGACGATGCCCGACGGCGACAAGACCTCCAGCGTGCGCGATCAGATCCTCGACGAGGCCACGCGGCTCTTCGCGGCGCAGGGCTACGGCGCCACCTCCGTGCAGGCGATCGCGGAGGCGGTGGGCATCCGCAAGCCGTCGTTGCTCTATCACTTCGCGTCCAAGGAGCTGCTCCGCGACGCGGTGCTCGAACGCATCCTCGCGCGCTGGAACGAGCTCTTGCCCGGGCTGCTCGTCGCGGCCGCCAAAGAAGATCGTTTCGACGGCGTGATGAACGCGCTCACGAGCTTCTTCCTCGAAGATCCGGATCGCGCGCGGCTGCTCCTGCGCGAGGTGCTCGATCGACCGACCGAGCTGCGCGCCATGCTCGTCAAACACGTGAAGCCGTGGGTCGCGGTGGTGAGCGACCAGCTCGAGCGCGCGCGGCGCGACGGCTTCGTGCACGCCGACGTCGACGTCGAAGCCTACGCGGTGCACGTGATCCACCTGGTCGTCGGCGGGGTGGCGGTGATGGAGACGATGGGCGCCGCGCTCGGCGGCCGCTCGAACGTCACGCGGGAGCGGATGGCCAAGGAGCTCGTGCGGCTCGCGCGCGCGGGCCTCTTCGTGGACCCGAGCCGGACGACGCGTTCCGAGCGCGCGCGTTCCGAGGGCGCGCGTTCCGAGAGCGCGCGTTCCGAGAGCGCGCGCGGCGAACGAACGGGCTCGAGACGAAACAAATGATGCGGGCGCCCTCGTCGCTTGCGACGCGAGGGGCGCGGATGGAGCGTGCGCGGACACCGCGGGCGCGGAGCGGGGTGAGCAGATGGCGAACTTCTACAAGGACAACGCGGATCTCCAGTTCTACGTGGAGAAGGGCATCGACTGGTCGCGCGTGGTCGAGCTGACCGAGCGGCGCTTCGTCGATCAGGACGGGCCAAAGGATCTCACCGAGGCCAAGGAGCTCTACCGCGACGTGATGAACCTCGTCGGCGAGCTCGCGGCGAACGAGATCGCGCCGCACGCGGCCGCGATCGACGCGCAGGGCGTGCACCTCGGCGACGACGGCGAGGTCGTGTTCCCGAAGGAGCTCGATCGGATCATGGCGCAGATCAAAGAGCTCGATCTGCACGGGCTCGCGGTGCCGCGCGAGCTCGGCGGCATGAACCTGCCGATGCTCGTGTACTTCCTCAACAGCGAGATGCTCGGGCGCGCCGACGTCTCCGTGATGGCGCACCACGGCTTCCACGGCGGCATCGCGATGGCGCTCCTGCTCTTCTCGATCCGCGAGGGCACGACCGAGATCGATCCGACGACCGGGCGCGTGAAGAAGACGCG
>JALOQC010000177.1 GCA_025453555.1 Myxococcota bacterium | reverse complement strand
CAACCCACGCACCACCACGCTCGCGGCGGCGAGCCCGAACGCGCCCGTCACGAAGCTCGCCGTTCCGTCGATGCGCGCCTTGCGGTCGCAGTCGTTCAGGCCGTTCTTGCCGCCCGGGCAGACGCACTGGAAGCCCACGCCTTCGTCGTAGCTCGGTGCGATCGGCTCCAGCGGCTCCTCGCGGCTGAAAACCGCGGGCACCCCGATCGGCGCGTCGAACTCGAACCCGTACTTCTGGCGCAGGATCTTCCGCAAAGCGCGCGCGAACGGTTCCTTCTGGGTCTCCGCGAGATCCGCGATCTCGATCTGCGTGGGATCCAGGCGGGCAGCCGCGCCCATCGAGCTGACGACGGGGATCGCCTGCGCGACGCAGGTCGCGACGAGGTGCGCCTTCGCGGTGAGGTTGTCGATCGCGTCGATCACGAAGTCGGGGCGCGTCGCGAGCAGCTTCTCGCTCGTGGCCTCCGCGTAGAACTCCGGCACCGCCTCGACGGTGCTCGTGGGGTGCACGAGCCGCAGACGCTCCGCCATCACGTCGACCTTCCGTTTGCCGACCGTGCCCTTCATCGCGTGGAGCTGACGGTTGGTGTTCGTGATGCAGACCTTGTCGAAGTCGACGAGCACGATCGTGCCGACGCCCGAGCGCGCGAGGGCCTCGGCGGCGAAGCTCCCCACGCCACCCACGCCGACCACCATCACGCGCGCGCGATCGAGCCGCGCGAGCCCGCGCTCTCCGAAGAGCCGCGCCGCGCGATCGAAGCGCCGGTGCGTGCGGTAGGTGGTCTCCGTCTCGTGCGCGTCCGTCGCGTCACGATCCGCGTTCGAATCCACGTGCGCGCCGACGGTCGGGTCGACGATCGCCTCGGCGAACGGTGCGGATTCGAGCTTCTCGGCGGGCGCTCGGCCCAACATCGGCAACGGCATGGCGGCGACGGAGTAGCACTTCGCGGCGCCCTCGGCTCGCGCGCGTCGGGCTGCGCGTTCCGTTCCGACCGGCCCGAACGTTCAGGTGTGCAGCCCGTGCCGTCAGCTCACGCGCGGCGGGGGGACTTCGATGGTCGGGGTCGGACGCATCGCGGCGCCGACCAACAAGCCGATGAAGCTGCCGATCCAGCTCACGAAGAACGCGACGATCGCGAAGAACGCACCCGCGAGACCGCCGACGACGCTGCTCGCGCCTTCCGCCATGCGCTGCGCGGCGGGATCGCCCGCGGTCGTGACGTTCACGCCCGTCTCGATGCCACGCGAGACGAGGCCGCCGATCACGAAGAAGGCGAGCATCGCGGCGAGGATCGAGCCGAGGGTCCACGCGCCGAACGCGAGCAGGCGGCTGCTCTGCGTCAGGAAGGTGGAGAGGAACGCGAAGAGCAGCGTCACGAAGCCGCCGAACCACGGCCCCGCGAGCGAGGCCGCCGCGGAGACCGCGACACCGAGGAACATCAGGCCCCAGAGGGCGCCGTTACCGAGCGAGCCAGGCTTCATCAGGGAGCTCCTTGCCGCGGACGGTAGCAGGTGTGTCGTGCGTGGGGTCGCCGTTTGGCGGGCGCGCGCGAACCGCCCCGCGAGCAGGCCGTCCCGCGAACACGGTGCCTCTCGAGCACGCGAAGCGAAGTGCCCCGTCGGTGCGATCGGCTACGCGCCGGTCACCGACGGAGGTACAGGTGCGCGCGTGGTCGCGGAGACGACGGCGCCCGAGGAGGGGACGGTCGAGCGGTGGGCGTGGGACTACGTGCTCGCGGACACGCTGGAGCAGAAGCTCGCGCCGCCTCCGCCGCCAGAGCGTTGGGAAGACGCGCCGATCACGCGTCGCCTCGACACGCCAGGTCGACCGCCGGAGCTGCGTGCGATCGAGCGGCGCGCGAAGACGCCGAAGCCGAGCGCGCTCGTGCGACCCGAGAAGCGCGCGGAGCTGCTGCACGTGTTCTTCCACCACGAGCTGCAGGCGGCGGAGCTGCTGCTGCGCGCGATGCTGCGCTTCGCCGACACCGACGCCGCGTTTCGCCGTGGCTTGCTGCGGGTCGCGCGCGACGAGATCCGACACCTCGCGCTCTATGCCGCGCATCTCGAGAGGCTCGGGCACCGCGTGGGTGATTTCCCGGTGCGCGATTGGTTCTGGGAGCGGGTGCCGAGCGCGGACGATCCGGCGTCGTTCGTGGCGCTGCTGGGGGTCGGCTTCGAGGGCGCGAACCTCGACCACACGCGACGCTTCGCGGCGGCGTTTCGCGACGCCGGCGATCACGAGGGCGCGGCGCTCCAAGACCGCGTCGGTGACGAAGAGATCGCGCACGTGCGCTTCGCGACGACGTGGCTCGCGCGCTTCACCGACGCGCCGCTCTCGCTCGAGGGTTGGCGCGCGCGTTTGCCGGCGCCGATCACTCCGCTCGTGCTGCGGGGCAAGCCGCTCGATCGGGAGCGGCGCGCGCGGGCGGGGATGGACGACGCGTTCCTCGACGCGCTCGAGGCGTGGGAGCCGACGTGAGCCGAACGAAGCGACGCGCGTGGGTGCTCGCGTTCGACGCGGAGGACGAGCTCTCGGTGCTGCGTGGGTACACGCCGAGCCGCGGGATGCAGGAGCGAAACGCGCGGCTGACGCGGCTGTTCGCGGCGGGGTTGCCGAAGGGCGACCTCGTCGTGGATCTCGAGGGGCTCATCCACCGCGGGTGGTGTGGCCGACGCGAGGGGCCTCTGGATCTGCGCGAGCCCGCGCCCGTCGACGTGGGCGAGGACGGCGACGAGTACGACGACGAGCTCGACGACGAGTACGACGACGACGAGCTCGACGACGACGAGCTCGACGCGGACGACGACGACGAGCTCGACGCAGACGACGAGCTCGACGCGGACGACCACGCAGGCGACCACGCAGGCGACCACGCGGACGACGACGCGGGCGACGACGTTCGCGAGCGCGAGCTCCTCCCCAACCGCAACCGCGCCGAGCCGCGCGCGTGGTGTCCGACGCCGCGCTCGCTCGCCGCCCTTCGTCGCGCTCGCTACGTCGCCCCACCGGCTCCTTCGATGGAGGTGCTGCGCCGCGCGAACGGACGCGCCTTCGCGCACGCGCTCGCGCCCGACGAGCTCCCGGCTGCCGCGAGCCTCGCCACGCGCGACGACGTGCTCGCGCACCTCGCGCGTCCGAGCCCGACCGGCGGTTGGCTGCTCAAGCGCGAGCTCGGCATGGCGGGACGTGGGCAGCGACCGATCGAGCCGGGCCGTCTCGACGACGGAGATCGCGCGTTCATCGTGGCGTCGCTGCGGCGCGGCCCTTTGCAGATCGAGCCGCGCGTCGAGCTCCTGCGCGAGCTGACGATCCACGCCTGGATCGTGGGCTCCCGCGTCGTCGTGACCAGCGTGCGCGAGCAGATCCTCGTCGAACGCGCGTGGGTGACCTCGCGTGTGGTGCCCCTACCCGCCGGGCTCGAACGCGCGGTGGTGGAGGCGACGGAGCGGGTGGGTCGCGCGCTCGTGGAGCTCGGCTACTTCGGGCCGTTCGGTGTCGACGCCTACGAGTGGCGCACCCCGAGCGGGACCACGGCGCTGCGGACGATCGGCGAGATCAACGCGCGTTTCTGCATGGACTGGGACGCGCGCGACGGTTGGGACCCGCCGCGCTGAGCGGGTCGCGCGATCACGCCCTCGCAAGAGCAACGCGCGCCGACAAGCGTTCGCGATCACGCCCTCGCAAGAGCAACGCGCGCCGACACGCGTTCGCGATCACGCGCGCCACGCCGACGCGTGCGCGATCACGTGCGCGGCAACGCCAACGCGCGCGCGAACGCCTCGGGATCGGCGGCGCGCCGCGTCGTGCGCTCCGCTCCTGCCGCGACCTCGACGGCTTCCACGTGACCCGCCATCCCGTGCGCGGCGTAGCGGGAGATCGCGCGCGCGAAGAGCTCGTCCGCAGACTCGGTCTCCCCGCGTCGACGTCGAAGCCCGGCTTCGATCACGTCGGCCATCGGATCGATCCACGTCGCGCGCTCGCGACGCAGCGCGACGATCGCGCGACGCAGCAGACGCTCGTCTGGAGCCGGGCGCATCAGCTCCGCGCGGGCGCGCAGCTCGGCCATGTGGGCTGCGACGAAGGGCATCCGGAAGAGGAACGCGCGTCGGATCGAGGGCACACGTTCGTCGAGGCGCGCGATCGCCCGCTCCGCATCCCCTTCGTAGAGATCGATGCGCGCCTGAGCGAGCAGATCGAAGGCGTGCTGCACCGTGATCGCGACGTCGGTCCATTGCGCGAAGCTCTCTTCGGCTTCGTCTCTGGCGCGACTCGGCTCGCCGCGTGCGAGGGATCCGACGTTGAGCGGACCGCTGCCGACGTTGACGAGCGCGAAGCGATCGCCGCGGGCTTCTCCGTCGCGCCGGAGCTGCGCGCGCGCCTCCTCCAGCGCCTCCCACTCGCCGAGCATCGCGAGGCTCGCGCAGCGGTAGATGCGCGCCGTCACGCGCTCGCGCACCGCGCCCGCGATCGCCGAGAAGCGCGCCTCGATCTCGGTCGCGCGCGCGAGGCTCTCGTCGTAGCGGCCCGCATGGAACGCCAGCAGACAGCGCGCGGCCTCCACCATCGCCGACGCGAAGGGATCGTGCGCCACCGCGGCGGCGCCTTCGATCAGACGCGTCGCGAGCGCGGCCGTGCGTCGGCCGCCGTTGCACGAGTAGGCCGCGACGAAGGCGAGGCTGCGTGCGAAGCGCTCGACGTCCGCGCGCTCCGCCATCCACACCGCGCGGAGCACGAAGCTCGCCCCGCGGAAGCTGTCGACGTTGGTGAGCGCGACGCCGACGGAGTGACACACGTCGAGGCGCAGGTGATCGAGCCGCGGGTCTTCACCGCGGTGCCGAGGCAAGCGCCACCGCATGCGGAGCTGGTGACCGACGAGCCGCGCGACACCGAGACGCGGCGACGGCAGCGCGAGGCCGACCGCGCGCAGGAGCTCGTCGAGCGCGACGTAGCCCTCGGCCATTCGCCCCGCGTGGAGCCACTGCTCCGCGCGACGACGCGCGAGATCGACCGTCTCGGGCACGCTGGGATCCACGGGACGTCCGTCGAGCGCGTTCTCGTACGCGAGCGCGGCCTCGGCGCTTCGACCGGCCGC
This sequence comes from Myxococcota bacterium, assembly GCA_025453555.1. Classification (GTDB taxonomy): domain Bacteria; phylum Myxococcota_A; class Polyangia; order Polyangiales; family Houyiibacteriaceae; genus JACKEH01. The sequence continues at coordinate 7,190 of JALOQC010000177.1, read as the reverse complement.
CGCCAACGCTCGACCACGCAGCTCGTGCAGCACGCGAGCGCGCTCGGACACGCACGCGAGGGCCTCTTCCGCGAGCGCGGCCGCGTGCTCGAACGCGAGCGCGTCGTGCGCGCGATGGGCGGCGCGCTCGAAGAGCTCCCCCGCGCGCGCGGTGCGACCCGCGCCGAGCGCGTGGCGCGCGTGGCTCTCGGGCTCGTCGACCGCGAGCGCCTCCATCGCGTCGTCGAGCGCGGCGTGGAGCGAAGGAGCGAGCGCGTCGTCCGGTCGCGCCGCGCGGGCGAGCGCGCCGTGGAGGAGCTCGACGCGCACCTGATCGTCGGTGCGCGACCGTGCGAGACGCTCCGCGAGCAGCCCTCGGAGCGTGGTCGTGCCGTTCGGAACGTCGAGGCGCGCGGCCGCGTCGAGCAGGAGCGCGCGCGAGAGCGGACGCCCGGCGATCGAGAGCAACGATGCGAGGCGTGCCTCCGCGACCGGTAGCCGAGCGACGCGCGCGGCGAGCGCTTCTTCGAGGCTGGCGCCGACCGCTCCGCGGGCCATCGTCACCGCGAAGAGCGGGACGCCGCCCGTTGCGTGCGCGAGTCGCTCCGCCTCCACCCGCGAGCCTGCCAGGGTCTCGAGCGCGTCGAGATCGAGCGGCCCGACGTCGATCACCGACGGAGTCGCCCACCGATCGATCGCGGAGGTGTCGTCGCCCGGGCGCGCGCTCGTCAGCAGGAGCACGCGAACGCGTGGTCGAGCTGGGTCCGCGGGGTCAGCCGCGGACGGATCACGCAACGCGGCGTCGAGCAGACGGCTCGCGTCGCGATCGAGCCACTGCACGTCGTCGATCGCGATCACGGAGGCGCCCTCCCCCTGCGCGTGCAGGAGCAGGCGCCGGAGCGCGTCGGATGCGAGCTCGAAGGCGCGCTGCGGATCGGCCGCGAGCCCGCGTTCGAGGCCCCGCACACGATCGAGCGCGTCGCGCTCGGCTTCGGTGAGGTCGACGTCGAGGCACGCGTCGACGAGCTGCTCGACGATCGCGTCGAGGCCTGCGAAGGCGTAGGCGTGGGTCTCGAGCGCGCGGCCGAAGAACGCGGCGTGTCGTTCGACGAAGCGCCGCAGGAGCGCGGACTTGCCGATGCCGGACGGACCGAGGAGCCGCACGTGCCGCGTGCCCCGCGCCTCCACGCCGGCGAGCGCGGCGTCGAGCGCAGCGAGCTCCGGTGAGCGCCCCGCGAAGGGCGGCTCGGGCGACGCGTGGGCGCCGAAGCCGCGAAGGAGCGGCGTCGCGGTCTGCATGCGCACCGCGGGATCGCGCGCGAGGAGCGCGTCCGCGAGCGCGACGAGATCGGGAGGCGCGTTCGGCGCGAGCTCCGCGAGCGACGGAGGATCGTGCGCGCGCTTCTTCGCGAGCACCTGCGCGCCTCGGCCCTCGAAGGGGGGTCGGCCCGCGAGGCCACGGAACATCATCGCGCCGAGCGCGTACCAATCGACGGCGGGCTCGATGGGCGCGCGCGCGAGCTGCTCGGGGGCGACCGCGTGGAGGTGGCCGAGCGAGGCGTCGGAGAAGCCACGCGGGGACGCGAGCCCGAGGTCGAGGATCACGACGCGCCCTTCGGGCGTGACGCGGACGTTCTCTCCGCCGAGATCGCGGTGCACGAAGCCGAGCTCGTGGAGCGCCTCGAGGCCCGAGACGAGCTGCGGGAGCGCGTGCCGCCAGCGCTCGGGGTCCGCGCCTGCCCACGCGTCGAGCGGCGCTCCCGGGATCCACTCCATCACGAGCCAGAGGCCCGTCTCGTCGCCGTAGAGCTCGTGGACCGCGACGAGGTTCGTGTGCCGTCGATCGGCGAGCGCCTCGAGCTCGCGCTTGAGCGAGCGCAGGGTGCGCGGCTCCACGTGCCGCAGCCGCTTGATCGCGACCTCCTGCCCGAGCGCGCGATCGAACGCGCGCCAGACTTCGCCGAAGCTCCCACGCCCGACCTCGGACGCGCGCTCGAAGCGCGCAGGCAGTCTCGAAGACTCCTTCGGCGACTCGGGCTGGCTCGACCTTCGCTGGCTCGGCGACTCGGGCTGGCGCGACGACTCGGACAGGCGCGACGAAGAGCGGGGCTCGCGATCGGCGGACACTATTCGGGCTCGCGACGCGCGCGCGCGCCGACGTCGTGGAGCTGGATTCGATGGAGCAGCGAGGTACGCGGCACCCCGAGTCGGCGCGCGACGCGGCTCACGACTCCGTCCTCTTCGGCCAACGCGTCGTGGAGGATCGAGCGCTCCTCGTCCGCGAGCGCTTCACGGGCGCGCTCGAGCGCGGCCCATCGCTCGACCACGTCGCGTGTCTCTTCGCGCTCGGGCGGAGGCTCGGGGCGCACTGGACGCTCCGGGCGCGGACCGAGGTCCTCGCCGAAGTGCGCGAGCTCCAGCACGTGCTCGGCTTCCTTCGGGGCGTGCTCGAGCGCGCGGGCGCGGGCGCGCATCACCACCGCTTCGAGCTCGCGGACGTTCCCGACCCACGCGTGCTCTCCCCACGTGAGCGCGCGACGCACGCCGAGCGAGAGGTGCCACGCGCGCGCCGGATCGAAGCGCCGCAGGATCGCCTCCGCGAGCACGGGCAAGTCCGCGCGTCGCTCACGCAGCGGTGGGACCGTCACGACGTGCCCCGCGAGCCGGTAGTAGAGGTCGCGGCGAAACCGACCGCTCGCCATCGCGGCTTCGAGATCGCCGTTGGTCGCGGCCAGGATCCGCAGCGTCGCGCGGCGCGGCTCGCGAGCGTCGTCGCCGAGCGGGCGGTAGGTGCCGAACTGCGTGAGGTCGAGCAGGAGCTGCTGCGCGTGCGGCGGGAGATCGAGCACCTCGTCGAGGATCAGCGTGCCGCCGTTGGCGTGCTCGACGAGGCCGGTGCGCCGACGCGCCGCGCCCGAGAAGGCGCCGCGGACGTGGCCGAAGAGCTCGGAGGTGATGGTGTTGAGATCGTCGCTCGATCCGAGGGTCGCGCGCACCACCGGTCCCGAACGTGCGCGCGCGATCGCTTGCGCGAGCAGGGTCTTTCCGGAGCCGGACTCGCCGAGGATCAGCACGTTGAGGTCCGAGCGCAGCGCGAGGCGAACCTGCGCCGCGAGCGGCTCGAGAGCGGGGGACGCGAGCAGCTCGCCGACCGGCGGGACCTCCCGCGCGTGCTCGAGCTCGCGTTCGCGTGCCTCCACCCAGACCACGTCGCGCACGAGCGGCTCGAGCAGCGCGGCCGCGAGGTCCACGAAGCGCTCGTGGGCCTCACCGAAGCTCTTGCCGACCTCGCGCACGTCGACGTAGAGCGCGCCCGTCGCGGGGCCGACGCGCACCGGCGCGGCGATCGCCGCGAGGATGCCGAGCTCTCCGAGCGAACCGGGGGCGTCGTCGTCCGCCGCATCCCAGAACACGCGTCGTTGGCTCGCACACGCCTCGCGCACGAGCCGTCGCCCGAGCTCTTCGCGCTCGCTCTCGTCGAGCGCGCCGAGCGGTCCGCGCGCGCTGCGCACGGTGCCGTCGCCGAGCACGAGAAACCCGCGGTCCGCGCCCAGCTCGCGCACCACCGCGTCGAGCCCCGCGTCGAGGTGCTCTCGCGGATCGGCGGCGTCGCGCACGGCCTCGAGCACTCGCGCGGTGGCGTTCCAGAGATCGGCGTCGGAAGGTTCGGGGATCCGGGCGAGGCTCATCGAAGACTCTCGACGCACATCTCACGCGTCGATGCTCGTACGCTACCAGCCGACGTTCGGATCACCTACCGATGATCACACGCCGTTCGTCGGATCCGGCGTTTCCGGACGCCGCCTTCGCAGACGAGCGTCGCTTCGCCCACCGAACGTCGTGCGACGCGCGTCACCGTCGGGATCGACCGACGGTGACGCGGCACCGTCACGATCCGTCGGATGCCTCGTGGCCGTCGCTCATCGGCGCCACACCAAGAGCGCGCCGTTCGCGCCGGCCACGAACGCTTCGTCGGCGCCTGCGAACGCGCACTCGTGCAGGGGCGGCAGCGGCGAGGCGGGGCTGCTCTCCGGCGTCACGTCGACGAACGTCTCTCCGCCATCTTCGGAGAAGAGCACGATGCCTTCGCTCTCGCGGCTCAGCTCGCCGACCGCCAGGACGTTCGCACCGTCTCGGCAGATCCCGCGGATCCACGTGGGATCGTCCGGGTAGAACGTCGACACGTCGGTCACGGTCGGTGCGCCGGTACCCGAGAGAGCGCGCGCGTAGATCATCCCGACGTCGCGGTTCTGATCCACGCCACCGACCACGAGCCCGCTCGCGTCGACCGCGAGCCCCCACATCTCGCCGACGTACGCGCCGATCCCATCGCCGGCGAGATCGAACACCCGAAAGCCGAAGCCCGGATCCGCGTCGGGAAGGAAGAGGTACGGCGGCTGGGAGATGGTGCTGCCGCATCCGTAGAACTCGCCGTCGTGCTCGGCGAGATCGAGGATCTGCAGGCCACCGAACGAGTCGCCCCACTCGCCGACCGCTTCCCAGTCCGCATCGTCGTTGGCGCGATAGACGACGTCGGTTCCTGTGAGCGACTCCGCGATCGCGCTGCCATCCGCCGCGCGGCGAAAGCGACCCACCGTGAACGCGGTGCCCACCGTGCTTCCGGCATTGAAGGTCTCCTCGAGCTGCCAGGGCGTCGCGCTGGTGTCGACGCGGACGACGCGTCGCGACATCGTCCCGATGCCGGCCACGTAGAGGAATCCGTCGGCGCTCCGCGAGATGTCGTTGACCCTCCACGTCGAGAAGAACCCGGCCGGCGTCGTGGTGGGTGCGGCCCACGTCGCGCCGTCGTCGGTGCTCACGTGGAAGCCCTGATCGCCTTCGGTCGTGGTGCCGCATCCGACGAAGAGCGTGCCGTCGTCGTCGCGCCACAAGGTGTCGGTGCGGTTGCCGACGCATGGATGCGCGAGGAGCGTCCAAGGGCTGCTCGTGCCTCCGTCGAGCTCGCCGCCGGCGTCCTCGTCATCGCCGTCTCCGGCGTCCTCCGGCGCGCCTCCGTCCCGGTCGGCGCCCGCGTCCTCGCCGGGAAGGCCTGAGTCGAGCGGTGAGGTGTCGTCGTCGCCGCACGCGAGCAGCGAAGTGATCGCGAGCAGGCACGCGAGGCGTGTCACGAGGGATGTCGAGTGGGTCGATGTCGAGCGGTTCAAAGGATCCTCCTGTGGCCGCGCCGCAACGCAACTCACGTGCCGCGCCGTCGACCCGCGATTCCTCGGACCGAACGGGACTTTCACCGCGTCGGAGGGAGAGCCCGTCGAAGACTCGACGGTGCGACGTCGACGGCTCGTCGACGGCTCGTCGACGGCTCGAGGACCCTGACGATCGCGCGGCGCGCCTCGCGAGCGTCCGGCGACTCGGGGCGTGCTCCCTCACGTGAAGCTCGCACGGCGCGACGCTCACGTGCGAGCTCGCACGGCCAGGTCATCCGCGACGAGGAACGTGCTCCTCGATCGCGAGAGCGGACACGTCGGGAATCCGCGTTCCCCGCCGCCCGTTCCTCGCGTCATGCGCACGCCTCGCGAACGTCGGCTCTTCGCGATCACCTCGCTCGCCGCGGTCCTCGGGTTCCCGGTGCTCCATCAATGGAGCTCGCCGACGGCGTACGGCACGAGCGAGCCGAGCGATCCGAGCGCGCTCCGCGTCGCGACGTACAATCTGAACTTCGGGCTCGCGGGAGAAGCCGAAACGACGAACGCGGTGCTCGCGCTCGAGGTCGACGTGCTCTTGCTCCAGGAGACGAGCGACGCCTGGCGCGAGGTGCTCGAGCCGCGGTTGCGCGACCGCTTCCCGCACCAGCATTGGATCGGTGCGGACGTCTTCCCCGCGGGCGGCATCGCGATCCTCTCGCGCCCTCCGATGCACGACGTGACCCGGAGCGAGTCCGCGATCGGTTGGTTCCCCGCGCTGGCGGCGACGATCGAGACGGCGGAGGGACCGATTCGAGTGATCGATCTGCACCTCAAGCCGCCGGTCTCGTCCTCCGGCAGTCTGCTCCTCGGCTACTTCTCGACGCCGTCCGCGCGCGCGCGCGAGGTCCGCGCGCACCTCGATCGGTTGGCCCGCGCGGGGATTCCGACGGTCGTCGCGGGCGACCTCAACGAAGCGCGCGGAGGTTCGGTCGACGAGCTCGCCGACGCCGGCTTCGAGGACGCGGTCGCTCGTCACCTCGGCCGCGCCGCGACGTGGCGATGGCGCATCGGACCGCTGTCGTTGCGCGAGCAGCTCGATCATCTCCTCGTGGACGAGCGGCTCGAGATCGTGTCGATCGCGATCCTGCCGATCGGCGAATCGGACCACCTCCCGATCGTGGCCTCCGTGCGACGACGTCGAGCGCATCCCGCCTGACCGAGGCCGGCACCGACGCGGGTCGAAGCGTCACGGTCGCGCACGACCTTCCGGCCGAGCGCGATACACGCTTGAAACACGCGACCCAACCGTGCGATCACGCTCGCTTGCTCCGCGCTCGGTCGCGGGTGGGGTCGGCGCCGAGCGCGCGACGATCGAGGGGACGGATGTCTCGTGCCCTCCGGGGCGGACGTGGTCGCGCGGAGCGGCTGCGGGGAGAGGGATCGATGAAGCAGGTGGAGCTCCCGAAGGCGCCGATCGAGGCGCGGAACCTCGTGGGCGGCGAGCTGATTCGCGCGAGCGGCACGACGCGCGAGATCGTCAGCCCCTACACGGGCGAGGTGATCGGCACCGTCGGTCTCTCGACCGCGGACGACGTCGCGCGCGCCGTGGCCGTCGCGAAGGACGCCGCGAAGCGCTGGCGCTCGGTGCCGATCAAGGAGCGCTCGCAGGCGCTCTTCCGCTACCGCGAGCTGCTCCTCGCGAACCTCCACGAGCTCGGCAACCTCGCCGCGATCGAGAGCGGCAAGACGGTCGACGAGGGCGCGGCCGGAGTGCTCAAGGGCGTCGAGGTGATCGAGTTCGCGCTGAGCTTGCAGAACCTCGACGACGGCGCGGTGCTCGAAGTGAGCCGCGGCGTGACGTGCGAGATCCGTCGCGAGCCGATGGGCGTCGTGCTCGGCATCACGCCGTTCAACTTCCCCGCCATGGTCCCGCTCTGGCTCTACCCGATCGCGATCGCGGTCGGGAACGCGTTCGGGCTCAAGCCTTCGGAGAAGGTCCCGCTCACGAGCCGCCGCGTGGCGGAGCTGATGACCGAAGCGGGCTTCCCGCCCGGCGTGTTCACGGTC